>NZ_JBSFLQ010000013.1:0-182723 GCF_053599115.1 Streptomyces sp. NPDC001020 | reverse complement strand
AGCCGACGACCGCCCCCGCCGCGTCTGTCCTTGCGGATCTCGAACTCCATCGCACCCCTTGAGCTGGGGTGTTGCGACGACCACTAGAACTCAAGGTGCGCTGGGGGCGTCGTACGTTATGGAGCCGTAGCCCGGTGGGTTGCCATGGTGCCTGTCCGGCACGGTAGCGTCGGTCCTGCCATGGAACTTGCCTACATCCCCAGCCCGTCGCGCGGAGTGCTGCACCTCGGCCCCATTCCGCTGCGCGGCTACGCGTTCTGCATCATCATCGGTGTCTTCGTAGCCGTGTGGCTCGGCAACAAGCGCTGGATCGCCCGGGGCGGGCGGCCTGGCACGGTGGCCGACATCGCGGTCTGGGCCGTGCCCTTCGGCCTCGTCGGCGGCCGGCTTTACCACGTGATCACGGACTACGAGCTGTACTTCAGCGACGGCCGTGACTGGGTGGACGCCTTCAAGGTCTGGCAGGGCGGGCTCGGCATCTGGGGCGCTATCGCGCTCGGGGCGCTCGGCGCGTGGATCGGCTGCCGGCGCCGGGGCATCCCGCTGCCCGCGTACGCCGACGCCCTCGCACCCGGCATCGTGTTCGCACAGGCGATCGGGCGCTGGGGGAACTGGTTCAACCAGGAGCTGTACGGGCGGCCGACGGATCTGCCCTGGGCGCTGCACATCACGTCGGCGGCGGACGGGCGGGTGCCCGGTTACTACCACCCGACCTTCCTGTACGAGTCGCTGTGGTGCATCGGGGTCGGACTCCTGGTGATCTGGGCGGACCGCCGCTTCCGGCTCGGCCATGGACGGGCGTTCGCGCTGTACGTCGCCGCGTACTGCGCGGGCCGTGGCTGGATCGAGTACATGCGGGTCGACGATGCGCACCACATCCTGGGTGTGCGGCTGAACGTCTGGACCGCGGTTTTCGTGTTCCTGCTCGCGGTGGTCTACATCGTGGTGTCGTCGCGGCTGCGGCCGGGACGTGAGGAAGTCGTGGAGCCGACGGGTGCTGCCGACGGCGCCGCCGAGGCCGCAGGTGGCTCCACGGCCGACGAGGGGCCGGAGGACGAGAAGCCGGCCGGCCTGGAGGCCAAGGAGGACCCCAAAGCCTCCGGGGACTCCAAGGACTCCAAGGACGCCGAGGCTTCCGTGGTCGCCGAGGCGACGGAGGACGTCGTGGCTTCGGAGGACGGGGCCGAGTCGGCGAAGAAGGGCTGAGCGCAGCCCGGAAACGCCGGGCTGGACCATCGGTGGCCGAGCCGGTAGCTGTCGCGGTACCTCAGCGACAGCTACCGGCCATTGTGCTGTCAGGCGCCTCTCCGCGAACGCCGACGGCTCCCGGCCGTCCTGCGGCCGAGCCCCGGCCAGCCGCAGCATCTCAGCCTTCGACACCATGAATGCCGCGACACCAGGTGCCCCCACAAGTGCGCGCGACGGTAAAAGCGCAGGTTAGCCCAGCCTCTCCTTGCTGGCGGGGAGGCATTTTCCGGCGTACTTTCAGAGTTGTCGAAAAATGGAAACAGTCCAATCAAGCTATTCTGGGGGTCCGGGGCATGGCCATCATCGAGACCAAGGCGACGCTGCACGAAGCGCACCGGAACAACCACACCCACCGAGACGTCAACGGCGGCTGGCTGCGCCCGGCCGTCTTCGGTGCGATGGACGGGCTCGTGTCCAACCTGGCTTTGATGACGGGTGTCGCCGGCGGATCCGTCGGTCAGAAGACCATCATCGTCACCGGGCTGGCAGGCCTGGCCGCGGGCGCCTTCTCCATGGCTGCCGGCGAGTACACCTCCGTCGCCTCGCAGCGTGAACTGGTCGAGGCCGAACTCGACGTGGAGCGGCGGGAGCTGAGAAAGCACCCGGAGGGCGAGGAAGAAGAGCTGGCGGCGCTCTACGAAGCGCGGGGGGTCGAGCCCGGCCTGGCCCGCGAAGTCGCCAGGCAACTCTCCCGTGACCCCGAGCAGGCCCTGGAGATCCACGCGCGCGAGGAACTCGGCGTCGACCCGGCCGACCTGCCCTCCCCGATGGTCGCCGCCGTCTCCAGCTTCGGGTCCTTCGCGCTCGGCGCCCTCATGCCCGTCCTGCCGTATCTGCTCGGCGCCCACGCCTTGTGGCCCGCCGTGCTGCTCGCCCTCGCCGGGCTCTTCGGGTGCGGCGCGGTGGTGGCCAAGGTGACCGCTCGGTCCTGGTGGTACAGCGGGCTGCGG
The DNA here is from genome assembly GCF_053599115.1 of Streptomyces sp. NPDC001020. NCBI lineage: Bacteria > Bacillati > Actinomycetota > Actinomycetes > Kitasatosporales > Streptomycetaceae > Streptomyces > Streptomyces sp. NPDC001020. The sequence continues at coordinate 180,525 of NZ_JBSFLQ010000013.1, read as the reverse complement.
CAGCTCGCGCTGGGCGGTGCCGCGGCGGGCTTGACGTATGTTCTGGGCGGCCTGTTCGGTGCAGCCCTGGGGTGACGCGCACGGCTTTGCGCAAGGGGCCGCGCAAGTAGGTGTTACTCGGCGGTTTCGACTGGTCAGCCACCGGGCATGACCCGTAAGCGCCGCGGGCAATGACGCCTGTTTCCGCAGACATCGCGGCGGGCGACGATGCCTGCCGCGCCCGGGCCGACGGACATGATCTGTCCGCTTGCGCCCCCCTTGAATCCATCGCCGTGCGGGGAACCATCCGCATTCACACCTCGGTGATGTCCGCATGTTGGAAGGAACTATCCCGTTCCCGGCAAAGCACCCCATCATGTGACTGCACGGAATGTTGCACTCCACGCAGAGGGCCAACGTCGTCCCTCGGCACTTGAACATGCCACGACGACGACGGGAGAGCCGATGCGTACGCCGCGCCAGCCGTCCCAGCACTCCGCGAAAGGCCAGAACTGGCCGTTCATGGATGCTCGCCCTGCTGCGCAGGGTATGTACGACCCCAGCAACGAGCACGACGCCTGCGGCGTCGGCTTCGTAGCCACCCTCACCGGTGAGGCGAGCCATACGCTGGTCGAACAGGCGCTCACGGTACTGCGCAACCTGGAGCACCGCGGCGCCACCGGCTCCGAGCCCGACTCGGGGGACGGCGCCGGCATCCTCTCCCAGATTCCCGACGCCTTCTTCCGCGAGGTCGCCGGGTTCGAACTGCCCGAAGCGGGTGCCTACGCGGTCGGCATCGCCTTCCTGCCCGAGGTCGGCATCACCGAGGTCGTCTCGCGCATCGAGGCGATCGCCGCGGACGAGGGCCTGACCGTCCTCGGCTGGCGCGAGGTCCCGGTCGCCCCCGAGCTGCTCGGCGCGACCGCCCGCTCGACGATGCCCGCCTTCCGTCAGCTCTTCGTGACGGAGTCCGGGGCAGGCGCGAGCAAGGGCATCGACCTCGACCGCAAGGCGTTCGTGCTGCGTAAGCGCGCCGAGCGCGAGGCCGGCGTGTACTTCCCGTCGCTGTCCGCCCGCACGATCGTCTACAAGGGCATGCTCACCACCGGCCAGCTGGAGCCCTTCTTCCCGGACCTGTCCGACCGCCGCTTCGCCACCGCCGTCGCGCTGGTTCACTCGCGCTTCTCCACGAACACCTTCCCGAGCTGGCCACTCGCCCACCCGTACCGCTTCGTCGCGCACAACGGCGAGATCAACACGGTCAAGGGCAATCGCAACTGGATGCGCGCCCGCGAGTCGCAGCTGCTCTCCGACAAGTTCGGGGCCGACCATGCACCCAGCGGCCCCCGGGAGAAGCTGGAGCGGCTCTTCCCGATCTGCACGCCCGAGGCCTCCGACTCGGCCTCCTTCGACGAGGTGCTCGAGCTCCTGCACCTCGGCGGCCGCTCCCTGCCGCACTCCGTGCTGATGATGATCCCGGAGGCGTGGGAGAACCATGCCTCCATGGATCCGGCCCGGCGCGCGTTCTACCAGTACCACTCCACGATGATGGAGCCCTGGGACGGCCCGGCCTGCGTCACCTTCACCGACGGCACCCAGGTCGGTGCCGTGCTGGACCGCAACGGTCTGCGTCCCGGCCGCTACTGGGTCACCGACGACGGACTGGTCGTCCTCGGCTCCGAGGTCGGGGTCCTCGACATCGAGCCGTCCCGGGTGGTCCGCAAGGGCCGGCTCCAGCCCGGCCGTATGTTCCTCGTCGACACCGCCGAGCACCGCATCATCGAGGACGACGAGATCAAGGCGACCCTTGCTGCGCAGCAGCCGTACCAGGAGTGGCTCCAGGCCGGCGAGATCGAGCTGGGCGACCTGCCCGAGCGCGAGCACATCGTCCACACCCATGCCTCGGTCACCCGCCGCCAGCAGACCTTCGGCTACACCGAGGAGGAACTACGCGTCATCCTCGCGCCGATGGCCAAGACCGGTGCCGAGCCGATCGGGTCCATGGGCACGGACTCGCCGATCGCCGCGCTGTCGACGCGTCCGCGCCTGCTCTTCGACTACTTCACCCAACTGTTCGCGCAGGTCACCAACCCGCCGCTGGACGCGATCCGCGAGGAGCTGGTCACCTCCCTGCGCTCGTCGCTGGGCCCGCAGGGCAACCTGCTGGAGCCGACCGCCGCGTCCTGCCGCAGCGTCGTGCTGCCCTTCCCGGTCATCGACAACGACGAGCTGGCCAAGCTGATCCACATCAACGCCGACGGCGACATGCCCGGCATGAAGGCCGCGACGCTCTCCGGTCTCTACCGGGCCTCGGGCGGAGGCGACGCGCTCGCCGCGCGCATCGAGGAAATCTGCGCGGAGGCCGACGCCGCGATCGAGAACGGCGCCCGCCTGATCGTCCTCTCGGACCGCCACTCGGACGCCGAGCACGCGCCGATCCCGTCGCTGCTGCTCACCGCGGCCGTCCACCACCACCTCATTCGCACCAAGCAGCGCACCCAGGTGGGCCTGCTGGTCGAGGCCGGCGACGTCCGGGAGGTCCACCACGTCGCCCTGCTCATCGGCTACGGCGCCGCCGCCGTCAACCCGTACCTGGCGATGGAGTCCGTCGAGGACCTGGTCCGCGCGGGAACGTTCCTGCCGGGCATCGAGCCCGAGAAGGCCATCCGCAACCTGATCCACGCCCTCGGCAAGGGCGTCCTGAAGGTCATGTCCAAGATGGGCATCTCGACCGTCGCCTCCTACCGCGGGGCTCAGGTCTTCGAGGCCGTCGGCCTGGACGAGACCTTCGTCGAGAAGTACTTCGACGGCACGGCCACCAAGATCGGCGGCGTCGGCATCGACGTCATCGCCCAGGAGGTCGCCGCCCGCCACACCAAGGCGTACCCTGCCTCCGGCATCGCTCCCGCCCACCGCGCGCTGGAGATCGGAGGCGAGTACCAGTGGCGCCGCGAGGGGGAGCCACACCTGTTCGACCCGGAGACGGTCTTCCGCCTTCAGCACGCCACGCGTACCGGCCGCTACGACATCTTCAAGATGTACACGTCCCGGGTGAACGAGCAGTCCGAGCGTCTGATGACACTGCGCGGCCTGTTCGGCTTCGCGACCGGCCGCGAGCCGGTCTCCCTCGACGAGGTAGAGCCCGCATCCGAGATCGTCAAGCGCTTCTCCACGGGCGCCATGTCGTACGGCTCCATCTCCAAGGAGGCGCACGAGACGCTCGCCATCGCCATGAACCGACTGGGCGCAAAGTCCAACACCGGCGAGGGCGGCGAGGACCCGGAGCGCCTGTACGACCCGGCACGCCGCTCGGCGATCAAGCAGGTGGCCTCCGGCCGCTTCGGGGTGACCTCCGAGTACCTGGTCAACGCGGACGACATCCAGATCAAGATGGCCCAGGGCGCCAAGCCGGGCGAGGGCGGCCAGCTGCCCGGCCAGAAGGTCTACCCGTGGGTGGCCAGGACCCGGCACTCGACGCCGGGCGTGGGGCTCATCTCCCCGCCGCCGCACCACGACATCTACTCCATCGAGGACCTGGCCCAGCTGATCCACGACCTCAAGAACGCCAATCCGGCGGCACGCATCCACGTGAAGCTGGTGTCGGAGGTCGGTGTCGGCACGGTGGCCGCGGGTGTCTCCAAGGCGCACGCCGACGTCGTGCTGATCTCCGGTCACGACGGCGGCACCGGTGCCTCCCCGCTGACGTCGCTGAAGCACGCCGGAGGCCCCTGGGAGCTCGGCCTCGCCGAGACCCAGCAGACGCTGCTGCTCAACGGGCTGCGCGACCGCATCGTCGTGCAGACCGACGGCCAGCTGAAGACCGGCCGTGACGTGGTGGTCGCCGCGCTGCTCGGCGCCGAGGAGTTCGGTTTCGCGACCGCCCCGCTCGTCGTCTCCGGCTGCGTCATGATGCGCGTCTGCCACCTGGACACCTGCCCGGTCGGCATCGCCACGCAGAACCCGGTGCTGCGCGAGCGCTTCACCGGCAAGGCCGATCACATCGTGAACTTCTTCGAGTTCATCGCCGAGGAGGTCCGCGAACTGCTGGCCGAGCTGGGCTTCCGCTCCGTCGAGGAGGCCGTCGGGCACGCCGAGGCCCTCGACGTGACGCGGGCTGTCGACCACTGGAAGGCGCAGGGCCTGGACCTGGATCCGCTGTTCCATGTGCCCGAGCTGCCCGAGGGCGCGGTGCGCCACCAGGCCGTCGCCCAGGACCACAGCCTGCAGAAGGCGCTCGACAACGAGCTGATCAAGCTCGCCGCCGACGCCCTGGCCGCCGGCTCCCAGGCCGAGGCCCAGCCGGTGCGCGCCCAGGTCCCGATCCGCAACATCAACCGGACGGTCGGCACCATGCTCGGCCACGAGGTGACGAAGAAGTTCGGCGGCGCGGGCCTGCCCGACGACACGATCGACATCACCTTCACGGGCTCGGCGGGCCAGTCCTTCGGCGCGTTCCTGCCACGCGGCATCACGCTGCGCCTGGAGGGCGACGCCAACGACTATGTCGCCAAGGGCCTGTCCGGCGGCCGGGTCGTGGTCCGTCCGGACCGCGGCGCCGAGCACCTCGCCGAGTACTCGACGATCGCGGGCAACACCATCGCCTACGGCGCGACCGGCGGCGAGCTGTTCCTGCGCGGTCGTACGGGCGAGCGGTTCTGTGTCCGCAACTCCGGCGCGCTGGTCGTGGCGGAGGGCGTGGGCGACCACGGCTGCGAGTACATGACCGGCGGGCACGCGGTAGTCCTCGGCGAGACGGGCCGTAACTTCGCGGCCGGTATGTCGGGCGGCATCGCCTACGTCATCGACCTGAACCGCGACAACGTCAACGCCGGCAACCACGGCTCCGTCGAGGCCCTGGACGACACCGACAAGCAGTGGCTGCACGACGTGGTGCGCCGCCACGCCGACGAGACAGGCTCCACGGTCGCCGAGAAGCTCCTCGCCGAGTGGTCCGTCTCCGTGGACCGCTTCAGCAAGATCATTCCCAGTACGTACAAGGCAGTGCTCGCCGCCAAGGACGCCGCCGAGCGAGCCGGTCTCTCCGAGACCGAGATCACCGAGAAGATGATGGAGGCGGCGACCCATGGCTGATCCCAAGGGCTTCCTGACGCACGGGCGCGAGGTCGCAACTTCGCGTCCGGTGGGCGAACGTGTCAAGGACTGGAAAGAGGTCCACGTCCCCGGTTCGCTGTTGCCGATCATCGACAAGCAGGCCGGCCGGTGCATGGACTGTGGCATCCCGTTCTGCCACAACGGCTGTCCGCTCGGGAACCTGATCCCCGAGTGGAACGACTACGCCTACCGCGAGGACTGGGCCGCCGCATCGGAACGGCTGCACGCCACGAACAACTTTCCTGAGTTCACGGGACGGTTGTGCCCGGCTCCGTGTGAGTCGGCGTGCGTGCTCGGCATCAGCCGGCAGCCGGTCACCATCAAGAACGTCGAGGTCTCGATCATCGACAAGGCGTGGGAGGGCGGTGCCGTGAAGCCGCGGGCCCCCGAGCGCCTGTCGGGCAAGACGGTCGCGGTCATCGGTTCGGGCCCGGCCGGCCTGGCCGCCGCCCAGCAGCTGACCAGGGCCGGCCACACGGTCGCGGTGTACGAGCGCGCGGACCGCGTCGGCGGCCTGCTCCGCTACGGCATCCCCGAGTTCAAGATGGAGAAGCGGCACGTCAACCGCCGTATCGAGCAGATGCGCGCGGAGGGTACCCGCTTTCGTACGGGCGTCGAGATCGGCCGCGATCTCAAGGCGACGGATCTGCGCAAGCGGTACGACGCGGTGGTGATCGCGGCGGGCTCGACGACCTCCCGTGACCTCCCGGTCCCCGGCCGCGAACTCAAGGGCGTGTACCAGGCCATGGAGTACCTGCCGTTGTCCAACAAGGTCCAGGAGGGCGACTACATCACCTCGCCGATCTCGGCCGAGGGCAAGCACGTCGTCGTGATCGGCGGCGGTGACACGGGCGCGGACTGCGTGGGCACGGCGCACCGCCAGGGCGCGGCCTCCGTCACACAGCTGGAGATCATGCCCCGCCCCAACGACGAGCGGCACCCGGTCGACCAGCCGTGGCCGACCTTCCCCGTCCTCTACAAGGTCACCTCGGCCCACGAGGAGGGCGGTGAGCGGATCTACTCGGCGTCCACGACCCACTTCGAGGGCGACGCGGACGGCAACGTGCAGTGGCTGCACCTGGCCGAAGTCGAGTTCGTGGACGGCAAGCTGACACAGAAGCCGGGCACCGGGCGGAAGATCCCGGCCCAGCTTGTCACGCTGGCGATGGGCTTCACGGGCACGGACCAGCACAACGGCTTGGTAGAGCAGTTCGGCCTGGAGCTGGACGAGCGTGGCAACATCGCGCGCGACGCCGACTTCCAGACGAACGTTCCGGGGGTGTTCGTGGCGGGCGACGCCGGCCGCGGCCAGTCCCTCATCGTGTGGGCCATCGCCGAGGGCCGCTCGGCGGCGCGCGGCGTCGACCGCTTCCTCACCGGCGCCAGCGACCTGCCGGCCCCGATCCGCCCGACGGACCGCGCGCTCATGGTCTGACCCACCACCTCGACGTCCCGTACAACGGCGTACGGGCGGGATATCCGGGGCTTTCCCCCAGACCCCCAACAGGCGGCGCCTGCCCACCAGTTCCCGACCGGACGACCGGGCAGGCGCCGCCGCACGTGTTCCGGCGGTGTACGGAGGTCGGGGATCCGAACGGCAAGCACGGAACTGCGGCGCCGAGCGGTACGACCGCCGGTGGGCGAGTTCCCGCAAGGCCGACCGGATCTTGCCGTCGGTGCCCTTGGTCGGAACCGCTTGACGTGTCACCCTGTTGTGAAGCGTGGGGGAGGCGTTCCATGGATGGCGTACGAACGGTGAACGGGTCGGCGGCAGAAGGGAGTTCACGACGCGGGCAGGCGAGCAAGGGGGAGCGGCTCGCCGACTGGGCCGACGGGCGGCTCGGGACGAACACCGTCGCCAAGGGCCTGATGCGCAAGGTGTTTCCGGATCACTGGTCCTTCATGCTGGGCGAAGTCTGCCTCTACAGCTTCCTCGTCCTGATCCTCACCGGCATCTACCTCACGCTCTTCTTCGAGCCGAGCAGCGCCGAGGTCGTCTACCACGGTTCGTACGGCCCGCTCAACGGCGTGATCATGACACGGGCGTACGAGTCGACGCTGCACATCAGCTTCGACGTGCGCGGCGGGCTGCTGATCCGGCAGATCCACCACTGGGCGGCCCTCGTCTTCGTCGCCGGGATGCTCGTCCACATGATGCGGGTGTTCTTCACCGGCGCCTTCCGCAAGCCCCGCGAGGTGAACTGGCTGTTCGGCTGGACCCTGCTGTTTCTCGCCTTCATCACCGGTCTGACCGGCTACTCGCTCCCCGACGACCTGCTCTCCGGTACCGGCGTTCGCTTCGCGCAGGGCGCCATCCTGTCCGTGCCGGTCGTGGGAACGTACATCGCCTTCTTCCTCTTCGGCGGCGAGTTCCCGGGTCACGACATCATCCCGCGGTTCTTCCCGATCCATGTGCTGCTGCTGCCGGGGATCATGCTGGGACTGGTCGTCGCCCATCTGATCCTGGTCTTCTACCACAAGCACACCCAGTACCCCGGCCCGGGACGGGACGAGAAGAGCGTGGTGGGCATGCCGTTCATGCCCGTCTACATGGCGAAGGCCGGCGGGTTCTTCTTCCTCGTCTTCGGCGTGCTGGCGCTCGTGGGCGGGATCGCCACCATCAACCCCGTGTGGGGCTTCGGGCCCTACCGGCCCGACCTGGTCACCACGGGCGCCCAGCCCGACTGGTACCTCGGCTTCTCCGAAGGCCTGATCCGGGTGATGCCGGGATGGGAGATCAACGCCTGGGGCCACACCCTGAACCTGGGCGTCTTCATCCCCTTCACACTCTTCCCGCTCATCATGGTGGCCATCGGCGTCTACCCCTTCATCGAGGCATGGGTGACCGGCGACCGGCGCGAGCACCACATCCTGGACCGGCCGCGCAACGTGCCGGTGCGCACCGCCCTCGGCGTGGCCTGGCTCACGCTGTACGGGGTGCTGCTGGTGGGCGGTGGCAACGACATATGGGCCACCCACTTCCATCTCTCCATCAACGCGATCACCTGGTTCGTGCGCATCGCTTTCTTCGTCGCACCGACCGTGGCGTTCATCGTCACGAAACGGATCTGCCTCGGGCTTCAGCGCCGCGACCACGACAAGGTGCTGCACGGACGGGAGACCGGCATCGTCAAACGGCTGCCGCACGGCGAGTACGTCGAGGTCCACGAACCCCTCTCGCAGGACCGGTTGTTCACCCTCACCCAGCACGAACAGACACCGCCGTACGAGATCGGGCCGCTCGTCGACGCGAACGGCGTCACCCGGCAGGTCGGCCCCGCGCGCAGGCTGCGCGCCAGGATCGCCAAGGCGATGTACGGACCTTCGGCGCACATCCCGAAGCCGACGGCGGAGGAGTACCGCGCGCTCACCAGCAAGGGCGAGCACCACTGAGTGCCACGCACACCACGAGCATTGCCCCGCACGCCTGGCCGGCCGGCATCGATCGGCGTGGGCGTGCACGCGCCCGCTTCGGACTTCCATGCTTGCGCGAGGGCGGCGGGCAGGTGAACGCGGCGGTGATCGAACGGCTCTGAGCGGGGACCCCGGCGCGTGGCGCGCCGGCTGCCGGGGCTTCTGCCCGCCGGCTATGCGGACAGACGGGCCGCGGCCTTGCGCTGCCGGTCGCTCATCACCGACAGGAACCGGGTCACGGTCTCCAGCTCCTCCGTGCTGAACTCCTGGCACGCGTCGACGACATCGCGCGCCCAGTCCTCGAAGAACACGGCGAGTTCGCCGATCTTCTCCCGGTCGAGTTCGACGAGCACCCGCCGCTTGTCCGTGGGGTGCTTGACCCTGTGGACGAAGCCCTTGTTCTCCATACGGTCGATGAGCCCGGTGACGGACGCGGGTGCCAGGCCGGTCAGCTCCGCGATGTCCTTCGCGGTGAGCGGGCCGCGCCGCTCCAGGAAGTCGAGGGTCTTCTCCTCCGTGGCGCTCAGGCCCTGCTGCGCTCCGATCGCCGAATGGAACATCACTGTGACGGCGCTGTGTTGCCGTCCCACGGTCATGAGCCGCTGCAGTGCGTCGGCCCGCCGCTCGTCGTCCGTGGCCTCTCCCGCGTCCCTGCTGTCCGTGTCGCTCCTGCTCATGCCTTCAGGCTAGCAAAGTCTTTCGTTCGGGTGAACGAAAGACTTGCTGCCGGGGTCGCTCCTCACGTATCGCACTCCAGGACCGTCCGGCACAGCCCGCACCGCGCCCGCACCCGCCCCCGCACAGGCACCCTGATCCGCTGCCGGCAGGTCGGGCACGGGAAGGAGACCCGCAGCGGGCCGCGGTCGGCCGATGTGAAGGAGTAGGGGACCCCCGGAAACGGGCCGAGGGAGGAGCTCTCCTGGGCATGGCGGCGATCCTTCGCGTAGCGGCGGCGGCCCGCCCAGCCGGCCGCCGTCAGCGGCGGCTGCTGCTCGTCGCGGCGGGCCTGCGCCAGGCCCTTCGTGTACGCCGTGTACGCCTGCGGGCTGGTGAACCAGACCGCCGGGTCCTCACCGAAGACCAGGGCCCGCTTGGCAAGGACGTAACCGAACTCCTCCGGGGTGAGATAGCCCAGCTTCTGCGACGACACCCCGTCCTCGCGGAAGGCATCCAGAAGCAGCCAGCCCGCGCCCAGGTACGTCGTCGCGGTGTCGGTGAGGATCTCGTTGTCACGCGTCCCGGGGAAGGACAGACCGAGACGGTGCAGATACACGTGCATCACCTCGTGCGCGAGGGCCGCGCCGATGTCCCGCCGGTGAGTGCGGAAACGATCGTTCAGCTCGATGAAGTACTCGGGACCCGCGGCGAGTTCGACATTCGCCGCATGGGTCATCTCACGGAAACTGACGATCACCCGGGCATCCGGCAACCGGTAGTGCCGCACCAACTCGCGCGCCACGCGCTGTGCACCCAGATACAGGTCGTCCTGGTCACAGAAGGCCACATCGGCGGGAGGCACGCTGGTCGCGAAGGTCTGCACGGTGTCGTACGAGAGCCGTCTGTACAGCGCGGTGATCGCCGCCCGCACCGTGTCCAGATGCGGAAAGCCGTGCTCGACCGGTCCGCCGTTCGCCACGTCCGCACCCCCAAAGACGCCAGCAGTGATTCCACTGTAGGCGCGCTCGGTCCCCACGGCGGAGTGGACACGGGCGCAAGGCCGCCACGGCCATCCGAACACCACCCGCGGGCGATCCGCACTGCGGACAAAGACGATCGAGAACCCGCACACACCCTAGGCTGAGCGCCCATGACCCGCCGCCACACCGCCACCCCCGACGTCGACCCGGCCGTCCGCGCCGAACTCGCCCGGCTGCGAGACAGCATCGACAACATCGACGCCGCCCTGGTCCACATGCTCGCCGAACGCTTCAAATGCACCCAGCAGGTCGGCCACCTCAAGGCCGCACACCAGCTTCCCCCCGCCGACCCGGCCCGTGAAGCCACCCAGATCGCCCGGCTGCGCCGACTCGCCGAGAGCGCCAAGCTCGACCCAGCGTTCGCGGAGAAACTCCTCAACTTCATCATCGCCGAGGTCATCCGCCACCACGAGCGCATCGCCGAGGACGCCACAGGCCCCACCACCGCCGAGGAGTGACAACCGGCGACCGGCCGTGCGCCGCGCCCGACGCCGGAACGACCGACGACACCCCACCGCACCCGCAGGCACGCCTTGCGGACCGCACGAGCCCCCGCCTCCGAATGGCCACGCACACCGACGCGCTCCGGCGTGAGAGACCGACAGAGCGCGTACCGAACCGCCCCTGTGCCCCGTCACCGGCATCAGGCAGCATGTCCCTCATGTCCCTACTGACGCGCGACGATGCGCAGACCCGTGCCCGGCTCCTCGACGTCCACCGCTACGAGATCGCCCTCGACCTGACCCGCGGGGAGGAGACCTTCGACTCCCTCACCGTCATCCGCTTCACGGCTCGAGCGGCCGCGGACACCTTCGTCGAGCTGAAGCCCGCCGAGCTGCGCTCCGCCACCCTGGACGGACAGCCCCTCGACCCCGGCACCCTGGAAGAGAACCGGCTGCCGCTCAAGGGCCTCACCGAGGGCGAGCACGAACTGCGCGTCGACGCACGGATGCGCTACTCGCGCACCGGCGAGGGCATGCACCGCTTCACCGACCCCACCGACGGCGAGACCTACGTCTACACGCAACTGTTCATGGAGGACGTCCAGCGCGTCTTCGCCGCCTTCGACCAGCCCGACCTCAAGGCCGTCTTCGACCTGACCATCACGGCCCCCGAAGGCTGGAGCGTCCTCGCCAATGGCATCACCACCCACCAGGGCGACGGCGTCTGGCGCGCCGCCGAGACCCCCCTCATCTCCACCTACCTGGTCGCCGTAGCAGCCGGCCCCTGGCACTCCGTACGCACCGAACACCGCGGACTGCCCTTCGGCCTCCACTGCCGCCGCTCCCTGGCCCCCCACCTCGACGCCGACGTGGACGAACTCCTCGAGATCACCCGCCAGTGCTTCGACCGCTACCACGAGAAGTTCGAGGAGCCCTACCCCTTCGACTCCTACGACCAGGCGTTCGTACCCGAGTTCAACGCGGGCGCCATGGAGAACCCCGGCCTCGTCACCTTCCGCGACGAGTTCGTCTACCGCTCCGCCGTCACCGACACCCAGCGCCAGACCCGCGCCATGGTCATCGCCCACGAGATGGCCCACATGTGGTTCGGCGACCTCGTCACCCTGCGCTGGTGGGACGACATCTGGCTGAACGAGTCCTTCGCCGAGTACATGGGCTACCAGACCCTCACCGAAGCCACCCGCTTCACCGACACCTGGACCGACTTCGCCGTCGCCCGCAAATCCTGGGGATACGACGCCGACCAGCGCCCCTCCACCCACCCCGTCGCCCCCGAAACGGTCGACGACACCGCCTCCGCGCTCCTCAACTTCGACGGCATCTCCTACGCCAAGGGCGCCTCCGCACTACGACAACTGGTGGCCTGGCTCGGCGAGAAGGACTTCCTCGCTGGCATCAACACCCACTTCGCCCGCCACCGCTTCGGCAACGCCACCCTCGCCGACTTCATCGACTCCCTCGCCAGCGCCACCGAACGCGACGTACACGCCTGGGCCGACTCCTGGCTGCGCACCAGCGGCGTCGACACCATCACCCCCCACCTCACCCAGGCCGCCGACGGCACCTGCACCCTCACCGTCGACCACGACGGCAGCCGCCCCCACCGCCTCACCGTCGGCCTCTACGATCACAACCTCCCCGACGACGGCGACCTCACCCTGCGCGAACGCATCGACCTCGACATCCCACAGACCACACCGCACCCCCTCGGTAAACGCCCCGCCCTGCTGCTCCTCAACGACGGCGACCTCACCTACGCCAAGATCCGCTTCGACCCCGACTCCTTCGACACCGTCCGCCACACCCTCTCCGGACTGCCCGACCCCCTCACCCGGGCCGTCGTGTGGAACGCCCTGCGCGACGCCACGCGCGACGGCCACCTGCCCGCCGCCACCTACCTGGAGACCGTCCGCACCCACCTGCCCCACGAGAGCGACCTCGCCCTCGTCGGAGGCGTCCTCACCTTCGCCTCCACCCACGTCGCCGACCGCTACCTGCCCCCCCTCAAGCTCTCGACCCCCGACGAGCACGGAGACGCCCCCAGCGACCGGCCCACCGCCCTCTCCACCCTCACCGCACTGTGCCGCGACCTCATCCGCCGCACCGAGGACGGCTCCCACCCCGGGCTGCGCCTGATCGCCGTACGCCACCTGATCGACGCCGCCGCCCACCCCGACACCATCGCCGCCTGGCTCGCCGACGGCACCGTCCCCGGCGGGCCCGAACTCGACCCCGAACTGCGCTGGCGCATCCTCGGCCGCCTCGCCGTCCTCGGCGCCGTGGACGAGACGGCGATCGCCGAAGAACTCGACCGCGACCCCAGCGCCACCGGACAGGAAGGCGCCGCCCGCTGCCGCGCCGCCCTGCCCGACCCCCAGAGCAAGCGGCACGCATGGGAGGCGATGTTCACCGACGACGACCTCTCCAACTACCTGTTCACCGCCACCGCGCAGGGCTTCTGGCAGCCCGAACAGGCCGACCTGGTCGAGGAGTACGTCGACCGCTACTGGACCGACGCACCCGCCCTCGCCGCCCGCCGCGGCCCCGCCATCGCCACCGCCGCGGGCCGCCTGGCCTTCCCCCGCTACGCCATCCACGCGGACACCCTGCGCCGCGGCGAACAGTGCCTGCGCGAGGCGGACCCCACCCCCGCCCTCCGCCGCAAGCTCATCGACGAACTCGACGACCTGGCACGGGCGTTGCGCATCCGCGAGGCATAGCACCCCGACCGACCGGGCACCCGGCCCCACACCGGGCGCCCGGTCGGCAACGCACCCCCACCCTCCTGGCGCCCCCACCTGTCCCCCTTACGGCGGTACCTCCTTTCGGGTCGGATCGGCGTCCGCGTCTGGCGGGCCGAACTCCCCGGAATGCAGGCTTGGTTAACCCGCCACGCGCCCCGGAGGACCCAGCCCATGAGCCTGCCGCCCCTCGCCTCAGGACCCGAAGGACCCGACGCACTACGCCCGTTGCTCGCAACGGTCCTCGACGCCCTGACGGAAGGCGCACGCGAACGCGGCGGACCGCTGCCCGCAGGCGGACCGCAGACGGTCGCCGCACGGCTGCGTTCCGCCGTCGGCGACGTACTGCCACAAGAAGGCGACCCCGACGCCGTACGAACCCTCGTGCGCGCCCTCGCCGAAGGCGCCGCCGACCCCGCCGACCCCCTGTGCGCCGCCCATCTGCACTGCCCACCCCTGGCCGTCGCCACCGCCGCCGACCTCGCCGTCTCCACCCTCAACCCCTCCCTCGACTCCTGGGACCAAGCCCCGGCCGCCTCCGAACTGGAGACCCTCGTCACCCGGGCCCTCGCCCAAGAGGCCGGCGCAGCCGACGCCCTCGTCACCACCGGCGGCAGCGAATCCAACCAGCTGGCCCTCCTCCTCGCCCGCGAAGCCCTCGGCAGCATCCGCCTCGTCTGCTCATCCGCTTCGCACCACTCCCTGACCCGCGCCGCCTGGCTCCTGGGCCTGCCCCAACCCGTCACCATCCCCGCACCGAACGGCACCCTCGACCCCGCCGCCCTCGACGACACCCTCAGCACCCTGCCCGGACCCGTCCTCGTCGCCGCCACCGCCGGCACCACCGACGCCGGGCTCATCGACCCCCTGCCCGCCCTCGCCGACGTCTGCGCCACCCACGGCGCCCGCCTCCACGTCGACGCCGCCTACGGAGGCGGACTCCTCTTCAGCGACCAGCACCGCACCAAACTCGCCGGCCTCGACCGCGCCCACACCGTCACCCTCGACCTGCACAAACTCGGCTGGCAGCCCGTAGCCGCCGGCCTCCTCACCCTCCACGACGCCCGCGACCTGCGGGCCCTCGAACACCGCGCCGACTACCTGAGCGCCGCCGACGACACCGCAGCCGGCTTCCCCGACCTCCTCGGACGCTCCCTGCGCACCACCCGACGCCCCGACATCCTCAAGATCGCCGTCACCCTCAAAACCCTCGGCCGCACCGGCCTCGGCACCCTCGTCGACGAAGTCTGCGCCCGCGCACACGAACTCGCCGACCTCATCCAGGCACACCCCGCCCTCGAACTCCACGCCCCGCCCACCATCAGCACCGTCCTGTTCCGGCCCGCCGACGTCCCCGACGACACCGTCGCCGCCGTCCGCCGCACCCTCCTGCACGACGGCCGTGCCGTCCTCGGCCGCGCCCGGCTCGACGGCCGCCTCTGGCTCAAGGCCACCCTCCTCAACCCCCACACCCGGCCCGGCGACCTGGCCGCCCTCCTGAAACTGGTAGAAGGAAGCACACCCCGATGACCAACCCCCCACAGCACGAACCCGAAACACCCCGCGACCTGGTCGGCATCGGCATCGGCCCGTTCAACCTCTCCCTCGCCGCCCTCGCCCAACCCCTCACCGAACTCGACGCCGCCTTCTACGAACAACGCCACGGCTTCGACTGGCACCCCGGCCTCCTCATCGACGGCGCCACCCTCCAAGTGCCCTTCCTCGCCGACCTGGTGACCCTCGCAGACCCCGCCAACCCCTGGTCCTTCCTCAACTACCTCAAGACCCGCGAACGCCTCTTCCCCTTCTACTTCGCCGAGCGCTTCCACATCCAACGCGCCGAATACGACGCCTACTGCCGCTGGGTCGCGGACAACCTCCCCGGACTCCACTTCGGCCACCAGGTCGACGCCGTCCGCTGGGACACCACGCGCGACCTCTTCGAAGTCGACTTCACCCACCTCGACATCGACGGCACGGCCACCTCCCTCGGTCGCGCCCACGCACGCAACGTCGTCCTCGGCGTCGGCACCGAACCCTGCGTGCCCGAACCACTGCAACCCCTCGTCCACGCCCCCGACGTGCCCGTCCTCCACGCCGCGAACTACCTCAGGCACCGCGAGACGCTCCTTGCCGCCGACCACATCACCGTCATCGGTGCCGGCCAGTCGGGCGCCGAGGTCTTCCTCGACCTGCTCCGCCACCGCCCCGCAGGCCAGGAAAGGATCCACTGGCTCGCCCGCACCGAAGCCTTCGCCCCCATGGAGTACTCCAAACTCGGCCTGGAGCACTTCACCCCCGACTACACCCGCTACTTCCACAGCCTCGCCGAGCCGGTGCGCGACCGCCTCATCTCCGCCCAATGGCAACTCCACAAAGGCATCGACGCGGACACCATCGCCGCCATCCACGACGAGCTCTACCTGCGCACCCTCCACGGCGGCTGGCCCGACACCGTCCTCACCCCCGGCGTCCGCGTCCACACCGCCGGGCGCACCGCCACCGGCAGAATCCAACTCCACCTGGAACACACCCAGCAGGGCACCCGCTCCCACCTCACCACCGACGCCGTCGTCCTCGCCACCGGCTACCGCGAACGCCCACTCGGCCGCATCCTCGCCGGACTCGACCCCCACCTACAGCGCGACCGCAGCCAACGCCCCCGCATCGACGACCAGTTCCGCCTCGTCCTGAACCCCCCCGTCACCGGCTCCGTCTACGTCCAGAACGCCGAACTCCACACCCACGGCGTCGGCGCCCCCGACCTCGGCCTCGCCGCCTGGCGCAGCGCCACCATCCTCAACTCCCTCACCGGAAAAGAGCCCTACCCCCTGCCTCAGCGAACCGCCTTCACCACCTTCGGACTTCACTCACAAGAACAAGCCACACCCGACCGCGCCCCCGAAGCCCTCCTCGACCAGACATGAACAGTCCGCCGTCACGGGTCCGGCCGAACCCGGCCGGACCCGCACACAACACGGCGCCGACGACGACCGCACGCCGGACCACACCGGCGCACAAGCCATCGTCGACGCCGTCGACGTGACCTCGCAGAACCCCTAGAACACCGGCGTGCCGTTCCGCGTCAGCCTCCAGTCGACCGAGGCGAAGTCCTTCGGATCCAGAACCCCCTTCTCGGTCGCCCACTCCGCGATCCGCGTCCGGATCTCGGTCGACTCCGACCACAGCTCCTTCGCCGACGCCACATACGGGAACGCGCCACCGCCATTGGCCCGGTAGTTGTTCACCGCGAACACGAACTCCTGGGCATCGTCCAGCGCCGCACCGTTGAACGTCAGGTTCTTGATACGCGAACCCGCCGGCTGAGCGATGTCGATGTCGTACCGCAGCCCCGACACATAGTCGTAGTTGTAGTCAGGACGGTTGTTCGCGTTGGTCAGCTTGTCCACGTCCACCGTCGCATCGGCGGCCGTCTGCGCGAAGTACTCCGCCGAGTACTCCAGGTACGCGCGTACCTGCGCACCCGTCATGAGCTTCGCGACCAGCGTGTTGTCATACACATACAGGCTCGACAGATCCCGGATCGTCACATCGCCCGCCGGGATCTCCGACGTACGCGAGAACGGCGACGCCTGCGAGATCACCGGCAGCGACGCATACGCGGTCCCCGCCATCGCCGCCTTGACCACGTCCTCCTGCACCTTGTTGATCAGGTCGATGATCGCGGCATCCTTGTACCGGGCATCCACCGTCGTCAGAGTCTCCGTGGCCTTGCCCACGACCTGATTGACGTACTTCACCACGGCCGCGTGCTGCTCGGACAGCAACTCGGTGATCACCGGGTCGTCGGCAACCTCCTTTGAGTTACGCAGCGAAGCCGCCACCGACTCCACCTGCCACCGACCCTTGTCGAAGACCAACTCGATGTCGAACAGCGTCAGCCGCTCCGCATAACACAGCGGCTCCGACAGGACGACCGTCTTCCCCGTCGCCTCATTGGTGACCTTCAGCTCCGGAATCTCCACATGCGCATGGCCGACCAGAATCGCGTCGATACCAGGCACCTGCCGGGCCACGTTGGCGGCAGCGTTCTCGACATACGGAACCTGATCACCGTACGACGACGTACCGGAGGCACCGGAATGCGCCGACACGATGACCACGTCCGCACCCATCGACCTGAGCTTCGGCACCCACTTCGCCGCCTGCTCCTCCAGCCCCGGGAACGTCAACTTCCCCTGCACATACGCCTTGTCCCAGATCGCGATACCCGGGTTGGTCAGACCCAGCACCGCGACGGTCACCGGCGCCGCACCCTTCACAGGGAGCTTCTTGATGAAATACGGCGCGAAAGCCGGCTTCAGCGTCTTCGCGTCCAACGCGTTCGCACCCAGCAGCGGGAAGTCACACTGCGACTCGAACTTCCGCAGCGTCTCGATGCCGTAGTTGAACTCGTGGTTGCCGAGCGCCACCGCGTCGTACCCGATCGCGTTCATCGCCCGCGCCATCGGATGCACCGGCCCACCCTTGGCCGTGATCGGGTCGACCTTCGCGTAGTAGTACGTCAGCGGAGTGCCCTGGATCGTGTCACCCGCATCCACCAGAAGGGTGTTGTCGCGACCCTTCTCCTCACGCACCTGGTTCACCAGCGTCGAAACCCGCGACAGACCCATCGCGTTACCCTGCGGGTCCGTGTACGTCGCGTCCTTGAAGTAATCCCAGTTGAAGACATGCCCGTGCAGATCAGTGGTGCCCATCACGGTCAGCGAGTGCCGCTTGGGACCCTTCGCCGGCGCGGCCTGCGCCGCCGGAGCCGACACGGCACCGGCCAACGCCACCCCCGCTCCGGTCGCAGCGGAACGCTTCAGGAACTTCCGGCGGTTCAACGGCATATCTCTGACTCCTCGGGGAAACGATCGATGACGCGCGTAGATTCTGGCCCGTCACGACCAACCGCAACAGCCCCCAAAGGTTTCGATCTGATGACCAGCAAGCACCCGCCGACAAACCATCAGCGACAGAGCGGGACGTAAACCCCGCATCACCACAGTCGAAACGAACCGACAACCCCCACAAGGCGCCCATCCGAGCACCCGCCACACCATTCGACACACACCAACAAGCAGCGCACCCAAAGACCGTCGCATGACCCCAGACGGCCAAACCCCTACCGCCCGGTAAGCCCTAGGGTCGAACCATGCGCCGAGCAAAGATCATCTGCACACTGGGACCCGCCACCGACTCCTACGACCAGATCAAGACACTCGTCGAAGCCGGAATGGACATCGCCCGCTTCAACCTCAGCCACGGCAGCTACGCCGACCACGAGGAGCGCTACCAGCACGTGCGAAGGGCATCCGACGAGACCGGCCACAGCGTCGGAATCCTCGCCGACCTCCAGGGCCCCAAGATCCGACTCGGCCGCTTCAGCGAAGGCCCCGTACTCCTGGAACGCGGAGACACCTTCACCATCACCGTGGAAGAAGGCACCGAAGGCGACGGCCACACCTGCGGAACCACCTACCCAGGACTGGCCGCCGACGTCACCCCCGGCGAACGCATCCTCGTCGACGACGGCAAGGTCACTCTCGAAGTCACCTCCATCGACGGACCCCGCGTCCACACCACCGTCATCGAAGGCGGCATGGTCTCCGACCACAAAGGCCTCAACCTCCCCGGCGTCGCCGTATCCGTCCCCGCCCTCTCCAAAAAGGACGAGGACGACCTCCGCTGGGCCCTGCGCACCGGCTTCGACGTCATCGCCCTCTCCTTCGTCCGCAGCGGCAGAGACATCAGAGACGTCCACCGCATCATGGACGAGGAAGGCCGCCGCCTCCCAGTCATCGCCAAAGTCGAAAAACCCCAGGCCGTCCAGAACATCGACGACATCGTCGCGGCATTCGACGGCATCATGGTGGCGCGCGGCGACCTCGGCGTCGAAATGCCCCTGGAACAAGTCCCCATCGTCCAGAAACGCGCGATCAAACTCGCCAAACGCAACGCCAAACCGGTCATCGTCGCCACCCAGATGCTCGACTCGATGATCGACAACTCACGCCCGACCAGAGCCGAAGCCTCCGACGTGGCCAACGCCGTCATCGACGGCACCGACGCCGTGATGCTGTCCGGCGAAACCAGCGTCGGCAAATACCCCGTGGAAACGGTCAGGACGATGGCCCGCATCGTCGAAGCGGCCGAGGAGGACATCCTCGCCAAGGGCCTCCCGCCCCTGACCGACCGGAACAAACCCCGCACCCAGGGCGGCGCGGTCGCCCGAGCGGCGGCGGAGATCGGCGACTTCCTCGGCGCCAAGTTCCTCGTCGCCTTCACCCAGTCCGGCGACACCGCCCGCCGCCTCTCCCGCTACCGCTCCCCGATCCCACTCCTCGCCTTCACCCCCACACCGGCCACACGCTCCCAGCTCAACCTCACCTGGGGCGTGGAGACGTTCCTCGGCCCGCACGTCGACTCCACCGACGCGATGGTGAACCAGGTCGACGAACTACTGCTGAAGTACGGCCGCTGCGAAAGAGGCGACATCGTGGTGATCACGGCGGGCTCCCCGCCCGGGGTCTCCGGGTCGACGAACCTGGTGCGGGTACACCACATCGGCGAGGACGACAGCCCGAAGTAGTCGGCGCGCACGGGGCCCGTTGAGGGACTGGGCCCTTGCGCGCTCCAGTCAGTACTTGGGGCCTACGTGGGTGTCGAGAAGGGCTACGGAGGCTTTGCGGGCGATGGAGACGTTGAACGGGTCGCTGCCGCGGGCGAGAACAGTCCACTCGACACCGACCTTGTCGAGGGCGTTCGTGAAGAGCCCGCGGATGTCATCCGACTTGTTGGAGAAGAAGTACCGAGGGTATTCGTAGCGCTTGCGCACACCGGCGACCGTGCGGGTCGTCCAGTTGGTGATGCGGCAGCCGTCGGAGTGGATGAGCCCCCGGACGAACTCCCAGGGGTGATTGTCGACAATCTCCTGCTGCCAGGCTTCGAGAACGATCCGACGCTCGTGCTTTTTGCCGGGGCCGTGCTGCGGGAACAGGCACGGCCAGTGTTTGCTGAAACAGGAGACCGCGAAGCACCCCTGCTTCTTCACACGGCATACGCGGTTGTCCGGGCGTACGGCACGCAGTGCGGCTTCGCAGGCGTCGATGATGCCCGGCCAAGCCTGGTCCAGCACAATGCGCATGACGTAGACGCCCCGGCGGTGGGCGCTGATGCAGCCGTCGCCGAGATAGAGGCCCAGGAGGTATGCGTACGCTGCCGGTTCCTCGGGTGGGGCGGGCTCGTCCTGACATCTGGGGCAGGCGAGGCCTTGAAGCTTGCGCGGCTCGATGCACGTTCGCCAGGAGCGGATGGTGGCCCGGGATATGCCCGTCTCCTTGCTGATGGAGTTCAGGCTGCGGCCCTCAGCGACCAGAGCCATGGTTCGTTCACGGGTGCCGATGTCGTACATGTGGCTACTTTGTGCGACTGAGAGCGGTCGCGTGCAGCAAAGAAAGGAGGTTCACGAGAACGTGAACCTCCGCTAGTGCTGGCCTTGGGATCCAAGGAAAAGTGCCCCAGGTGGGATTCGAACCCACACTGTCCGCTGTTTGAGAGCGGCCTCTCTAACCAGTTGGAGTACTGGGGCCTTAGAAACTAAGGGGAGGTATGCCCCCCTCGGATCACCACCATACCGCAGCTGGGTAGGCTTCTGGGAGCAGTACTTGTCTGCCTGAACGAGGAGCCCCCGTGACCGCCCCCGAGTCGCCCCAGCCTGTCGCCGACGACGACAAGTCGCATGTGCCTCCGCTGACGACCCGCGTCGTCATCGCCGAGGACGAGGCGCTCATCCGGCTCGACCTCAAGGAGATGCTCGAGGAGGAGGGCTACCACGTCGTCGGTGAGGCCGGTGATGGTGAGCGGGCCGTCGAGCTGGCCCGTGAGCACCGGCCCGACCTGGTCATCCTCGATGTGAAGATGCCGAAGCTCGACGGCATCTCGGCCGCCGAGAAGATCGCCGAGGAGTGCATCGCCCCGGTGCTCATGCTGACCGCGTTCTCACAGCGCGATCTGGTGGAGCGGGCGCGGGACGCGGGCGCGATGGCGTATCTGGTGAAGCCGTTCAGCAAGAGCGATGTGGTGCCGGCGATCGAGATGGCGGTCTCGCGGTTCACCGAGTTGAAGACGCTGGAGAAGGAGGTCGCGGACCTCACTCAGCGGTTGGAGACCCGCAAGTTGATCGACCGGGCGAAGTCGGTTCTGCAGACCGAGTACGGGCTGACCGAGCCTGCCGCTTTCCGGTGGATCCAGAAGACGTCCATGGACCGGCGCATGTCCATGCAGCAGGTCGCGGAGGCTGTCATCCAGGACGGCGAGGAGAAGAAGGCCGCGAAGGGCTGAGGTCCTGAGTGGTGCAACGTGCGTGAGGGCCCGCACCCGTTACCGGGGTGCGGGCCCCTTGGCGTACGCCTCAGAAGGGTGGCGCTCAGTCTTCGCCGAGGTATGCCTTCCGTACGGATTCGTCGTGCAGTAGGTCCTGTCCCGTGCCGGAGAGGACGATGTTGCCGACCTCCATGACGTGGCCCTGGTCGGCGAGGGAGAGTGCGGCCTGGGCGTTCTGTTCGACGAGCAGGATGGTGGTGCCCTGGGACTTCAGCTCGGCGATCGTGGACATGATCTTCTGCATCATGATCGGCGAGAGGCCCATGGAGGGTTCGTCGAGCATGAGGAGTTTCGGCTGGGACATGAGGGCGCGGCCCATGGCGAGCATCTGCTGTTCGCCGCCCGAGAGGGTTCCGGCGGCCTGTTTGCGGCGTTCCCCGAGGATGGGGAAGAGGTCGTAGGCGCGCTGGATGTCCTTCTCGATGCCTGCTTTGTCGTTGCGGAGGTAGGCGCCGAGCTGGAGGTTCTCGGTGATCGTCAGCCTGGGGAAGATGTGGCGTCCCTCGGGGGAGTGGGCCAGGCCCAGGGAGACGATCTTGTGGGCGGGGGTGTTGTCGAGTGGTTTGCCGTCGAAGAGGATGCTGCCGCTGACGGGCTTGAGGAGCCCGGAGAGGGTGCGCAGGGTGGTGGTCTTGCCGGCGCCGTTGGTGCCGATGAGGGTGACGACCTGGCCTGCTTCGACGGTGAAGGAGATGCCCTTGACGGCTTCGATCTTGCCGTAGGCGACGCGGAGGTCCTCGACCTCGAGCAGTGCGGTCATCGGGCGTCCTCCTCTTCGGTGCTGGTGGTGCCAGTGGTGTCGGTGGTGCTGTCGGCGTCGGCGGTGCCGGTGGCGTCGGCATTCTTGCCGGTGCCTGCTTCGGCGGCTTCGACCTCGGCGACTTCTTCGGCGCCGGGGGCGCCTTCGAAGGGGGTGCCGAGGTAGGCGGCGACGACGCGTTCGTCGCTCTGGACGACGTCGGAGGTGCCTTCGACGAGTTTCTCGCCCTGGACGAGGACGGCGACGCGGTCGCAGAGGTTGAAGATGAACCGCATGTCGTGCTCGATGACGAGGACGGCGATGCCCTGGTCGCGGATGGCGAAGATGAGTTCTTCGGTGACGCGGGTTTCCTGCGGGTTCATGCCGGCGGTCGGCTCGTCGAGGAGCAGGAGTCCGGGGTCGCTGGCCAGTGCGCGGGCGATTTCGAGCTTGCGCTGGTCTCCGTAGGGGAGGTTGCGCGCGAGGTGGTCGGCCTTGTCCTGGAGGCCGATGAACTCCAGGAGTTCCATGGCGCGTTCACGGCTGGCGTGCTCGGCCTTGGTGAAGCCGGGGAGGCGCAGGAGGGCGGACCAGAGGCCTTCCTTGGTCCTGGTGTGGCGTCCGACGAGGACGTTTTCCAGGACGGTCATGTTGGGGAAGAGTCGGATGTTCTGGAAGGTGCGGGCGATGCCTGCCTGGGTGACGAGGTGGGGCTTGGGCGGCAGGACGGTGCCCTTGTAGCTGACTGTGCCCTCGGTGGGGACGTACAGGCCGGTGAGGCAGTTGAAGAAGGTGGTTTTGCCGGCTCCGTTGGGGCCGATGAGGCCGACGATTTCGCCCGCGTTGACGGTGAGGTCGACGTTGCGTACGGCGGTGAGGCCGCCGAAGCGCATGGTGACGCCGCTTGCGTCGAGGACGGTGGTGGCGGTTTTCGTGGTGGTGGTCATGGTGGTCACGCCCCCGCCTTGGCGGTGCCGGCGCCGGTCTCTTCGGACTGTCGTGGCTCCGGTACGTCGAGTTGGTCGTTCTCGTGGAATTCGAGCTGCTTCCTGCGGTCGGCGACCAGGCCTTCGGGGCGCAGGCGCATCAGGAGGATGAGTGCGACGCCGAAGAGGAAGAGCTGGTAGTCCTGCATGAACTGCAGTTTGGCCGGGATGAGGTAGAGCAGTGCGGCGCCGACGAGGGGTCCGCTGAGGGTTCCCATGCCGCCGAGGATGACGGCGGCGAGGAGGAATGCGGAGTTGGGGGGTACGGAGCCGGCGAACTGGTACTGCTCGGGGGTCACGGTGTAGTTGACGTGTGCTTGGACTGTTCCGGCGAGTCCGGCGAGGGTGGCGCCGAGGGCGAAGGCGATCAGTTTGAGCCGGAAGGCGTTGATGCCCATGGCGGTGGCTGCGGTTTCGTCCTCGCGGATGGCGACCCAGGCGCGGCCGATGCGGGATTCTCCGGAGCGGCGGAAGACGAGGACGACGGCGGCGGTGAAGACGAGCATCAGCAGGTAGTAGTTGGCGGACCTGCCGAGGGTGAAGCCGAGGATGTCGTGCTTGAGTCCGAAGTCGAATCCGAAGAACTTCAGGTCGGGGATGCTGGGGATGCCTTGGGAGCCGTTGGTGAGGTCGGGGCCGCTGTTGCCGTTGAGGTTGTTCACGGTGAGGCGGAAGATCTCACCGAAGCCGAGGGTGACGATGGCGAGGTAGTCGCCGCGCAGTCGCAGGGTGGGGGCGCCGATCAGGACGCCGAAGACGAGCGAGGCTGTGGCGCCGGTGAGGACGGCGGCCCAGAAGGGGAATTGGACGCCGATGGCCGACATGGTGGAGCCGGAGACGAGGGCGGCGGAGTAGGCGCCGACGCCGAGGAAGGCGACGTATCCGAGGTCGAGGAGGCCGGCGAGGCCGACGACGACGTTGAGGCCGAGCGCCACGGTGGCGAAGATGAGGATGTTGGCGCCGATGAGCGCGTATTGCTCTTTCTGCTGGGTGAACGGGAAGCAGACGGCTGCGACGAGGGCGGCGGCGAGGGTGATGTTGCGGTGCTTCGTGGTCAGTGCGGTGAGGCGGGAGACGAGTCCGGCGCGGTGGAGTGCGGTGAAGGCGAAGCCGACGGTGATGAGGAAGCCGATGAAGAGTTCGGTGTAGTCGGTGTCGATGCCGTAGGTGAAGACGTAGAGGCCGATGCCGAACGAGGCGACGATGATGAGGATTTCGGCCCAGTCGGGGAGGGTTTTGGCCCGGGGGGCCGATGGTGCGCGGAGGCTGTCGCGGAAGCGTTCCCAGGCGCCGGCTGCGGTGGTGTTGGAGGTGGGCTGGTCGCCGGGGAGTCCGAGTGCGGCGACGGTGGCGATGAGTGCGCCGATGCCGCTGACCCAGGCGCCGGGTTCCAGGTTGACGGCTCCGCCGAGGTCGTAGGCGATGGCGCCGATGGTGTAGCCGGTGGTGCCGAGGGTGCCGAGTGCCAGGAGGCGGACGGGGCTGTTGGTGCCGCCGGGGGTGAGCCAGCGGAGCCCTCGGATGCCGTATCCGGACAGGGTGAGGAGCAGGGTGAGTGCGGCGCTGATGAGGGTGAGGACCTGGAGGCCGCCGGGGTAGCCGGTGACGGTGAGATCTCCGGGGAATTCGCTGGTCCAGGTCCAGGCGAGGAAGGTGCCTGCGAGTGCGACGGCTGCGCCTGCGAGGGTGCCGAGTCGGGCCGCGGCCGTGGGGATGGCGAGGAAGGGTGCGGCGCCGGGCGTGGTGGTGTGGTGGGTGTTCATCGGTATCACGCCCGATCCGCGACGCGTTCGCCGAGCAGGCCCTGGGGACGGAGCAGCAGGACGATGATGAGGAGGACGAAGGCCCATACGTCCTTCCAGGCGCCGCCGCCGAAGAGTTCCATGCCGGGGACGTTGCTCATGTAGCCGGTGGCGAGGGATTCGGCGATGCCGAGTACGACGCCGCCGAGCATGGCGCCGTAGATGTTGCCGATGCCGCCGAGTACGGCTGCGGTGAAGGCTTTGAGGCCCATGATGAAGCCCATTCTGAAGCCGATCTGGCCGTTCTTGAGCCCGTAGGCGACGGCGGCGACGGCTGCGAACGCGGCACCGATGGCGAAGGCCATGACGATGATGCGGTCGGTGTTGATGCCCATGAGTTTTGCGGTGTCGGGGTCCTGGCTGGTGGCCTGCATGCCGCGGCCGGCGCGGGTCTTGGAGACGAAGAGTCCGAGGGCGAGCATGCAGATGGGTGCCGTGATGAGGACGAAGAGGTCACCGCGCTGGATGTGGGCGCCGAGGATGTCGATCGCTTCGCCCTTGAACTGGGGGAAGGAGCGGTCTTTCTTGGCGTCGGGGTACCACTTCCAGATGGCCTGCTGGAGTGCGAGGGAGAGTCCGATCGCGGTGATCAGTGGGGCCAGTCGGGGGGCGTTGCGCAGGGGCCGGTAGGCGAAGCGTTCGGCTGCTGCGCTGACGGCGACGGAGCATATGACGCCGCCGATGATCATGAGTGGGATGATCGCGAGGAGGGAGACGCCGGCCGGCATCCAGAGGTACACGGTAAGAGCTCCGAAGCCTCCGATCATGAAGATCTCGCCGTGGGCGAAGTTGATGAGCTGGATGATTCCGTAGACCATCGTGTAGCCGATCGCGATGAGACCGTACATCGCGCCGAGGATGAGTCCATTGGCCAGCTGTTGCGGCAGTTCGTTCACCGCAGGGCCTCCGTGGAGTGGTTCGGATATGGCACCGCGCGGGAGCGCTGGTAGCGCCCCCGCGCGGTCTGGTGTCAGTCAGTGCGTTGCCCGGGAGGGCCCTGTTGGGGTCAGGGCTTGTAGGCCTCGCTGAGCTTGGACACCCACTTGCCGCCGTCGACCTGGTAGGCGGTCATCATGGTGTTGGTGGTGTCGCCGAATTCGTCGAAGGAGACGGGGCCGGTGACGCCGTCGAATTTGACCTTGCTCATGGCCTCGAGGACCTTGGCGCGGGCGTTGTCGGGGAGCTTGCCGCCGTTGTCGGCGACGGCGATCTTGACGGCCTCGATGATCGACCAGGTGGCGTCGTAGGTGCCGCCGCCGTACGCCTCGTAGGCGTCCTTGTATCCGGCCGTCTTGTAGTCCGCGATGAACTTCTTGGCGGAGTCGAGTTTTTCGACGGGCGCGCCGACGGAGGTGGCGATGTCGCCCTGGGCCTTCTTGTTGAGCTTGATGAAGTCGGCGCTGTACATGCCGTCGCCGCCCATGAGGGGGATCTGGACGCTGTCCTTGAGCTGCTGGCTCAGGGGTGCGCCGGCGGGGTATTCACCGCCGTAGTAGACGGCCTTGGCACCGGACTTCTTGACTTTGGTGACGACGGCGTTGAAGTCGCGGTCGTCGGGGTTGACGTGGTCGGAGCCGACGATCTTGCCGCCGAGGCTGGTGAAGGTCGCCTTGAAGGAGGCGGCGAGACCGGCGCCGTAGGGCTTCTGGTCGTCGATGAGGTAGACCTGCTTGATCTTCGCGTTGTTGAAGAGGTACTTCGCTGCGAAGGCGCCCTGGATCTGGTCCGTGGTGGCGGTGCGGAAGTAGGTCTTGAAGGGGCGCTTCTTGTCGCCGGTCTTCCAGTTCTCGCCCTGGGTGAGTTCGGTGCCGGTGTTGGCGGGGGAGACCTGGGTGAGGCCGGCGTCGTTGAGCGGCTTCTGCATCGACTGGGAGACGCCGGAGTTCAGCGGGCCGACGACGCCGAGGACGTTGTCGTTGTCGATGAACTTCTGGGCGTTCTGCTGGCCGACGGATGGCTGCGCCTGGTCGTCGAGCGGCTGGACCTGGAATGTGACGCCGGGGACGGTCTTTTCCTTGTTGGCCGTCTTGGCGGCGAGGTCGGCGGAGTTCTTGATGCCGAGGCCGAGGGCGGACAAGTCGCCCGTGATGGGCGCGTCGACGCCGATGGTGACGGTGATGTTGCTCTTGTCACCGCTCTTGTCGCCCTTGTCGTCGCGGGAGCCGCACGCGGTGAGGGTCAGAGCTCCGGTGGTGAGAACGGAGGTGAGTATCACCAGAGAACGCTGTCGCACAATCAGTCCTTTCGGCAGGCCTGGCCTACCCGGGTGGAGGGTGGCGCGAGTGCCGCGCTGGTACCGAACTCCCGATGGAGCGGTGACTGGCCGTGACTCTAGGCCTGGACTCGTGGAATGGGCATGGTTGTGCGCTGGCTTGTGACTTTCTTGTTATGACGTGCAGGTTGTCGGGCTTCGAGAGAGGTGGATCTTGGCCGTTTTGGCGGAAATTCCATGTAGTGCACATGTTTATTGAATGCGTAATTCCGTTTGGCCGTGGCGGGTCGGGTGCGAGTGGTGCTGCAGGTTGCGCGGTGAGTTCGGAAAGGTCACGGGGTAGGCGCGGCCGAAGACGAAGCGGTGATGCCGCATTACACCCGTGTTACGCAGTGTCACATCAGGAAGCGGTGTCATATCAGGAAAAGGAGCATCAGGACTGAGTAATGGTCCGGAACACTCGGATACGGATATCTAGAGTGCGATGCGGTGTGTTGTCCCGGCACGCGGTAATGGGCGCCTTCAGTCACGATCCGGGCGTGACGTCCGCAGAAGCCGGTCTCGATGCCGTAGCGGGGCGCGGCGCCTGTGGCCGCGTCCAGGGCGGCGGCGCGGGCGTGTGCCGGCAGGCTGGTTCACCGGTCGTTCAGACGAGGCGAGTTGCTGCCGGTGATGTCCTGAACGACGTGCCCGGGTGCGGCCGGTTCGACGGCTGCGACCGGTTCGGTCCGTTCATGGCCGCGGCCTCACAGGGCAACGGCGGGTGTGGGGCCGGCGTCGCGACGTGGCCTGCGGCGAGGAGGAGTTGAGGGGGTGGTGGGTGGTACGGGGCGCTGTGGCAGGGGGTCGGCAACTGTTCGCCAGGGAGTGTGCACAAGGTCGCTTTAACTCGATCGTGTGTTGGTCGGCTCTCGGGCTTGCAGTGCGCTGGGCTGTTCGGGTTAGTGGAGTATTAGCGTGATCGTGCGATCTGGGACGTCGGGTAGGGCGTCTGGGGGTGCCCCCTCTGGGGGAGTGCGGGGCCCCCGCTCCACCGGAGTGATGGTTCGGGGCCTCCCCGTCGCCTCTGGCTGTACCGGCGCTGTCCATCAGCGGCCTCCGGCCGCGGGGGCCTCCCGGGATCGGACCACGGACAGGATCCGTGTCGCTGCCCCGGGGTCGAGTTAGTACGCCGGGGACCCGTGCGCCCAAGACCGTTCGGGGCGTGCGGCCGAGCGGACTCACCTCTGCTCAGTCCACAGGAACGGTGCCCGGCCGTTGTGGTCACCCCCTGGGGGTCAGCCCGCCGTGGGTATCTGGTCCGCGTCGCCCTGCCGTACCTCGCGCAGCAGGCAGGTGAGGCGGGCGCTGCACACGCGCTTGCCGTCCTCGTCGCTGATCACGATCTCGTACGTCGCGGTCGAGCGCCCCCGGTGGACAGGGGTGGCGACACCGGTGACCAGCCCGGAGCGCACGCCACGGTGGTGGGTGCAGTTGAGGTCGACACCGACGGCGATCTTCGAGACGCCGCCGTGGAGCATGGAGCCGACCGAGCCGAGGGTCTCGGCGAGGACGGCGGAGGCGCCGCCGTGCAGCAGGCCGTACGGCTGGGTGTTGCCCTCCACCGGCATGGTGCCGACGACCCGCTCCGCGGAGGCCTCGAGGATCTGGACGCCCATGCGGGTGCCGAGGTGTCCGGCGGAGAAGAGGGCGGGCAGGTCGACGCCGAGCGCGGCGTACTCGTCGAGGACTTCCTGCGGGAACTTCACGGTGTGCTGCTCGCCCATGGGCACGGCTCCGTTCGTCGGTGATCGGTCACACGGCTGGTGGCTGAGCAAACGCTCAGTCGGCCGCCGATTGTTCCAGGCGGACCACGACGGACTTGCTCGCGGGGGTGTTGCTGGTGTCGGCGGTGGCGTCCAGCGGGACCAGGACGTTGGTCTCCGGGTAGTAGGCGGCGGCGCAGCCGCGGGCGGTGGGGTAGTGCACGACACGGAAGCCGGGGGCGCGCCGCTCGACTCCGTCCTTCCACTCGCCCACCAGGTCCACGTACGAGCCGTCCGCCACGTTCAGCGCGCGGGCGTCCTCGGGGTTGACGAGGACGACGCGACGGCCGTTCCTGATGCCGCGGTAGCGGTCGTCCAGGCCATAGATGGTGGTGTTGTACTGGTCGTGCGAGCGCAGGGTCTGCAGCAGCAGCCGACCCTCGGGCAGCTTCGGGTACTCCACGGGGGCCGCGGTGAAGTTGGCCTTGCCGGTGGTGGTGGGGAAGCGGCGCTCGTCACGGGGGGCGTGGGGCAGCGTGAAGCCGCCGGATGGGGTATTCCCTGCTCGAGCGGAGCCGAGAGCTTGGGGAGGGGCCACGCGCGCGTTGAAGTCCTCGAAGCCGGGGATCACGCGCGCGATGCGGTCGCGGATCGTCGCGTAGTCCTTCTCGAACTCCTCCCACGGGACCCTGCTGCCGGTGCCCAGTACGCGGCGGGCCAAGCGGCACACGATGGCCGGCTCGGACAGCAGATGGGGGCTCGCGGGCTTCAGGCGGCCCCGGGAGGCGTGCACCATGCCCATGGAGTCCTCGACGGTCACGAACTGCTCGCCGCTGCCTTGCAGGTCCCGCTCGGTGCGGCCGAGGGTGGGCAGGATCAGGGCGCGCGCGCCGGTGACGGTGTGCGAGCGGTTCAGCTTGGTCGACACGTGCACGGTGAGGCGGGCGCGGCGCATGGCCGCCTCGGTCACCTCGGTGTCGGGTGACGCGGAGACGAAGTTGCCGCCCATCGCGAAGAAGACCTTCGCCTCGCCGTCGCGCAGGGCGCGGATGGCCCGTACGACGTCGTAGCCGTGCTCGCGCGGGGGCGCGAACCCGAACTCCTTCTCCAGGGCGTCCAGGAAGGCGGGCGCGGGGCGTTCGAAGATGCCCATGGTGCGGTCACCCTGCACGTTCGAGTGACCCCGCACGGGGCAGACGCCCGCGCCGGGCCGGCCGATGTTGCCGCGCAGCAGAAGGAAGTTGACGACTTCGCGAATGGTGGGGACGGAGTGCTTGTGCTGGGTGAGGCCCATGGCCCAGCACACGATGGTGCGCCGGGAGGCGAGGACCATCCGCAGGGCCCGCTCGATCTCCTCGCGCGTGAGACCGGTCGCGGTGAGGGTCTCGTCCCAGTCGGCGGCGCGGGCGGCTGCCGCGAACTCCTCGAAGCCGTGGGTGTGTTCGCGGACGAAGTCCTCGTCGACCGCGCCGTCCGTCTGCAGGATCAGCTTGTTGAGGAGGCGGAAGAGAGCCTGGTCACCGCCGATGCGGATCTGCAGGAACAGGTCCGTGAGAGCGGCGCCCTTGAGCATGCCCTGGGGGGTCTGCGGGTTCTTGAAGCGCTCCAGGCCCGCCTCGGGCAGCGGGTTGACGCTGATGATCCGCGCGCCGTCCGCCTTGGCCTTCTCCAGGGCCGAGAGCATGCGCGGGTGGTTCGTGCCGGGGTTCTGTCCGGCGACGATGATCAGGTCCGCCTTGTGGAGGTCCTCCAGCAGGACGCTGCCCTTGCCGATGCCGATCGTCTCGGAGAGCGCGGAGCCGGACGACTCGTGGCACATGTTCGAGCAGTCGGGCAGGTTGTTGGTGCCCAGCTCGCGGGCGAAGAGCTGGTAGAGGAACGCAGCCTCGTTGCTGGTGCGGCCCGAGGTGTAGAAGACGGCCTCGTCGGGGGAGGAGAGCGCGGCGATCTCCTCGGCGATGATGCCGAAGGCGCGCTCCCAGGTGACCGGCTCGTAGTGGTCTCCCCCCTCGGGGAGGTACACGGGGTGCGTCAGGCGTCCCTGCTGGCCCAGCCAGTAGCCGCTGCGGGTGGCGAGGTCGGTCACCGGGTGTTGCGCGAAGAACTCCGGGGTGACCCGGCGCAGGGTGGCCTCCTCGGCGACCGCCTTCGCGCCGTTCTCACAGAACTCAGCGGTGTGCCGGTGGTCGGGCTCGGGCCAGGCGCAGCCCGGGCAGTCGAAGCCGTCCTTCTGGTTCACCCGCAGCAAGGTGAGCGCCGTGCGCCGCACGCCCATCTGCTGCTGGGCGATGCGCAGGGTGTGCCCGAGGGCGGGCAGCCCTGCCGCGGCGTGCTTCGGCTCGGCGAC
This sequence comes from Streptomyces sp. NPDC001020, assembly GCF_053599115.1. Classification (NCBI taxonomy): domain Bacteria; kingdom Bacillati; phylum Actinomycetota; class Actinomycetes; order Kitasatosporales; family Streptomycetaceae; genus Streptomyces; species Streptomyces sp. NPDC001020. The sequence goes on along the minus strand of NZ_JBSFLQ010000013.1, from coordinate 148,899 downwards.
CTGCGGTGCGTCCTGAACCGGGTCACCCTTGGGCGGCTTGCTGGCCATCGGCTCTCCCGTTCGTTTACACGTGTGAGGTAGGTCTCCGATCCTCGCATGCGCCTGTGACAAGGCCGCTGGCCGGGACCGGACGGCTCTCGCTGTCAGTGGGGCGTGGCAGGATCGAGGGCGTGGCAGAGACAGCATCGAAGAAGACCGAGAAGACCTCCGGCGGCGGCCGTCCGCGGCTGATGCTCATGGATGGGCACTCCCTCGCGTACCGCGCGTTCTTCGCGCTGCCCGCGGAGAACTTCACGACCGCGACGGGCCAGCCGACGAACGCGATCTACGGCTTCGCGTCGATGCTGGCGAACACTCTGCGTGACGAGGCGCCCACGCACTTCGCGGTGGCGTTCGACGTCTCCCGTAAGACGTGGCGCTCCGAGGAGTTCGCGGAGTACAAGGCGAACCGTTCGAAGACCCCGGACGAGTTCAAGGGTCAGGTGGAGCTGATCGGCGAGCTGCTGGACGCGATGCACGCGCCGCGCTTCGCGGTCGACGGCTTCGAGGCGGACGACGTCATCGCCACACTCGCCACCCAGGCCGAGGCCGAGGGTTTCGAGGTGCTGATCGTCACCGGCGACCGGGACTCCTTCCAGCTGGTCACCGAGCATACGACGGTGCTGTACCCGACGAAGGGCGTCTCCGAACTGACCCGGTTCACCCCGGAGAAGGTGTTCGAGAAGTACGGGCTGACGCCGGCGCAGTATCCGGACTTCGCGGCGCTGCGCGGCGACCCGTCGGACAACCTGCCGGGCATCCCGGGTGTCGGTGAGAAGACGGCCGCGAAGTGGATCAACCAGTTCGGTTCGTTCGCGGAGCTGGTCGAGCGCGTCGAGGAGGTCAAGGGCAAGGTCGGACAGAACCTGCGCGACCATCTGGAGTCGGTGAAGCTGAACCGCCGGCTCACGGAGCTGGAGCGGCGTGTGGAGCTGCCGAAGGGTGTCGCCGACCTGGAGCGGGCAGCGTACGACCGCAAGGGCGTCGTCATGGTCCTGGACGCACTGGAGATCAGGAACCCGTCGCTGCGTGAACGGCTCTTCGCCGTCGACCCCGGCGTCGAGGAGGCCGAGGCGGCACCGGTCGCGGCGGCAGGCGTCGAACTGGACGGCACGGTGCTCGGGGCGGGCGAGCTCAAGCCGTGGCTCGCCGAGCACGGCGAGCAGCTCCTGAGCGTGGCGACCGTCGACTCGTGGGCGCTGGGTGCGGGTGCGGTGGCCGAGATCGCGCTGGCCGCGGCCGACGGGGCGGCGGCGTGGTTCGACCCGGCGCAGCTGGACGAGGCCGACGAGCAGGCGTTCGCGCGGTGGCTCGCCGACCCGGCCCGGCCCAAAGTTCTGCACAACGCCAAGGGCGCGATGCGGGTCCTGCCCGAGCACGGCTGGTCGCTCGACGGTGTGACCATGGACACGGCGCTCGCCGCGTACCTGGTCAAGCCGGGTCGGCGTTCCTTCGCGCTGGACGCGTTGTCGTTGGAGTACCTCGGGCGGGAGCTGGCGCCCGCGGCCACGGCCGACGGGCAGCTCGCGTTCGGGATGGACGAGGGCGCCGAGGCCGAGGCACTGATGATCCAGGCTCGCGCGATCCTCGATCTCGGTCAGGCGTTTGAGGAGAAGCTGCGGGAGGTCGGCGCGGCCGACCTGCTGCGCGACATGGAACTGCCCGTCTCCGCGCTGCTGGCCCGCATGGAGCGGCACGGCATCGCCGCGGAACGCACGCATCTTCAGGCCATGGAGCAGATGTTCGCGGGAGCCGTGCAGCAGGCGGTGAAGGAGGCGCACGCGGCGGCGGGGCGCGAATTCAACCTGGGTTCGCCCAAGCAGCTCCAGGAAGTCCTCTTCGGCGAGCTGGGTCTGCCCAAGACCAAGAAGACCAAGACGGGCTACACGACGGACGCCGACGCGCTGGCGTGGCTCGCGACACAGACGGACAACGAACTCCCGGTGATCATGCTGCGTCACCGTGAGCAGGCGAAGCTGCGGGTCACTGTCGAGGGCCTGATCAAGACGATCGCGGCGGGCGACCGGATCCACACGACGTTCAACCAGACGGTCGCGGCGACGGGCCGCCTGTCCTCGACGGACCCGAACCTGCAGAACATCCCGGTGCGGACGGACGAGGGCAGGGCGATCCGCCGGGGCTTCGTGGTGGGCGAAGGCTTCCAGTCGCTGATGACGGCGGACTACAGCCAGATCGAACTGCGTGTGATGGCGCATCTGTCGGAGGACGCAGGCCTGATCGAGGCGTTCACGTCCGGCGAGGACCTGCACACCACGGTCGCCTCCCAGGTGTTCGCGGTCGACCGCTCGGCAGTGGACGCCGAGATGCGGCGCAAGATCAAGGCGATGTCGTACGGCTTGGCCTACGGCCTGTCGGCGTTCGGCCTGTCCCAGCAGCTGAACATCGAGGCGGCGGAGGCCCGTGCCCTCATGGACACGTACTTCGAGCGCTTCGGCGGAGTGCGGGACTATCTGCGCCGCGTGGTGGACGAGGCGCGGGCCACCGGCTACACGGAGACGCTCTTCGGCCGCCGCCGCTACCTGCCGGACCTCAACAGCGACAACCGCCAGCGCCGGGAGACAGCGGAACGCATGGCGCTGAACGCCCCGATCCAGGGCACGGCCGCGGACATCGTCAAGATCGCCATGCTCAACGTGGACCGAGCCCTGCGCGAGGCCGGCCTCAACTCCCGCATGCTCCTGCAGGTCCACGACGAGATCGTCCTCGAAATCGCCCCGGGCGAGCGCGAGGCGACCGAGGAACTGGTCCGCCGTGAGATGGCGGGCGCGGTACAGCTGAGGGCACCGCTGGACGTCTCGGTGGGAGTCGGGGGCGACTGGGAGTCGGCGGCGCACTAGTGCCGCGGCAGGCAACGTGCGCCCCGCTGCGACGCCCGGCAAACGTTGCCTGCCGCGGCACTGGGTGTGCTGTTGCGGGACAGCGCACCTAGAGTCCGGGCGACCCAACAGGCAATCACCTGCCCGTGAAAGAGGGCAGCCGGGCGCAACCACATCGCGATCACAGGTGTCCCGTATGAGGGACGCGTGAAAGGGTATGTGTCCGGCCGTCCCGCGCGCCGGTCGCAGCACGCATGACCAAAGGGGAAACTTCGGGCATCAACGGGTGCCCGAGCGATGGGAGTTGTCGTAGGGTCAGTTGGTTGCCACGTCGTCGGGGCGTGGCCGCACCATGCACCATCACAACAGCACAGGCATGGTCGTCGACGGGAGGGGTTCACTCAATGGCGGCGCATTTCGGCAGGAGACTGCGCAGGGGAGCGGCGACCACAGCCGTGGCCGCGGTCGCGGTCGCGGCTCTGACCGCGTCCCAGGCTTCGGGAGTGACCACCGACGACCAGGGCAGACTGACCAGCGGCGCGCAGATGCCCCCCGACGCGGGCGACGACGGCGGCACGGCCACCGGCAACAGCCGCTACTACACCGACCTGCCGCCGCTCAACAGCCCCACCGAGTCGCCCGGGCCGAGCACCGGTCCCACCGGCGGCTCCGGCTCCACCGGCGGCTCCGAGGCCGGCATACCGGCCACAGTCCTCGACGCCTACAAGAAGGCGGAGGCCGAACTCCGGACGTCCAAGCCGGGCTGCAACCTGCCCTGGCAACTGCTCGCCGCGATCGGCAAGGTGGAGTCCGGCCACGCCCGTGGCGGCCGGGTCGACGCCAACGGCAGGACACTCTCGCCGATCCTCGGCCCCGAACTCGACGGCAGCAGCGGTTTCGCGCGGATCCTGAACCCCGACGGCACCTACGCCCGAGCCATCGGCCCCATGCAGTTCCTCTCCACCACCTGGGACTGGGCGGGCCGTGACGGAAACGGCGACGGCGTCAAGGACCCCAACAACATCTACGACGCCGCCCTCGCCGCCGGCCACTACCTCTGCCGTGCGGACCGCGACATGACGGTCCAGGCGGGCATGGACGCGGCGATCCTGAGCTACAACAACTCGCGGGACTACCTGAACACCGTCCTGTCCTGGTACGAGTACTACCGCAAGGGCACCCACTCCATCCCGGACGGCACAGGCACGCTGCCCTCGCACCGCAGTGACGACCACTCCGGCACGAGCCCCGCCCGCAAGCCGGCGAAGACCTCGAAGCCCAGCACCCACAAGCCCAGCACCCACAAGCCCAGCACCAACAAGCCCAGCGGCGGCGGCTCCACCAGCCCCAGCCCGGCTCCGTCCAAGCCGGCCGACCCCACGCCGACGCCACCTTCCACGCCGACGCCACCTTCCACGCCTACTCCGACTCCCGCCCCCACTCCGACCGACACCGTGGACCACCTGGCGGACGGCGGCACCGGCGGGCTGTCGGCCATGGCCGGCGACACGTTCGAGGAGAAGGTCGTGGTCAAGGCCGTGACCAAGGCGGGCAAGGCCGTACCGAAGGTCCGCGTCCGGTTCGTGATCACCGGCGACACGGACGCCACGTTCACCGGCGGTGAGACCTTCGCGGTCGTCGCCACCGACAGCTTGGGCAAGGCCACCGCGCCCGCGCTCGTGGCCGGCGAGAAGACCGGTACCTTCACGGTCCGCGCCCTCGTCGTGGGCCGCACGGTCACCGGCCTCGACTACACGGCCACCGTCACCGAACGGCAGGCTGACGCCCTCGCCCCCACCGGCGACACCGAACTGACCTGCACTCCGGGCGGAGAGTTCGCCGACGAGGTCGCCGTGAAGGCCACGTACAAGGGCGCCGCCGCGGACGGTGTCGCGGCCACCGCGACCCTCGTCAAGTCCTCCGCCGACCCGACCCAGAACGACAAGGGTCCCTTCTTCAAGGACGCGGGCGGCAAGGCGGTACGCACCCTCACGGGCCTGAAGACCGACGCGAAGGGCCTGCTCAAGCTTCCGAAGCTGTACGCCGACGACACGACCGGCACGTTCTTGCTCCGCATCGACATCGCGGGCGGCAAGACCGTGACGGTCGAACTGAAGGTCGCCGAGGCAACCTCGTAGTTCCGCGTACCGCTGCGGCGCCCCTCCTCTCGTGCAGGGGCGCCGCCTTGCGTGCTGCGGGTTCTCGTCTCGCGCGTCCGCCGCAACAACGACAGCGAACCTGACACCGTGTCAATTCCACCTGAAAGCCGGGAGCGCGACCTCGATCGCCGCCGCGACCGATCCCGCCGCGGCTGTGAAACGCGAGCCGGTCAACGCCCGAGTCGCGCCTTGGTGTGCCGGGTCGGTTCCGCGCCGGCCGGGTCCTCGGGCCAGGGGTGCTTGGGGTAGCGGCCCCGCAACTCGGCCCGTACCGCCTTGTAGCCCTCCCCCCAGAAGGAGGCGAGATCGGCGGTGACGGCAGCGGGCCGCCCCGCCGGGGAGAGCAGATGCACGAGGACGGGCACACCCGCGATCGAAGGCGACTCCTGAAGTCCGAACATCTCCTGCAGCTTGACGGCGAGGACGGGTCGCTCGGGATCCACATAGTCGATCCGCACCCTGGACCCGCTCGGTACGGTGATCCGCTCGGGGGCCAGCTCGTCGAGGCGCGCGGCCTCTCCGGTGGACCAGGGCAGCAGCCGGGCGAGGGCCTGACCCGCGTCGATCCGCGCGAGGTCGGCGCGCCGCCGGGCACGGCTCAGCTCGGGCTCAAGCCACTCGTCCACGCGCGCGTGGAGCGCGTCGTCGCGGACGTCCGGCCAGGGTTCACCCAGGTGCAGCCGCAGAAAGACGAGCCGCTGCCGCAGGACGCGGGCCTCCGGGGACCACCGCAACAGACCGAACCCCTCGTCCCGCAGCCCTTCCAGCAGGGCTCCCCGTACGAGCGCGGGGGCCGGGTCCCGCAAGGGCCGCACCGTCAGCTCGACGGCGCCGAGTCGTTCGACGCTCCGGGCCACCACGTCCCCGTCGGCCCACTGGACCTCGTCGCCCCCGGCGTGCAGCGCCCCGGCAGCCCGCCGCGCCACGTCCTCGTGGACCGCCGCGGCGAGCCCCACACGCGCGTGCCCCGCGCCGACGGGCCGGTCGGCGACAGCGACGGCGAGCCACGGGGCGCCGCGCAGCTCCGATCCGTTCCCCAGTTCGGCACGGGTGCCGTTCACCATGAGATACGAACCGCCGTCGGCCCGTGCGAGCCGCTCGGGGAAGGCGAGGGCGGCAACCAGGCCGACCGCCTGATCGTCCCGGGCCCCGGCCACACCCCCACGGGAAGCATCCTGCGAAGGCTCCTGGGAAGTACCGCCCACCGACGCACGCAGCCGACGCACCTCATCCCGCCAGCGCCCTGCGTAGGCGTCTCCTCCACGCCGGGCCGCCCGCCACGCCGCCGTCAGGTCGTCGCCGTACTCGCGCGGCAGCTCCTCGCTCAGCAGGGCGACCACCTCGGCGGCCAGGCCCGTGCCGATCTCAGGGGCGGCGTCCAGCAGCGCCCGTGCCAGCCGCGGATGCAGACCCAGCCGCGACATCTCCACACCCCGCGGCGTGGCCCGTCCAGCGGGGTCCACCGCGCCGATCGCCGCCAGCACCGACCGTGCCGCCGTCATCGCCCCGCCCGGCGGCGCGTCGAGGAGCGCGAGTCCGGACGCGTCCGGGTCTCCCCAGCACGCCGCCTGCAACGCGAAGGCCGTCAGATCGGCGAGCCTGATCTCCGGCGGCGGGAAACGGGGCAACCGCGAGTCCTCCGCCTCCGACCAACAGCGGTAGACCCGGCCCGGCGCCTCGCGCCCCGCCCGGCCCGCGCGCTGCCGCCCTGCCGCCTGCGAGGCCCGAACCGTCGTCAGCGCGCTCAGCCCGCGCGCGTGGTCCACCCGCGGCTCCCGCGCCAGCCCTGAGTCGACGACCACCCGCACCCCCGGCACGGTCAGCGACGACTCCGCCACGGCCGTCGCCAGCACCACCCGCCTCCCGGTACCGGCCGACAGCACCGCGTCCTGCACGGCCGCGGGCGCCCGCCCGTGCACCCGGAGCACCTCGGTGTCGCCGAGATCCCCGAGCTGTCCCGCCACCCGCGCGATCTCCCCCACGCCGGGCAGGAAACACAGCACGTCCCCCGCGCACTCCACGAGCGCCCGTCGCACCACCGACGCCACGTGCGTCAGCAGCGCCGGGTCCACGCGCATCCCGTGCGGCGGCCGTACGGGACGCGCCGGAGGCGCCCACACCACCTCGACGGGATACGACACGCCCTGCGCCTCGACGACCGGCGCCCCACCCAGCAGCCGGGCCCAGCCCTCCGCGTCCGTCGTCGCGGAGGCGGCCACCAGCCGCAGCCCGGGCCGTAGGGCGTCCCTGACATCCAGCAGGAACGCAGCGACCGTGTCGGCGTCCAGATGCCGCTCGTGGCACTCGTCGAGCACGACCACGTCGACGCCCGCCAACTCCTGGTCCCGCTGCAGTCGCTGGAGCAGCACACCGGTCGTGACGACCTCCACGCGCGCGTGGCGCCCCACCACGCGCTCTCCCCGCACCGTGTACCCGACGCTCTCGCCGGGCCTCTGCCCGAGCAGCCACGCCATCCGCCGTGCCGCGGCCCGTGCCGCGATACGCCGCGGCTCGGCGACGAGTACCCGGCGTGCGGGGCCGCCGCCGACGAGCCCCGCGAGGACCAGTGGCACCAGCGTCGTCTTGCCGGTGCCGGGCGGCGCGCACAGCACCGCGACACCGTGCTCGTCCAGCGCGCCCTGAAGAGCGGGGACGGCGGAACGGACGGGAAGGCGGTCGAGGGCGTCGTGGCGGATCACCGCACCAGTGTTCCAGTCAGCCGTCCGGGCGGCGCCCACGGCCGCGTCCCGGCGGCTCGGCATCCGGTCGCCTCAGTCCCGCTCGCACACGAAGACCGCCGTCCCCGGGATCAGGCCGCCGCGCAGCGGCGACCACCCACCCCACTCCGAGGTGTTCCAGGCGGGCCACTCCGGCTCGACCAGATCGACGAGCCGGAAGCCGGACACCACGATGTCCCGGACGCGATCGCCGAGTGTCCGGTGGTGCTCGACGTACACCGCCCGGCCCCGCTCGTCCTGCTCGACGTACGGCGTGCGGTCGAAGTACGAGGCCGCCACCGAAAGGCCCTCGGGCCCCGGTTCGTCCGGGAACGCCCAGCGGACGGGGTGTGTCACCGAGAAGACGAAGCGGCCGCCGGGACGCAGTACCCGGTGCACCTCGCGCAGGACCAGGACCGGATCGGCGACGAACGGCAGCGCTCCGTACGCGGAGCACGCCAGGTCGAACGAGGCGTCCCGGAAGGGCAGGGCACCCGCGTCGGCCTGGACGAGGGGGAAGGCCCCGCCGATGCGGAGGGCATGCTGGAGCTGGCGGTGGGAGAGGTCCAGGGCCACCGGCCACGCGCCCTGGGCGGCCAGCCAGCGCGAGCACTGCGCCGCGCCGGCGCCGATCTCCAGGACGTCCCGGCCCTTGAGGTCCTCCGTCGGGCCGAGCAGCTTCGCCTCCACCTCGTCGAGCCCCTCGGGACCCCATACGAAGCGGTCGTCGCCGAGGAACGCGCCGTGCTCGGTCTGGTACTCGTCCGCGTTCCGGTCCCACCACCCCCGGTTGGCACGGGAACTCTCCGCGCCGCCCGCGTCGCGTCGGGTGGCTTCAGGCTCGAACGGTTCGGGCTCTTGGATGATCGGCTCCCTCGTCGTACTCTTCCGTCCAACCGTCTCGGCGGTGTCTCGGAAGCGGCTGTTTCCAGGACTGTGTGGCCTGTCGTGTCATCCGATCGGCGGCAGGCGCCACACGGGCTCAGTGCCGGATATGCGGCGATATGCCCCGGGTGCGCGCTTCGCGCATTGACCCTGTCCGGCTGCCCCCGTATGCTACAAGTTGCGCTGCGAGCCTGCGCACCTCAGACGTAGCAGGCTGCGCTCGCATCTGTATGTATGTCCCCTCGGTTGTCGAGGCACCACACGGTTTTGTGTGGCGCTTCCTTGGCTGTCCGGCTTCTGCAGAGCGAAACGGGCTCCCGGCGTAAGCAGTGCCTACGACTTCAATGTCCGTACCGGAGCCCTTTCCCACATGACGAGCAGCACCGAGACCACCGCCACCACCCCGCAGGTAGCGGTCAACGACATCGGTAACGAGGAAGCCTTCCTCGCCGCGATCGACGAGACGATCAAGTACTTCAACGACGGCGACATCGTCGACGGCGTCATCGTGAAGGTCGACCGGGACGAGGTCCTGCTCGACATCGGTTACAAGACCGAAGGTGTCATCCCGAGCCGCGAGCTCTCGATCAAGCACGACGTCGACCCGAACGAGGTCGTCGCCGTCGGTGACGAGATCGAGGCCCTGGTCCTCCAGAAGGAGGACAAGGAAGGCCGCCTGATCCTCTCGAAGAAGCGCGCCCAGTACGAGCGTGCCTGGGGCACGATCGAGAAGATCAAGGAAGAGGACGGCATCGTCACCGGTACCGTCATCGAGGTCGTCAAGGGTGGCCTCATCCTCGACATCGGCCTCCGTGGCTTCCTCCCGGCCTCCCTGGTCGAGATGCGCCGTGTCCGCGACCTCCAGCCGTACGTCGGCAAGGAGCTCGAGGCCAAGATCATCGAGCTGGACAAGAACCGCAACAACGTGGTCCTGTCCCGCCGTGCCTGGCTGGAGCAGACCCAGTCCGAGGTCCGCCAGACGTTCCTCACGACCCTGCAGAAGGGTCAGGTCCGCTCCGGTGTGGTCTCCTCGATCGTCAACTTCGGTGCCTTCGTGGACCTGGGTGGCGTCGACGGTCTGGTCCACGTCTCCGAGCTGTCCTGGAAGCACATCGACCACCCGTCCGAGGTTGTCGAGGTCGGCCAGGAGGTCACCGTCGAGGTCCTCGACGTCGACATGGACCGTGAGCGTGTCTCCCTGTCGCTGAAGGCGACCCAGGAAGACCCGTGGCAGCAGTTCGCCCGCACCCACCAGATCGGCCAGGTCGTGCCCGGCAAGGTCACGAAGCTGGTTCCGTTCGGTGCGTTCGTCCGCGTGGACGAGGGCATCGAGGGTCTGGTCCACATCTCCGAGCTGGCCGAGCGCCACGTGGAGATCCCGGAGCAGGTCGTCCAGGTCAACGACGAGATCTTCGTCAAGGTCATCGACATCGACCTCGAGCGTCGCCGGATCTCGCTGTCCCTCAAGCAGGCCAACGAGTCCTTCGGTGCCGACCCGATGGCGGTCGAGTTCGACCCGACCCTGTACGGCATGGCCGCGTCCTACGACGACCAGGGCAACTACATCTACCCCGAGGGCTTCGACCCCGAGACCAACGACTGGCTCGAGGGCTACGAGAAGCAGCGCGAGGAGTGGGAGCGCCAGTACGCCGAGGCGCAGACCCGCTTCGAGCAGCACCAGCAGCAGGTCGTCAAGTCCCGCGAGGCGGACGCCGCCGCGGCCGCCGAGGGTGGCGAGGCTGCCGCTCCGGCCGCGGCCGGTGGCGGTTCGTACTCCTCCGAGGGCGGCGACACCTCCGGTGCGCTCGCCTCGGACGAGGCCCTGGCGGCCCTGCGCGAGAAGCTGGCCGGAGGCCAGAGCTGAGCTCCAGCCGCTGAGGCTTAGCCGATAACTGTGGGCCCGCCCCCTCAAGGGGGCGGGCCCACAGTCGCGTTTTCCTTGCCCGCCGGTTGCTCCGCCGCGCCGCGACGGACGCTGTGGTGTACGGAGAGGCAAACGTGGGAGGTGCGCGCACAACTGACGTGCCGTAACCGTGGCTGGGCATGCTTCCGAAGGCCCAAGGCTCACGACGGTTGAGCGGCACGGCTGAGCGGCGTGGTGTCGCGGCACGGGGCGGGAATGACCGCGCCCCAGCCCATGTTGTGCAGTACGAACACGAGGAGGCGCGGTCTACAGTGCTTGATCCGCAGGGTTTGTACGTATGGGAGCCGAAGGGCTTGGCAGTCGTCGACATGGCGCTCGCCCAGGAGTCGGCCGGACTGGTCATGCTCTACCACTTCGACGGGTACATCGACGCGGGCGAGACCGGCGACCAGATCGTCGACCGGCTCCTCGACTCGCTGCCCCACCAGGTCGTGGCGCGTTTCGACCACGACCAGCTCGTGGACTACCGGGCCCGCCGCCCGTTGCTCACCTTCAAACGCGACCGCTGGACCGACTACGAGGTGCCCAGCCTCGAGGTACGTCTTGTCCAGGACGTTACCGGGGCGCCCTTCCTGCTGCTGTCCGGACCCGAGCCGGACGTGGAGTGGGAGCGCTTCGCCGTGGCCGTCAGGCAGATCGTGGAGCGGCTCGGAGTCCGACTGTCGGTGAACTTCCACGGCATCCCCATGGGTGTGCCGCACACCCGGCCCGTGGGCCTCACCCCGCACGGCAACCGCACCGACCTCGTGCCGGGCCACCGCAGCCCCTTCGAAGAGGCACAGGTTCCCGGCAGCGCCGAGTCGCTGGTCGAGTACCGGCTCCTGGAGTCCGGGCATGACGTCCTCGGTGTCGCCGCGCATGTCCCGCACTACATCGCCCGTTCCCCGTACCCGGATGCCGCGCTGACCGTCCTGGAGGCCATCACCGCCGCGACGGGACTCGTCCTGCCGGACATCGCGCACTCCCTGCGCACAGACGCGTACCGTACACAGACGGAGATCGACCGGCAGATCCAGGAAGGCGACGAGGAACTGGTCGCGCTCGTGCAGGGACTCGAGCAACAGTACGACGCTGCCGCGGGTGCCGAGACGCGCGGCAACATGCTCGCCGAGCCCGTCGAGATTCCGTCCGCGGACGAGATCGGACAGGAGTTCGAGCGCTTCCTGGCCGAACGGGAAGGAGACAGCTGATCCGATAGGCTGCCCGTGACCGCGTGCCACCACATTCCGCTGACGCGGGAGCGAGCCGGTGGGCCTGATCAGCGGTATCGGAATCGGCAAGTTGTCCCCGCTCGGCGGGGGTTCGTGACGTGGAGGCGCGGTCATGCTGTCCGTGGGCCTGACCGGCGGGATCGGTGCCGGCAAGAGTGAGGTCTCGCGACTGCTCGTGGAGTGCGGGGCGGTGCTGATCGACGCGGACCGCATCGCGCGTGAGGTCGTCGCGCCCGGAACTCCGGGGCTCGCGGCGGTCGTCGAGGCCTTCGGGCAGGACGTCCTCGCGCCGGACGGCAGCCTGGACCGCCCCAAGCTGGGCTCCATCGTCTTCGCCGACCCGGAGAAGCTCGCCGTCCTCAACTCGATCGTGCACCCCCTGGTGGGCGCCCGCTCCCGTGCGCTCGAAACCGCCGCGGGCGAGGACGCCGTGGTCGTCCACGACGTCCCCCTCCTCGCCGAGAACGGACTCGCCCCGCTCTATGACGTCGTGGTCGTCGTCGACGTCGGCCCCGACACGCAGCTCGACCGCCTCGTCCGCCTGCGCGGCATGACCGAGGAGGAGGCACGCGCGCGCATGAGCGCCCAGGCGACGCGTGACAAGCGCCTGGAGATCGCGGACATCGTCATCGACAATGAGGTCCCCCTGGAGAAGCTGCGTCAGCGCGTGAGGGACGTATGGGAAGACCTCGGGCGCAGGGCGCGGCACTCACAGGAATAGCGACTGCCGCCGAGGGCGTTGAACCCGGGCAGTGAGGGAAGGACTCTGCTGTGCCCGAGACCAGCGATCCGACCGGACCTACTCCGGAGACGCATGTCATCGACTTCCGCGCTGCGGAGCAACTGCTCGCCGCGCGGGATCCACGGGGCGCGGTGAAGTTGCTCGACGGTGTGATAGCCGCGCACCCCGAGAACACGGCCGCGCGGTTGCTGCGTGCGCGTGCCTTCTTCGCCGCAGCACAACTACGGCCCGCTGAGCTGGAGTTCAGTATCGTGCTGGAACGCGAACCTGACAACGCGTTCGCACACTTCGCGTTGGCCCGCACCTACGAGCGCCAAGGGCGCCCGGAGCAGGCCAAACGCCATTTCCGACTGGCGGCCGCGCTGGATCCGAACCCCGAGTACCTGAAGGCGGCGCGCTTCGAAGCGTAGGCGTGCGCCCACGCGGTGGCGCGTGTCCAGAGGCCGCCGATCGTTATCGGGAGCGACCTTTACCGCTGGCGGCGGTGCTCCGGGGGCGGGTACGGCGGGACGTCGCGGCCCGGCTGCCAGTGAGGTCCCTGGCGGATGTGTCGCACGATCATGACCATGTCCGCGGTGACGATCAGCCACAGGACGCCGCACGCGGCCGCCCAGCCGGGTTGCCCGATGAGTGCGAACGCCACCGTTCCGAAGCTCGCCCAGGCCAGACCCCACACGCTCAGCCCGAGGCGCAACCGCAGGGCACTGCGTGCTGTCGTCGGTTCACTGCCCGTACGCATCGTCCTCATTGCTCCTACTGGAGGGGTACCCTCCGTGGCGCAGGTTCACCACGGACGAGGACCGGATTCAGCAGGGCCACACGCAGTGCAACCGGATCCGCGCGTAAGACGCCGTGGTGGGCGTGGGGCTCGCCAGTCGGCTGGAGGAACCCAAGGGTGGTCTGGACCACCTACGGGCAGGCCCGCATGGTTACGGCGCCGCGAGAGGTGCGTGCTGTGATCGGCGCCCGCCTCGCGGTCGAGCGGGAGTTCCAGCCTCGAACGTTTCACCCTATCGAGTGATGGCGGCGTGGGAACGGGGCGCCGTGGCCTGTCCGTTGTGCGGGCATGAGATCGAACATGCGAGAGGGATACGAGGGAACGGGTCCCGGCGCGATCACGCCCGACGGCTGTGCGGTCGAGTTGTACGAGCGGCTGCCGGTCGGGGACGAGCCGGACATCATCGCCGCGGCGGTGCCTGCGGGCGCGCACATCCTTGAACTGGGCAGCGGAGTCGGGCGGATGACCCACCCGCTGCTGGAGCGCGGCTTCACGGTCACGGCCGTGGACGAGTCGCCGGAGATGCTGGAGCGGGTGCGTGGGGCGCGCACGATATGCGGCCCGATCGAGGACATCGATCTGGGTGAGACGTTCGATGTGGTGATGCTCGCGTCGTTCCTCGTGCACGCGGGAGACATCGAGGTGCGGCGAGGCTTGCTGCGTGCGTGCGCGCGGCATGTGGCGGACGGCGGCTGCGTGCTGATCCAACGCGAGGGGGAGGACTATCACACGAACTTGCCACGCGAACGGGTCGACCCGAGCGGCTTCACGGTACGGATCGTGTCCGCGGAGCCGGTGGGGGACGGCGTCAACTCGGTGCGTGCGGAGTACGAGTTCCCCGATGCCTCCTGGACCCAGACGTTCCTGTCCCGGCCGCTGAGCAGGGAGCAGTTCGAGGAGGCGCTCACAGAGGCCGAACTGGAGGTGGACCGGTACCTGACGGAGGACGGGGTCTGGGTGAGGGCGGTGCCGGTGAAGCAGCCGAAGTGATCGGGGGAGGCGGTCCGGTGCCAAATCCGGCCGGACGGCGATGAGTTGCGGGGCGCGGGCGGGTCTACCACTGCGACAGCACAGCACCGTGGAACCACTTCTCACAGGAGAGTCCCATGTCCGAGAGCACCGCTCCCGTCACCCCTGCCGTTCCCGCCGCCTCGTCGGAGAGCCGAGGCCATCACCGGAGTCGGCGTGCCGAGATCTCCCTGCGTGCTGTGCAGATCGTGCTCGCGCTCTTCTTCGGGGGCGCGAGCGCGCTGCCCAAGCTGATCGCGCACCCGTCGGCCGTCGAGTCCTTCGACAGGATGGGCTGGGGGAGCGGGGGGATGTACACCATCGGTTTGCTCGAACTGGCGGGTGCGATCGCTCTGTTGATCCCGGTGCTGTCGTCGGTCGCGGCGGTGGCGCTTTCTGCGCTGATGGTGGGCGCGTTCATCGTGCAGCTCACCGCCTTCGACGGTGAGAACGCCGCGACGCCGCTGATCCTTATGGTTCCGTTGATCCTGATCGCCGTGGCCCGCCGGAACCGGGTGGCGGAGCTGGTGCGCCTGGTACGCGGCCGGGCCTGACCGCCTCCGCCCGCACCCGCCGCCCCGAAGGCTTCTGGGGGGGCCTCCCGGGCGGGGTGCAGGCCGGGCCCCGGGGCCCCGCGCTCAGAACCCGCCGTCGTCGCTCCGGTCATGGCGTCGGCGCTGGTCGCCGGAGCGGCCTCGTCCCGTAGACCCGCCCTCGGCGGTGGAGCCGGCGCCCGGGGGCGCGCCCAGGCCGCGAAGACGTTCCATATCGCGGCGGTCGCGTTTGGTCGGGCGGCCCGTGCCACGGTCGCGGATGCCCGCCGGTGCGATCGCCTCGCGGGGCGGCGGGGGCGGACTGTTGTCGATGTAGCACTGGACGGCCACCGGGGCACCCACCCGCTTGCGGATCAGACGCTTGACGACGACGATCCGCTCCCGGCCCTCATGCCGCAGACGCACCTCGTCGCCCACGCGCACGGAGTGCGCGGGCTTCACGCGCTCGCCGTTCAGCCGCACATGCCCGCCCCGGCAGGCGGTGGCGCCGGCCGAGCGGGTCTTCACGAGCCGCACGGACCAGATCCAGCTGTCGATGCGCACGCTCTCGCCGTTCGACGGTCCGGCCGCCTCGGCGGCCGCCACAGCGGCGGCGGTCCGCGCGTCGACCACCGCCGACTCGGTGGAGCCCTGTGGGTCGGATCGCCCCCCGTCCGCCTCATGGTCCCGGAGCGCCCCGGATTCCCGGCCCGGCGCGGCCGCACGGGTCTGCTCGGACCCGTCCGCCCTGCCGTCCGCACCTTCGATAGCCATGCTCCGACCTTAGCCCCCTGAGCCGGGCCGATCCGACGGCTTTTCCGCGCCGACTGCGGGGCGTCCACCCGGCACCCCGCAGTCCGGTGCCGCGCCTATTCGAGGTCGGTGTCCGCGGGAATGACCGCCGTCGCGGTGATCTCCACGAGTTGCCCGGTGTAGCCGAGGCAGGCCACGCCGATGAGCGTCGAGGAGTGCGGCCCGGTGCTGAGCCCCGAGGCTTCGACGGCGTCCCAGACCGCCGAGAGCATCGTGGGCTCGTCGCTCACCACGTACACGTCCGTCGACACGACATGCGCCATGTCGCTGCCGATCGCACGCAACTGCTCGCCGAGGTTGTCGAGCACCTGCCGGGCCTGCCGCACCGGATCGCCCGCGCCGACGAGCTTTCCGTCGGCGTCGAGGGGAACGGACCCGGCGAGGAAAGCGAGCTGGGTCCCCGCCTCCACGACGGAGGCATGCGCATAGCGGGGCGGCGGGAAGAGACTAGGAACCGTGACGCGCTTGAGCATCGTGTGCCTCCGGGAACGACATTCGATCTCGGCCGAGCGTGCGCTGGCCGAAGGGCAGCCCGTCGATCCTGCATGTTCGGGACGGCGCCCGCACCTGAATTCGACTCGCCTTGCACGGGACGACTCGCCCGGGACCTGGGCGACGTACGGTAGGCATTCATAGTCACGACGAAGGGGGGTCCGGTGGATGAGCTGACGGAGCCGGCGGTGGCGGGAGCGACCGCCCCCGTGACGTGGATGGTGTCCGGTTACCGCGCCGGGACCGAAGCGGCCGTCACGAAGGTCGCCAGCCGCGGTGTGCAGCACTCCACGGCCGTCCAGGCCCACACGGTGGGCGACTTGACCTTCGGGGACACGGACAGGTGAGCACCGACGACGAGAGGTTCCTGGCCGACATCGCGGACCGCCTCGCCGCCCTTCCCGGCGTCCGCGCCGTAGCTCTCGGCGGCTCCCGGGCCGAGGGCACGCATGGCCCGGACAGCGACTGGGACCTGGCCGTCTACTACCGGGGCCCGGACTTCGACCCCGCCGACCTGCGGGCCGTCGGCTGGCCCGGCGAGGTCTCCGAGATCGGCGGCTGGGGCGGCGGAGTCTTCAACGGCGGCGCCTGGTTGACCGTCGAGGGCCGCCGCGTGGACGTCCACTACCGTGATCTCGACGTCGTCGAGCATCAGTTGGCGGAGGTGGAGGAAGGCCGTTTCCAGGTGGAGCCGCTGCTCTTCCATCTGGCCGGTATTCCCACGTACCTGGTGGTGGCGGAACTCGCCGTCAACCGCGTGCTGCGGGGCGCACTCCCGCGCCCGCAGGCGTATCCCGACAAACTGCGCGCCTCCGCCGCTGAACGCTGGTACGGCACGGTCGGCGCCACGCTCGGGTACGCGAAGGCCAACCATGCCCCGAAGCGCCGCCTCACCGAGGTCGCCGGCGCCCTTGCCACCGCCGCCGTGCACACCGCCCACGCGGTGCTGGCCGCGCGCGGAGAGTGGGTGACCAATGAGAAGCGGCTGCTGGAGCGAGCGGGACTGCGGGGTGTCGACGGGATCGTGGCGGGGCTGACGGCCAGCCCCGACGTGCTCGAGCGGGCTCTCGTGTCGGCGGAGATGCTCTTCGCGGACGTCCTCTCCTCCACGACGGGACAGCCTCTAGGCCGATAATCCTTCGAAATCCTGGCATCCCCGCTGCTACGGTCTGCGGCGTGGCGAAACTCAATCAGATCATCGCAGTCGAGAAGGGCATCAAGTCCAAGTCCCATCAGGACCTGACGGCCGTTCACCACGGCTTGCAGAAGCCCGCGTTGCTCGCCGGGATCTCGCGTTCGTACCAGCCGAAGGACGAGGAGGGCGAGCAGCTGCCGCCCGAGTCCACGCGGGTCCAGGTACAGGCCGAGGACGTGCTGCGGCAGACCGCGGCGACGCTCACCAAGCTGTTCGACGTGACCGCCACGAAGGACTGGGCCAACTGCACCGCCAAGGCGGACGTGAAGGCGGACGGGCGCGTGCTCATCGCCGACGTCCCCGTGGCGTATCTGCTCTTCCTGGAGAAGCAGCTCGTCGATCTCAACGCCTTCATCCGCAAGCTGCCAGTCCTCGACGCTTCCGAGTCCTGGGTGCAGGACCCGTCTACCGACGCGTGGAAGACCGAGCCGGTTCGGACGCTGCGCACGAAGAAGGTGCCCCGCAACCATGTGAAGGCCGAGGCGACTGACAAGCACCCGGCTCAGGTCGAGGTGTACTACGAGGACGTGCCCGTCGGGTACTGGACGACGGTGAAGTTCTCAGGCGCCCTGCCCGCGCGGCGCGTGAACGAGCTTCTCGACCGCGTCGAGAAGCTACAGCAGGCCGTCAAGTTCGCCCGTGAGGAGGCGAACGGCGTGGACGTCGTCGACCAGCGGGTCGGAGAAGCTGTGTTCGGCTACCTGTTCGGGTAGCCTCAAGAACTCCCCGGCCGCGAACGACGGCCGGGGTGCGCGAGGAGCGCAAGCTGAAGCTGAAGCTTGTCGTGACGGCGCGGTTCCAGCGGAGGTTCGAATCCTCCCCACGGCTCAACTTCCGGCCGTGGTAGCCCAATTCGGCAGAGGCAGACCGCGATCAATCTCAGACTCTCGCTCCAGACTCAGCATTCGCCGCCGATCGCCGGATCGACCGGGCCCAGGCTCTGGTACGTCGAGATGCTGGTTCAAGTCCAGCTCGCGCAGCTCGATGCGCGATGGTCCAAAGGCAGGACGCGGCGACATAACGACTGACCTGGGTCCTCAACCGTGCCGGCGTGTGCACAGAGGCGGCATCACTGGGCCCGGGGGCCGGCTACGCCCTCGGGCCCGCTCCTGTTCGGCCCGTGTACTGCTCATGCTGTCCCGGTCAGGCGCTGAGCGGACGCGACCACGTCGGCGGTGTGCCCGTGAGGCGGCACAGGGCGAGATAGAGCGGGATCGGCGGGGTGTACGGCACGGTGTCGTGCGGTCGGTGGATGAGCCCGGGAACGGTCGGTGAGTCCGTGACGAGGGCGCCCTTTGCGTACCGCGCGGGCTCGGGCCAGTCGAGCGCGACGTCCGAGTCGGACGGCACGATCCACCACCACTCGGCCCGGTCGGCGTACACACACCCGACCCGCGGGAGCCGGGGCAGCAGCATCGGCCCGTAGTCGGCGGGCACGATCACCGCGTCGCAGCCGAGCGGAACCGTCATGCCCTCGGGCAGGGAGAGCCGCCTGGACCCCGGTCCGGGGGCCCGACGGGCCCGATCGAGGCGGACCAGCGAGTCCAGGGGCAGGGTCGCGGCCCGCACATTCCTCACACCCATTCGGTCCCCGTCTCCCAGGACGCCTCCGCCCCGGCGCCCCGGTCGTCCGCCGGGGGCTTCCTCGCGCTCCAGCCGAGATCGCAGCGTGCCTCATCGCCCGCCGGCGGCTTCTTCGCGCTCCAGCCGAGGTCGGAGCGTGGCGTGGTGTTCTCGGTGGCCCGGGACCTGTCGCCGGAACACGACAGGTCCCGGGAGGGCTGCGCCGGGAGGGAGTACTCGCCGGTTGCCCGCTGTTCGGCCGTCCGTGCCAGCTCGGCCCAGACGAGCAGCCCGGGCCCGGCCTCCTGGGCCCCCCAGGCCCGGGACATGGCCGCGACGAGAAGCAATCCCCTCCCGTGCTCCTCCTCGGGCCGCTGCGGAGCCGGGTGCGGCTCCCCTGGAGAGCATCCCTCGTCACGTACGGCGATGCGCACCAGGTCGTCCTCGTCGTGCAGCTCGCAGACGACGAACTCACCGGCGGTGTGCACGATCGCGTTGGTGACCAGTTCGGACACGACCAGGGCTGCCGTGTCGCACGTGTCCTCGCCCACCGCCCACCTGGTCAGCCGGGCGCGGGTCAGCTGCCGGGCCCGTGCGACGGAGTGCGGGTGTGCGGCCAGCTCGAAGCGGAATCGACGCTCGGTGGTGCCGGGGCACAGCCCCGCGGCGCCACCCGGGTCGAACCGGTCTGCGGCGACATCTGTTCCTAACGGCGCGGACGGAATCACGCTTGCCACTATCGCCCCGGCGTGAACACTTGGCAAGAGTCACTCTGAAAATTGCAGAGTGCAGTGTGACTTCGAGAACCGGCGTGGCACACTGCTCGCAACAGCACGTCAGGCGCCACCAGTTGGGATCTGACGCACGAACCTCGAGTCCGGGGCCGTGTCGGGAGGCTGCCGGTCGAATTCGAACACGGGCGCTGAACGGTGCGGAAAGGTTTCGAACGGCGTCGCCTGGGCGGTCAGGGTGCCGGAGGAAGGTCAGGGCACCGGAGGATGGGAGGGGGCACGGGATGAGTGAGCCGCGGTCGGCACCGACGGTCGGCCAGGTCGTTCTCGGTCGACGCCTGCTGGACCTGCGCGAACGTGCGGGTCTCAAGCGTGAGGAGGCTGCACGTGTCCTGCGTGTCGCCCCCGCCACCGTACGCCGTATGGAGATGGCCGAGGTCGCCCTGAAGATCCCGTACCTCCAACTGCTGCTGAAGTCGTACGGGGTGGGGGAGAGCGAGGCCGAGGCCTTCGTTCAACTGGCCGAGGAGGCCAACAAGCCGGGTTGGTGGCAGCGGTTCCACGACATCCTGCCGGGCTGGTTCTCGATGTACGTCAGTCTGGAAGGCGCCGCTGCGCTCATCCGCCAGTACGAGCCCCACTTCGTGCCCGGCATCATGCAGACCGACGAATATGCCCGGGGTGTCCTGAAGTCGGGTGCCGTCGGGCAGACCAGGCCCGAGGACATCGAGCGCCATGTGGCGCTGCGCATGCAGCGCCAGGAACTGCTCACACGGGAGGACGCGCCCCGCATCTGGGCGGTGATGGACGAGACCGCGCTGCGCCGACCGGTCGTCGGCCCGCAGGTCATGCGCGCCCAGGTCGAAAAACTGCTGGAGGTCACGAAGCTGCCCCACGTGACGCTGCAGGTGCTCGAGTTCTCCTCGGGTCCGCATCCGGGCACCTACGGGCCTTTCGTGCTGTTTCGATTTGCCATGTCAGAACTTCCGGACATGGTCTACAGCGAGTACCTGACCGGCGCCGTCTATCTGGACGCGCGCACCGAGGTGGCGACCCACCTCGAGGTCATGGACCGCATGGCGGCTCAGGCCGCTACGGCACAACGCACGAAGGAGATCCTGGAGGATCTCCGCAAGGAGCTGTGAATGGATCGCATCACGTCGCGCAAGCGCGTCTACAACGGCATGCCCGCCCGTGAACTCGGCAGCGAGGGCTGGCACAAGCCGTGGAGCGGAGGCAACGGCGGCAACTGCCTGGAGGCGATGAAGCTCGCCGACGGCCGGATAGCTGTCCGCCAGTCCACCGACCCGGACGGGCCCGCGCTGATCTACACCTCCGACGAGATGACCGCGTTCATCCAGGGGGCCAAGGCGGGGGAGGCCGACTTCCTGCTCTCGTAACGCTCTTGCTGCTCAACGACATTGTTATCCGCACTCATGCCGTGGCGTGCAGTTGATCACCGACTTACCCAGAGACATACGGAGCTCCTCATGACCGGGCAGGATTTCGCGCAGGACCCCGTCACAGGGAGGCGACCTGCGTCTCGGTGAGCATGTGCGCGCGGGGGCGCCCGAGGGAGGCGTTTGAAGGAGGTGTGCGCGGGGCGCCGATGCGGCGGCGACCCCGGTCCTCCGATGACCGGCCGCGGCCCCGCGCTACGCCTTCATCGGCCGGTCGTACGGCCCAATCGGTGCCGGCAGGCGCGATGCACCACCTGTCAGCCGATGG
Organism: Streptomyces sp. NPDC001020; assembly: GCF_053599115.1. Lineage (NCBI taxonomy): Bacteria > Bacillati > Actinomycetota > Actinomycetes > Kitasatosporales > Streptomycetaceae > Streptomyces > Streptomyces sp. NPDC001020. Next base: position 127,544 of record NZ_JBSFLQ010000013.1, on the reverse strand, counting down.
TCCACCGCAGCCGCCACGGCCCGGCCCTCCGCGATCGCCCAGACGATCAGCGACTGTCCGCGCGCCGCGTCCCCTGCGGCGAACACACCGGGGACGTTCGTCGTGAAGTTCTCGTCCCGCGCGATCGTTCCGCGCGTGTCGAGCGCGAGCCCGAGCTGGTCGATCAGGCCGTCCGTGCGGTCGGGCCCGGAGAACCCGAGCGCGAGCAGCACGAGATCGGCGGGCAGCGTTCGCCCGGAGCCCGGCAGTGGCCGGCGCCGCTCGTCCACCTCGACCAGATGCAGTGCCCGCACATGCCCGTCCGTATCTCCCGTGAAGCGGAGTGTGGACGCCGCGAAGAGCCGCGCGTCCGCGTCTGCCGCGGGTGCCGTCCGCAGATCGCGCGCCTCCTCGTGCGCGGCCGAGAGCCGGTAAACCTTCGGGTACGTCGGCCAGGGTTCGCAGTGCTCGTCCCGCTCCGCCTCCGGCTGAGGGTAGATGTCGAGCTGGGTCACGGACGCGGCGCCCTCCCGCACCGCGGTCCCCAGACAGTCCGCGCCGGTGTCCCCGCCTCCCACGATCACGACGTGCTTGCCGGCCGCCGACAACGGGGAGACGTCCAGGTCCCCCTCGCACACCCGGTCGGCCAGCGGCAGATACTCCATCGCCTGCTGAATCCCGGCCAACTCACGTCCAGGAACGTCCAGTTCACGCCAGGTCGTGGCGCCCGTCGCGATCACCACGGCGTCGTACCGCGCCCGCAGCTCCTCGGCTCCGACGTCCCTCCCTATGGTCGTCGACGTGTGGAACCTCGTCCCCTCGGCGCGCATCTGCTGCAGCCGCCGGTCGAGATGCCGCTTCTCCATCTTGAACGCCGGTATCCCATAGCGCAGCAGCCCCCCGATCCGGTCCGCACGCTCGTACACGGCCACCGTGTGCCCGGCGCGGGTGAGCTGCTGGGCGGCTGCGAGCCCAGCCGGCCCTGACCCGATGACGGCGACGGTCCGTCCCGACAGCCGCTCCGGCGCGCGCGGCGGTGCGAACCCCTCCTCCCAGGCCCGGTCCGCGATCGCGACCTCCACGTTCTTGATGGTGACCGCCGGTTGGTTGATGGCGAGCACGCACCCCGCCTCGCACGGAGCAGGACACAACCGCCCCGTGAACTCCGGGAAGTTGTTCGTGGCGTGCAGCCGGTCGCTCGCCGCCCGCCAGTCCTCGCGCGAGACGAGACCGTTCCAGTCGGGGATCAGGTTCCCGAGCGGGCAGGCGTCGTGGCAGAAGGGGATCCCGCAGTCCATGCACCGGTTTGCCTGGCGGCTGATGATCGGCAGCAGCGCACCCGGAACGTACACCTCGCTCCAGTCATGCACCCGCTCCTCGACGGGCCGACGGGGCCATTCCTCACGTGGTGTGGTCAGAAACCCCTTGGGATCGGCCATGGCCTTCCCCCTGCGTACGCGTACGCGGTCTTTGCGTGCCACAATACGACGCCACAGCACCGCCCGCTCCCCGGTGACGAGGCCTTCGTGACGGGTGCTCTCAGGTGAGGGCGAGGACGTAGGACAGCGTCGCGCCGGCCGACGCGACCATGCGGACGTGGTTCCACCTCGTCCACTCGCTCAGGTACGTGCGCCAGTACACGGCTGCCTCCTGGGAATCGGGGTCCATCTTCAGCAGCGAGGCATTGCGGGGTACGTTCGCCATGGCCGTGACTCCGAAGGCGCCTATCAGATACAGGGCGCTCCCCACGAGCAGCTCCACCGTGGCCTCCTCGGGCCACAGCACGAACGTCACCACGGCCAGCACGGCGCACAGCAACGCCGACCCCAGAAACACGATCATGAACGCCGGTGTGGTCGCCGCTCGGTTGATCGCGTTCATCGCAGCTACCGCCTGGGCCGGCGGTAACGAACCGAGCCCCTTCATCACGAACGTCGAGAACCCGCAGAACACCCCCGCCATCAGCCCGGTCCCGAGCGCCCCCAGCATGGTCAGCGCGAAGTACGGCCCATCGATCATGTCAACCCCCCGCATCGATCTTTCGAACTCTGTGATCCTTTCCAGCCCAGCGTGTCGCCACAAGCCCCGTGAGCGGCCGAGATTGCGGGATCGCATCCACCCCGCTGTTTCAGCGGGTGCGTTCGGCTCCGGTGCGGCCGACCCGGAGTCTCCCGCCTCGGCGCGAGCGGCCAGGGCTCATGCCACCTCTGGGAACCTCCACTCCCGCAATACGGTCTCCAGGCCCTCCGTGATGAGCCGTCTCGCCTCCGGCCGAGGCGTCCCCTCCATCAGCAACTGGTCGTATGGCGTCTCCGTGTGCCGTACGGACGCCCGTACCGCCCCTGTCACCGCCTCGGGCGACAGCGCCCGGCCTGCGGCACTGCGCCCGACCCGCCCGCTTCCGCGCACCGACGCATGTGCCGCGATCGCCCACGCCCGCTCGGACGGGCACCCGGGGAACAGCCGACGGATCTCTCGTGCGAAAGCCTCCATGAACCGCACGTCCTCCGCCGCCCGCCGCCGCGCGTCCCGCATCCGGCGCCTGCGCCGCGCCTCCGCGTCCGCCACGCACTGCTGCTCGGCCCGCGCGAACGCCACCTCCTCGACGAGCACCCCCTGCCGCTCGTACCGGCCGCGGCGCCGGTTGAACCGCACCACCACCGCCGACAACGCACTCGCCTGCTGTGACCGCCGGGTCAGCGCGGTGTCACCCCGCGGCAGGAACACCAGATGAGCGAGGTCCGCACAGTCCAGACACCGCGGTGCACCATCCTCCAGTACCAGCAAGGGCAACGGCCCGCTCCGGCACTGGGCGCAGTGCCGCCGTCGGAGCGGCTGGTACACGAGAAGGCCGTCAGGGGGAAGGGGAGTTGAGATCGGCGCCATGACCGCTTCATTCCCGTTCGGTCGCACGGCGATCGCGATGGGCCCGGCCGCACGCCCACTCCGGCGCGCATCCGTCCTTTGTGTCGCACACAACCTCAAGGCCGCACCGCCGGTCCACCGTCGCGGCGCGGCATCATGGGCCGTGTGCGACTCGAAGCGATCACCTGGGAACGGCTCGGCGATCTCCTCGCCGACCGGCTGCTCGACCTGAAGACCGACGACGGCAGCCCCTGGCCGCGCATCGCTTTCGACGGGGCTCCGGCCGCGCGCCCCGGCGACCTCGCCCGGCGCGTGTCCGACGCGCTGCGGATACGCGGCCGGTCCTCTTTGGTCGTCGGCGCCGAAGATTTCCTGCGGTCGGCGTCCTTGCGCTTCGAGCACGGTCGCCGTGACCCGGACGCCTATTACGACGGATGGATCGACACCGGCGCCCTGTGGCGTGAGGTCTTCGGCCCGCTCGAGCCCGGCGGCGACGGCCGCGTTCTGCCCGACCTGTGGGACCCGTCCGCCGACCGCGCCACCCGCAGTTCCTACGTCCAACTCCCGCCTGGGGGCCTGCTGTTGCTCCATGGCCCCCTCCTGCTGCGGCACTGGTTCCCCTTCGACCTGAGCGTTCATGTACTCCTCTCGCCCGGCGCCCTGCGCCGTCGCACCCCCGAGTCCGAGCACTGGAGCCTTCCCGCCTTCGAGCGCTACGAGGCGGAGGTGGACCCGGGCGCCGTCGCCGATGTCCTGATCCGCGCGGACGACCCGCGCCACCCCGCCTGGAACGGCTGATCGTGCGAACTCGTCAACCGCTTTACATGTACGTGCATTTAAATAGCATGGCCCCATGACATCCGCCTCCGACTCCTCGGTCTCCTTCGGCGACTCCGTCCGCGCCCTGCTCGACGCCAAGAACTTCGCCAGCGTCGCCACTCTCGGCCCCGACGGCGCACCCCAGAACTCGGTCGTCTGGATCAAGCGCGAAGGCGACACTGTCCTCTTCTCCTCGACCGACGGCCGTCAGAAGGTGCGCAACCTGCGCCGCGACCCCCGCATCAGCCTCTCCGTCTTCGACCTCACCGACCCCTACACCTCGGTCGAGATCCGTGGCACCGCCGAGATCCTCGCCGACGACGACAAACGCCTTCCCCGCGAGCTGTCGCACAAATACCTCGGCATCGACCCTCCGGGCGAGAAGGACGACGAGGTCCGCGTGATCATCCGCGTCGTCCCGCGGAAGATCGTGGGCTTCTCGGCCTGAGCGTGGACACCGTGGGCGCGCTCCGGCGCCCCGCGCTCGTGTAGCCACCGACGTACCGCTGTGGCCGGAGCGTTCCGGGTGCGTTCCCCTTGTGACGCGGCGAGAATGAAGGGCGCCGGGACATGCGGTGCGTCCCGTGCCGCGCCGGCCTTCCGGCCCCAGGAGGTACTACATGACCACCGCCGGAGAAATCATGCACCGCGGTGCCCAGTGGATCCCCGCTCACGAGACCCTGGACCGCGCCGCCCAGCTGATGCGCGAACTCAACGTCGGAGCGCTGCCCATCAGCGACGAGAACGAACGGCTCTGCGGCATCCTCACCGACCGCGACATCGTGGTGGGCTGTGTGGCCATGGGTCACGACCCCTCGCGTGTCACCGCGGGCGAGATGGCCAAGGGCACACCGCGCTGGATCGACTCGGGCGCCGACATCGACGAAGTGCTCGACGAGATGGAAGGGCACCAGATTCGCAGGCTTCCGGTCATCGAGAACAAGCGCCTCGTCGGCATGATCAGCGAAGCCGACCTGGCCGAGCACCTGACGGGGGATCAGCTGGCCACGTGGGTCGAAAGCGTCTACTCGAGGAGCACGACGCGCTGACCCGGTCCGCTTGCCGACCGCTCCTTGCCCGGCTGGATGTGCGCCTGTCCGGCTGCTAGCCGACGGACACCGCGGGCCGAGAACGCCGCACGCACCCGGGCGAGGGGCGCGTCGAGGTCACAGCCAGCCGTTGCGTTTGAATCCCCGGTACAGGGCGAGACAGATGACGGCTATCACGACAAGGACCAGCGGGTAGCCGAACCTCCAGCGCAGCTCCGGCATGTGATCGAAGTTCATGCCGTACATACCGGTGACCATGGTCGGCACCGCGATCAGCGCGGCCCAGGCCGTGATCCTTCGCATGTCCTCGTTCTGCGCGACGCTCACCTGCGCGAGATGCGCCTGCAGGATCGAGTTGAGCAGCTCGTCGAAGGCGGCTATCTGCTCGGTGGCCCGCTGCAGATGATCGGAGACATCCCGGAAGTACGCCTGTATCTCCGGGGCGATTCCCCGGATCGGCCGGGTGGCCAGTTCCTGGACGGGGCGGTCCAGCGGTGCCACTGCTCGCTTCAGCTCCAGAAGTTCACGCTTGAGCTGGTAGATGCGACCCGGATCCAGTCGCGCGCCGTTCTCCGCGAACACGTCCGTCTCGACCTGGTCGATGTCCTCCTGCACCGCGTCCGTGACGTTCAGATACTCGTCCACCACATAGTCCGCTATCGCGTGCAGCACCGCGGCGGGTCCCTTGGAGAGCTGCCGCGGGTCGGTCTCCAGTTCCTCGCGCAGCGGGCCGAGCGACCCGTGCCGGCCGTGCCGCACCGTGACGACGAAGTTGGGACCGATGAACACCATGAGTTCGCCGGTGTTCACCAGTTCACTCGTCGCGGTCAGTTCCTTGTGCTCGACGTAGCAGACGGTCTTGAAGACCGCGAACAGCGTGTCCCCGTAACGCTCCAGCTTCGGGCGCTGATGGGCCTTCACCGCGTCCTCGACCGCCAGAGGGTGCAGGTTGAAGAGTTCGGCGATGCCCGCGAACTCCTGCTCCGTCGGCTCGTGCAGTCCGATCCAGACGAAGCCGTCATCGCTCTTGCGGACCCGTTCGACGGCCTCGACCAGTTTGCCGCCGTCGGGGAGGCGCACGCCGTCCTGGTATGTCACACAGTTGACCACCGCGGAGCCCAGCGGTGACCGGGCGGGGTGGCTCAGGTCGACGCGTGTACGACGTCGCGCCAGCCTTGCCACCTTGCGAAGGCCGCCGGCCTTGCCGAGGCCCGCGACCTTTCGCAGATTCCCTGCCATGGACATCTGGATCTCCTCGTGTGGATCTCCTCGCGCCGTATTCTGCGCCGTCGCGAACCAGTCTGCCAGCCTGTCTCGACCACCGGAAAAGCCTGTGGAAACGGAACATTCCGCTTTGCTGCACGGGTGGTGCGGCCGCCGTAGGCGCCTTCAGTGCGCTACGACTCCGGAGCGGACACCCTGCCCGGGCGCGAGCCGTGGAAACGTCCTCTCACATGGGTCAGCAGGTGATCCTGGATGATTTCCGCATGACGCGATCCGACGAGTACCTCCTCGACAACCGGCAGACCGAGGCGGGCCGACGCTTCGACGCGCTGTCCGAGCTCTTCGACGCCACGACGTTCCGCCACATCGAGGACCTCGGGATCGGACCCGGCTTGCGTTGCTGGGAGGTCGGCGCCGGCGGCACCTCCGTCATCTCCTGGCTCGCCGAGAAGGTCGGACCGACCGGCAAGGTCCTCGCAACCGACATCGACACCTCGTGGGCCGTGACCGCCGCACGCCCGCCGGTCGAGATCCGCACCCATGACGTGGGAGCGGAGGAACCGCCGGGGGAGGACTTCGACCTCGTACACGCCCGGCTCGTCCTCGTCCACGTACGGGACCGGGACCGGGCGCTGCGATCGATGATCAAGGCGCTGCGGCCCGGCGGACGGCTGCTGGTCGAGGACGCCGACCCGGCGCTCCAGCCGCTCGGCTGCCCGGACGAGCACGGCCCCGAGCAGCGGCTTGCCAACCGTCTGCGCAACGGCTTCCGCACGCTCCTCGCCGAACGTGGCGCCGACCTCTCGTACGGCCGCAGACTCCCGCGTCTCCTCCGCGAGGCGGGCCTGCACCGCGTGGAGGCCGACGCGTACTTCCCCATCGCCTCGCCGGCCTGTTCGGCTCTCGAAGCAGCCACGATCCGCCAGATTCGGGGCCGGCTCCTCGCCGCGGGCCTTGCCACGGACGAGGAGATCGACCGGCATTTGTCCCATGTCGCCTCCGGATCAATGGACTTGGCGACCGCGCCGATGATCTCGGCGTGGGGGCGCAAGGACTAGTGCCACGGCAGGCGACGTTCGCCCGTAAAGGAGCGGCGCGCTGCACTCCCCAAGGCCTTCGAGCAGGGGAACCTCGCCTGCCGCACCGAACGGATGCCATCGGTCCGAGGCACCGGGCGACGACATCCGTGACGACGGTCCGACGACCGGCAGCGCCCCGTTCACGACTCCGCCCAGGCAGCAGCGATCCGCGCCGCCAGCCGTACGTTGCCGCGTACCGCCGCCACATTTGCCCTGAGCGAAGCACCGCCGGTGTGCCGGACCAGATAGTCCAGCAGGAACGGCGTGACCGCCTGCCCGGTGACGCCCTCCACCTCGCACGCGTGAAGGGCGTCGGCGAGTACACGCGCGTGAAGTTCGGGATCGAGTTGTTCGTCCTTCGATACCGGATGGGCGACGATGAGCGCCGACTCCGGGCCGCCCAGCGTGTCCTGCGCACGCATGACCTCCGCCACCTGCGCCGGCGACTCCACTGTCCAGTCGACCGGATACCCGGAGTCGGCGAGGTAGAAGCCCGGGAAGCGCGGCGTGCGGTATCCGGCCACCGCCACGCCCAGCGTCTCCAGGCGTTGCAGCGTTGCCGGCACGTCCAGGACCGATTTCACGCCCGCGCACACCACCGTGACCCTGGTTCGTGCCAGCAGGCGCAGGTCGGCTGACTCGTCCTGGGTCACCGTCCATTCCCGGTGGACACCGCCGAGCCCACCCGTCGCGAACACACGTACGCCTGCGAGGGAGGCCAGCAGCGCCGTCGCGGACACGGTCGTCGCCCCGCTCACTCCCGCCGCGACCGCGAGCGGCAGATCGCGATGCCCCAGCTTGCGGATCCCCTCCTCGTTCGCGGTCCGCTCGAGCTGCTCCTTTTCCAGGCCGACATGGGCCCGCCCGTCCAGCACGGCGATCGTGGCCGGTACGGCGCCCTCCCGTCGTACGACGTGCTCCAGTTCCAGCGCGACCTGGAGATTGCGCGGCCGGGGCAGCCCGTGCGCGATGATCGTCGACTCCAGAGCCACCACCGGACGGCGCGCGGCAAGCGCCTCCCGCACCTCCTCGGACACCACCAGCACGCGCCTGCCTCCTGCCTTCCGGTTCCCCCCACCTCTGGCTTTTCTGTCTTCCGTCATCTCTGGCGGGCTGTGCGTGCAGTCAAACTCTTGCGAGTCCAGAGAGAGGACATCAGCCTGGGGACATGACAAACTCAGCACCACGTCCCGTTCTCGACCATGTCGTCCTGTGGGTACGGGACCCGGTCGCTGCCGCAGGCTTCTACGAGGAGGCGGTCGGCCTCGAGCCCCTCAGGGTCGACGAATTCGCCGCGGGCAAGGCGTCGTTCCCCTCCGTCCGGGTCAACGAGGAGTCCATCCTCGACCTCGCCCCGCTCTCTTTCGCGGAGAAGATGAAGATGTTCCCCGACGCGGCCGAGAGCTCCGGACATCCGGTCAATCATGTGTGTCTGTCCCTGAACGGGGATGAATTCGAGGCGCTGAGGGCACGTCTGGAGAACCAGGCCGTCCCCGTCTCGAACTTCTCGTACGACTCTTTCGGCGCCCGCGGCCCGGCCCGGCGCAGCTTCTACTTCCGTGACCCGGACGGGAACATCGTCGAGGCACGTCACTACGCGTAGTGCCCCACGGAGCGCCGTACCCGGGCGGAGAGCGGCGAGGACCTGCGGCTAGGGTGACCGGCCATGACGACACACACGCAGACCATCCCGTCCTTCGCCGTGCACATCCCTGACGCCGAACTGGAGCCGGAGCCGCTCGACCCGGCCCAGATCGTCTCCGGGGACCCGGTCGTGACCGGCAAGGTGCTGTGGGAGTCCGCCGACGGCAAGCAACTGCGAGGCATCTGGCAGATCACGCCGGGTGTCGTCACCGACACCGAGGCGAACGAACTCTTCGTGGTCGTCAGCGGTCGCGCCACCATCGAGGTCGAGGGCGGTGACGTCATCGAGGTCGGCCCGGGTGACGCGGCGATCCTGCGCGAGGGCGACCGTACGACCTGGACGGTCCACGAGACACTCCGCAAGGCGTACCACATCAGCCTCTGAAGCCGCCGTGGCCCGCCGGCTCAGAACAGAGGCTCCGGCAGCACCCCTTCCAACGCGAGCAGTTTCCGCTTGGTCTCCAGCCCGCCCCCGAATCCGCCGATGCCGCCGCCGCTCTCGACCACGCGGTGGCACGGCACCACCACCGGCAACGGGTTCGAGCCCATCGCCACGCCCACGGCCTGGGCCGCACCCGGCTGCCCGACCCGGCCTGCCAGGTCGCCGTACCCCACCACCGTGCCGTACCGCACGCCGGACGCCAGTTCGCGCAGCACCTGGCGGTTGAACCCGGTGATCAGGGACCAGTCAAGAGGCAGGTCGAAGTCGCGGCGCTCACCCGCGAAGTACGCCATCACCTGGCGTATCGCCTCGGCCAGGAGCGGGGAGCCTGGGTCCTCCACGGTCTCCGCGCCGAGCCGGGACGCCAGTCGTTCGAGCGCCCTGTCACGCACGGCGTCCGTCGCGTGGAACACCACGTTCACCAAGCCGTCGCGCGTGGCGGCCAGCAGCAGTGGACCGATGTCCGTGACGGCGATGGTCCACACCACCTGCTGCTCATACTGCCCATGACTGTCCATGCGCCCACCGTACGGCGCCATACCGACAACGCCGCGGTGCGTCGGCAGGGAAGGGCCCCGCACGCCAGGGCACGCGCGCAGGTTCAGGGTGAGCTGACGGCTCTGCGGACCACGTCAGGGGCGTTCGTGAGGATGCCGTCGGCGTGCAAGCCGGCCACCCGGCGAGCGTCGCTCGCGCTGTTGACGGTCCAGGCGAAGACCTTCAGCGGCTTGCCGTGCGGTCCGTCGACCGCGTGGAGCGCGGAGACGTAGTCGGCGGAGAGCTTTGTGTACGTCGAGTTGATCTGGTCGGCGAACCGGGCGTACGCCGGCAGCTCGGCCACCCGTGGCGTGCCCAGGAACGCGGTCCTGATCCCCGGCTGCAGCTTGTGGACCGTCCGCACGCTGGCCGCGCTGAAGCTCTGGACGATCAGCCGGTTCCTGAGGTGTTCCGAATCGAGCCAGCCCTCGTTGGCCAGCAGCTCGAGGGCCTCGCGTTCGATGCCCGGGTACAGCTCGGGGCTCTTGATCTCCAGGACCAGCTTCTGGTGGTTGTGCGACACCCGCTGCATGTACTGCCGTAGCGTCGGTAGGCGCGTGCCCGAATACCGGGCGCCGAACCAGCTGCCGGCGTCCAGGCGAGACATCTCCTTGGCGGTGAAGTCCTTCACCCTCCAGGGAGCCCGGTGTGGGAACAGACGTTTGGCGTCGGTCGTGCGGTCCAGCGTGTCGTCGTGGATGACGACGAGCTGGCCGTCCTTGGCGCGCTGCACGTCGTTCTCGACCCAGCCGAAACCCATGGCGGCAGCACGGTCGACGGCGGCCAAGGTGTTCTCGGGCGCGTATGCGGAGGCGCCGCGGTGGGCGATGATGACCGGGCCGTCGCCACCGCTGGCACCGGCGCGGGGCGTGGGCAGTGTGGCGACGCTGAGCGCGAAGATCGCGATGGCCGCGACGGCGGCAACGCGCACGTGCATACGTACTCCTTGCGTCAGGTGGTGACGTACAGCATCAGCGTGACAGCAAAGAGTCAGATGACGAGGGCGAGCGGCGACACGGAATTCACCGGAGTCACCAAAAACTGTGCACAGGCAGCGCACAAGTGAGGTAGTGCCGTGATTCTTTACCGGAAAATCATTCGACCGTTCCGGTGAGGGTCATACTCTCTGCCACAAACCCTGACCGTCGTCATGGCCCTGGGGGTGGGGGCCATTTCCGGTTCAGGGACGCATCAGGGTGGGAAGGGCGCCGCGCATGCAGGGCACGGTCGACGGCTTCAGTTACGGACTCGTCACACCGGTGGTGGCGTTTCTCATGGCCTGCGTCGGCAGCGCGCTCGGTCTACGCTGCACCACCAGATCGATGCTGGTCACCCACTCCTGGCGGGCCGGCTGGCTCACGCTCGGGTCGGCCGCGATCGGTTCGGGCATATGGACCATGCACTTCGTCGCCATGATGGGGTTCACTGTCGAGCAGACCCCCATCCACTACGACAAAATGATCATGTTCGCCAGCCTCGGCGTCGCCATCGTCATGGTCGGCGTCGGCGTTTTCATCGTCGGCTACCGGGGGGCGACCGGAGTGGCGCTCTTCACCGGCGGCACCATCACCGGACTGGGCATCGCCTCGATGCACTACCTGGGCATGGCCGGGATGCGCCTGAACGGCGTGCTCAAGTACAACACCACCACCGTCGCCGTCTCCGTCGGCATAGCGGTCGTCGCTGCCACCGCCGCCCTCTGGGCGGCCGGACAGATACGCGGATTCCTGTGGAGCGTCGGCGCGAGCCTCATCATGGGCCTCGCCGTCAGCGGTATGCACTACACGGGCATGGCCGCCCTCAGCGTCCATCTGCACGCCGCTGCCGGGGCTCCGGGCGGTGACTCGCCCGCCGCTCTGCTCGCCCCGCTGATGATCGGCCCGCTCGTCTTCCTCTGCCTGGCGGGCGTCGTCGTGGTCTTCGACCCGCTGATGGTCATGGGCAAGCCCGACTGGACCCCCGTGGAGCGCAAGCCCGGTGTTCCGGCCCATCCCGAGGCCCTCCACACCGGACGACGCTCGCTGTCGCGCTCCGGCCAGCGCGTCGGCCACAGAGGCTCCCGCACTCCCCAGAACCGGTGATCTGTCCCCGTTGTCAGTGGGGGGCCGTACGGTGGATTGCATGCGGCCCGTTTCACAGATCGAACGCACGGTGGCGCCCTTCGAGGTCGTCAGCCCCTACCAGCCGAGTGGCGACCAGCCCACGGCCATCGCCGAGCTGGAAAAGCGCATCCGCGCAGGTGAGAAGGACGTGGTCCTGCTCGGCGCGACCGGCACCGGCAAGTCCGCCACCACCGCGTGGATGATCGAGAAGCTCCAGCGCCCCACCCTGGTGATGGCACCGAACAAGACCTTGGCCGCCCAGCTGGCCAACGAGTTCCGCGAGCTGTTGCCGAACAACGCGGTCGAGTACTTCGTCTCGTACTACGACTACTACCAGCCCGAGGCGTACGTCCCGCAGTCGGACACGTACATCGAGAAGGACTCCTCGATCAACGAGGAGGTGGAGCGTCTGCGCCACTCCGCGACCAACTCGCTGCTCACCCGCCGCGATGTCGTCGTGGTCGCCTCGGTCTCCTGCATCTACGGCCTCGGAACTCCACAGGAGTACGTGGACCGCATGGTCAGCCTCAATGTCGGCGACGAGATCGACCGCGACGAGTTGCTGCGCCGCTTCGTCGACATCCAGTACACGCGCAACGACGTGGCGTTCGCGCGCGGCACCTTCCGGGTGCGCGGCGACACCATCGAGATCTTCCCGGTCTACGAAGAGCTGGCCGTCCGCATCGAGATGTTCGGCGACGAGATCGAGGCCCTGTCCACCCTCCACCCGCTCACCGGCGAGGTCATCAGCGACGACCAGCAGCTGTACGTCTTCCCGGCCTCCCACTACATCGCGGGACCCGAGCGCATGGAGCGGGCCGTCAGGGGAATCGAACAGGAGCTGGACGTGCGCCTGGCCGAGCTGAGGAAGCAGGGCAAGCTCCTGGAAGAGCAGCGCCTCAGGATGCGCACGACCTACGACATCGAGATGCTCCGCCAGATCGGCACCTGCTCGGGCGTGGAGAACTACTCGATGCACTTCGACGACCGCCTGCCCGGCTCCCCGCCGAACACGCTGCTGGACTACTTCCCGGACGACTTCCTGCTCGTCATCGACGAGTCGCACGTCACCGTGCCTCAGATCGGCGCGATGTACGAGGGCGACGCCTCCCGGAAGCGCACGCTCGTGGAGCACGGCTTCCGGCTGCCGTCCGCCCTGGACAACCGCCCCCTGAAGTGGGAGGAGTTCCAGGAGCGCATCGACCAGACGGTGTACCTGTCGGCGACCCCCGGGCAGTACGAGCTCTCGCGCTCGGACGGTCAGGTCGAGCAGATCATCCGCCCCACCGGCCTCGTCGACCCCGAGGTCGTGGTCAAGCCCACCGAGGGCCAGATCGACGATCTGGTGCACGAGATCCGCAAGCGCACCGAGAAGGACGAGCGCGTTCTGGTCACCACCCTCACCAAGAAGATGGCCGAGGACCTCACCGACTACTTCCTGGAACTGGGCATCCAGGTGCGCTATCTGCACAGCGATGTGGACACCCTGCGTCGTGTGGAGTTGCTGCGTGAGCTGCGCTCCGGTGAGTTCGACGTCCTGGTGGGCATCAACCTCCTCCGGGAGGGTCTCGACCTTCCCGAGGTCTCCCTCGTGGCGATCCTCGACGCCGACAAGGAAGGCTTCCTGCGCTCGGGCACCTCGCTCATCCAGACCATCGGCCGGGCCGCGCGCAACGTCTCCGGCCAGGTGCACATGTACGCCGACAAGATCACCCCGGCGATGGAGAAGGCCATCGACGAGACCAACCGTCGCCGCGAGAAGCAGATCGCGTACAACACTGCGAACGGCATCGACCCGCAGCCGCTCCGCAAGAAGATCAACGACATCGTGGCGCAGATCGCCCGCGAAGACGTCGACACGGAGCAGCTCCTCGGCACGGGCTACCGTAAGGCGAAGGACGGCAAGGGCGCCAAGACCGCCGTGCCCTCGCTCGGCGGCAAGGCGGGCAAGGGTGCAAAGGCGACGAAGGCCGCGAAGGCCAAGGAGACGGTCCCGACCGACCGTCCCGCGGCCGAACTCGCCGAGCAGATCGAGGAGCTGACGGAGCGCATGCGCGCCGCCGCCGCAGACCTGCAGTTCGAGATCGCGGCACGGCTGCGCGACGAGGTCTCCGAGATGAAGAAGGAACTGCGCCAGATGAGGGAGGCCGGCCTCGCCTGACGCCCTCGCCGCCCGGGCCGGTCCCCGGCCGTGCGCGCCATGTGTTGCAAGACCGACACAAAGTGCGGGCCGGAGTTCGGCTCTTTCGGTGCCGCTGCGTAGGGTTTCGGTACCCGCGGAGTCCGCGGAAACAGGGGACAGCACGAGAGGGGAACAGCGCGTGACCGTCAACTTGACCAAAGGTCAGGCCATCAGTCTGCAGAAGAGCGACGGAGGCACGCTGACCGCGGTGCGCATGGGGCTCGGTTGGCAGGCCGCTCCCCGGCGCGGGCTGTTCGGCTCGCGCACCCGAGAGATCGACCTCGACGCGTCCGCCGTGCTGTTCGCGGACAAGCAGCCCGTGGACGTGGTCTTCTTCCGCCACCTGGTCAGCGACGACGGCTCCGTGCGCCACACCGGGGACAACCTCGTCGGCGGTGTGGGCCAGGGCGGCGACGACGAGGCGATCCTCGTCGACCTGCAGCGCGTCCCGGTCCATATCGACCAGATCGTCTTCACCGTGAACTCGTTCACAGGCCAGACCTTCCAAGAAGTGCAGAACGCGTTCTGTCGCCTCGTCGACGAGACCAACGGCCAGGAGCTGGCCCGCTACACGCTGGCGGGCGGCGGCCCGTACACGGCTCAGATCATGGCCAAGGTGCACCGTGCGGGCAAGGGGTGGGCGATGACCGCCCTCGGCACCCCGGCCAACGGCCGCACCTTCCAGGACCTGATGCCGACGATCCTGCCCCACCTGTAGGAGGGCGGACACCGGATACACCAACCGACATAGGGGGACGAGGCGATGACGGCCGAGCTGGTCCGGGGGCAGAACCATCCGCTTCCCCAGACCCGACTCGAGGTCCGGGTGTCAGCGGGGAAGCCGATCGTGGCCGGGGCCACGCTCAGCGACGACCAGGGCAAGGTGCGCGGCATCGAATGGGTGGCCCACCCGGGTACGCCCACGCTGCCGGGCCTCGAGGTCTCCAAGCAGGCGGCGGCCGATCATCGCCTCGCGTTCGACCTGGACGCCCTCCCGGAGAGTGTGCACCGGGTCAACGTGCTGCTCGCCCTGCCGATCGGGATCGGTGGTCCGGTGCAGTTCCGCGCCATCGCCGCCCCCGTCGTCGCGGTCACCGGCCTGGACGGCTCCGAGGTCGCCAGCTACACCATCACCGGCCTGGACTCGGAGTCCGCCGTCATCGCGTTGGAGCTTTACCGCAGGCAGGGCGCCTGGAAGGTGCGCGCGGTCGGCCAGGGTTACGCGGGCGGACTCGCCGCGCTCCTCACCGACCAGGGTCTGCCCGAGGCCCGGCAACTCGCGGGCAGTATCAACGAAGCGGTGGTCCAGGGACTGGCCCGCTCGGTTGCCCCGCCCCCGCCGCGCGTGCCCGAGTCCGACCGTACGCGGCAGACGGCCGCCCCCGGGGCACCCCAGGGCGCCTCCGGCGTACCGCCGCGTCAGGGGGCGCCCGTCGCACCGCAGCAGGGACTCCCGCACGACGCCGCCGCGCCAGACCCCGGCACGTCACCGGCCTCCCGTGGCCCGATCAACTACAACCACCCTGGTCGGCAGAGCGCGGCGGCGCCACCACCTCCGCCGACCGTGGCGCCGGCCCCGCCCGGAGAGCCCGTGCAGCCGGTCGCGGGCGACGCGACCGGCTGGTCCATGGAGGAGCGGCTCTACAACCAGGTGTGGGGCATGTTCGAGGATCTGGCGCGCACAGCCGCGGCATACCGCAGCGCTGTGGACTTCGCCGACTCGCGCAGGGAGCAGGAACTGGACAAGGCCCTGTCCGACCCGCGTAGCCGTGTCGGCGGGCAGGGCGAAGCCGCCCGTGAGGCGGCTGAGACCAAGCACGCCCAGCTCGTCAACCAGGCCAGGGCCGCGCTCGACCGAGACCTCACCCAGCTGATCGCCGAGTCCGAAGTCGTCGAGCCCGCACTGCCCCCGGCCCTCGCGCGCTGGGACAACCCGGTCTGGCACGGCTACCGGGTGCCGATGGAGATCCCCATGGCCGTGCGCCTCGGCGATCTGCACCTGCCCGAGAGCGAGAGCCTGCGCATTCCCATGCTGGTCAGGCTGCCGCTGGAGCGAGGGTTGTGGATCGACAGCGGTCGCTCCGCAGCCTCCGACTCGCTCGCCGACTCCGACGAACTGCGCCGTCTGGCCATGGCCGCGGCGGTGATGCATGCGGCGCGGCTGCTCGCCGCCTACCCGCCCGGCGAGTTCTCGGTGCACGTCATCGACCCGGCCGGCTCCGGCGCGCCGCTGCTCGCACCCCTGGTGCAGTCCGGTCTGCTCGCCGCCGCGCCCGCGGTCGGGGCCGCGGGGGTGGCCGACGTGCTGACCCGGCTCACCCAGCGCGTCGATCTCGTGCAGATGGCGGTGCGCGCAGGCGCGCCCGACTCCCTGCCGCCCGGTCTCGACACGGCGGAACAGCTGCTGCTCGTCAACGACTTCCCGCACGGCTTCGACGACCGGGCCGTGACCCAGCTGCGTTACCTCGCGGACGAGGGCCCGGCCGTCGGCGTCCATCTGATGATGGTCGCCGACCGAGAGGACGCCGCTGCCTACGGGCCGCTGCTCGACCCGCTCTGGCGCTCACTGCTGCGCCTCACCCCCGTGCCCGACGACCACCTCGCGGACCCCTGGGTCGGCCATGCCTGGACGTACGAGCCGCCGCACATTCCGCGGGGCAGCCAGGTCCTCCAGCAGGTGCTCACCCAGGTCGCCGAGGCTCGGCGCTCCTGGAACCACTGACCTGGGCGAGGGCTTGCCCAAGAGCGAGTAAAGCCTCTCTGAGCAGGGTAGTTGGCCTCCTCTTTACCAAACTCTTTACCATTCCTTGGTGATTCGGGTATTCTCTGCCACATGGACGTGAGTGCGGGGAGTGCTCACTCCCCGCCCGCTGCGGCGCGCCCCCGTCGGTACCCGGCCTCATCAGCGGCCAGTTGGTGCTGTGCTCACCGCCCGAGTCCGGCATGCACGTACCCGACGTATGACCATGCAGTACGGAGGAACAGTCATCACTGGAACAACCATGACGAACCGGTCTGGAATGCGGTCCGTGTGTCTGTCTGTCAGGATCGCAACATGATCGTTGGGCTCCGGTCACTCGCTTCGCGGTGGACGGCAGTCGTGCCGGTGATCGCGGTCGTCCTGCTGATCTCCACATGGGGGCGGCAACTGCCGGGCGCGGCCGTCGGTGTGGTGACGCTGGTCCTTGCCGGGGCTGTGCTGGCGGCGGTCCACCACGCCGAAGTGGTCGCGCACCGGGTCGGTGAGCCCTTCGGCTCGCTTGTTCTCGCCGTCGCCGTCACGATCATCGAGGTCGCACTCATCGTCACCCTCATGCTGGACGGCGGCGACAAGAGCGCGACCCTGGCCCGTGACACCGTCTTCGCGGCCGTGATGATCACCCTCAACGGCGTGGTCGGCTTCAGCCTCCTCGTCGCCTCCCTGCGTCACAAGACCGCGGTCTTCAACCCCGAGGGCACCGGTGCCGCCCTCGCCACCGTCGCGACGCTGGCCTCTCTCAGCCTGGTGCTGCCGACCTTCACCACAAGCAAGCCCGGCCCGCAGTTCTCCCCGGCGCAGCTCACCTTCGCCGCCATCTCCTCACTGGTGCTGTACGGCCTCTTCGTGACGACTCAGACCGTGCGCCATCGTGACTATTTCCTCCCGATCACCCGGCAGGGTGAGGTGATCCGCACGGATGACCACGCCGATGCGCCGTCCACACGGACCGCGGCCATCAGCCTGGTCCTGCTCGGCCTGGCGCTCGTCGGCGTTGTCGGACTCGCCAAGGGTGTATCGCCCACCATCGAAGCCGGCGTGTCGGCGGCCGGCATGCCACCGGCCGTCGTCGGTGTGATCATCGCCCTGCTGGTGCTGCTGCCCGAGACGATCGCCGCGGTGCGGGCGGCGCGCCGTGACCGGGTCCAGACGAGCCTCAATCTCGCCCTCGGCTCCGCGATGGCCAGCATCGGTCTGACCATCCCCGCCGTCGCCCTGGCGTCCCTGTGGCTCTCCGGACCGCTCGTGCTGGGCCTCGGCCCCCTCCATATGGTGCTGCTCGCCCTGACCATCGTGGTGAGCTCCCTGACGGTGGTGCCCGGGCGCGCCACCCCGCTCCAGGGGGGCGTCCACATGGTGCTGTTCGGGGCGTTCCTGGAGTTGGCCGTCAACCCGTAGACGGCGCGGCTTCCGGCAGCGTGACCGGAGCGGGGCGGGTCTCCGGCAGTAGCGCGAAGCACCCCAGACTGAGCAGGGCCAAGGCTGTCAGATAGGCGCCGACACCCCAGGGCACCCGGCCGCCGTGCTGAGCCAGGGTGGTGGCCACGATCGGCGTGAGGGCGCCGCCGACCACTCCGCCGAGGTTGTAGCCCACGGCCGCGCCCGTGCAGCGCACCCGAGGCTCGTACAGCTCCGGCAGATACGCGGCGATCACGGCGAACATCGTGATGAAGGCGAGCATCGCCCCGAGGAAGCCCAGGAACATCAGTAGCGGTTCGCCTGTCGCGAGCAGCGCGACCATCGGGAACATCCACAGGGCGACACCGGCACAGCCCGTCAGGCACAGGGGCCGTCGGCCATAGCGGTCGCCCAGGAGCGCCAGCAGCGGGGTCGCTGCTCCTTGCACCACGACGGTGCCCATGACACACATCAGCATGACGGAGCGGCTCACGCCGAGCCGCTCCGTCGCATAGGCCAGGGACCAGGTCGTCACGGTGTAGAAGACCGCGTACCCGACCGCGAGCGCGCCTGCCGTCAGCAGGACGAGCCGCCAGTGGCCGCGTACGACCTCGGCGAGCGGCATGCGCGCGTGGTCGTCGATCTCAAGGAAGCTCGGGCTCTCCGTGAGCGAACCACGCAGCCACAGACCCGCCGCAGCGAGCACGCCCGCCCCCCAGAACGGAATGCGCCACCCCCAGGAGGCGAACTGCGCCTCCGACAGTGTCGCCGACAGCGCCAACACCGTGCCGTTGGCCAGCATGAAGCCCACTGACGGGCCGACCTGTGGAAAGCTCGACCACAGCACACGTCGCCCGGGCGGCGCGTGCTCCGCGGTCAGCAACACCGCACCGCCCCACTCGCCGCCGAGCCCGAGCCCCTGTAGAAAACGCAGCGCGAGAAGGAGCACGGGGGCGGCGATACCGATCGTGTCGTACGTCGGCAGGCAGCCGACCGCCACCGTCGCTGTTCCGGTCAGCAGCAAGGAGGCGACGAGGACCGGCCGACGCCCCCGCCGGTCCCCGATATGCCCGAACAGCACCGAGCCGAGCGGGCGCGCCACGAAGCCGATCCCGAAGGTCCCGAACGCCGCCAGCGTGCCTGCGGCCGGCGAGAACGTCGGGAAGAACAGCGGTCCCAGCACCAGGGCGGCCGCGGTCCCGTAGACGAAGAAGTCGTAGAACTCGATGGCCGTCCCGGCGAGCGAGGCGGCGGCGAGCCGGAGCATGGACTGGGTTCTTACGGTGCGTACATCGTGCATGCCGCGTCAACTACCCACGGTGATCGCGTGTTACGGGGGCGTGTGGGGGCTCTGTGCCGGGAAGCAGGTGGGCGGGCGTGCGCCCGGATCAGTAGGTCACGGTGATGCGCCGGGCGGGACCGTCCACGCGTACGGTGCCCCCGTAGGGGATGACGACCTGTGGATCGGTGTGTCCGAGGTCCACATCGAAGACGACCAGGGTGTCGGGAGCGTAGGTCTTCAGGGCGCGCAGGACGGCTTCACGCTGTTCAGCGGCGTAACGGGCACCGGCTTCCGGACTGTTGGGTTGCTGGAACGACCAGGTCTTCGCACGGCCCATGAGCAGTGCCGGGAAGCGCTGGAGCAGCCCGCGCTCACCCATGTTCCGCAGGGTGTAGAAGACCTCCTCGCCGCTCGGCATGTCCTCCGACGTCTCCAGGAAGAGCACTCCGCCGTCGTAGACGGTCGCATCGCGGGCTATCTCCCGGTCGGCCATGAGCAGCCAGCCGATGATCTCCAGGCAGCCGCCCCAACTGCGGCCTTCGACCACCCGGTCCGCGTTGAGCCAGGTCCAGCCCGAGCCGGGCCGGGTCTCCGGTTCCGAGTCGAAGGTCGTGGGGTCCCGCCAGTCCCGGCTCATGTCGCACCAGCGGTCGGCCGGCCTCAAGTCGTACTCCCCGGAGGTGAAGAGGGCGGCTCGCAGCGACTCGGCGGAGAGGGGGGCCATCGCACCGGGGCGGCCGAACTCGCACATGACGCTGCCGCCGTGATAGCTCACCACGCCCGTGTTCCACAGAAAGGCATGCAGATTGGTGTTGTCGCTGTACCCGAAGAACGGCTTCGGGTTGGCGCGTATCAACTCCCGGTCCAGCAGCGGCAGCACGGTGATCTGGTCGTCGCCGCCGATCGAGGCGATCACGGCCTTGACGGTCGGGTCGGCGAACGCCGCGTGCAGGTCGTCCGCCCGCTCCCGCGGTGTCGCCCCCATCTTCCGGGTCGTCGGATACTCGACCACCTCGAGGCCGAAGTCGGTGCGCAGACGCTCGAGGCCCAGCTCGTAGGGGAGGGGCAGGAGTCCGGGCAGTCCGGAGGACGGCGAGACGACGGCGACTCGGTCGCCGGGCGCAGGCTTGGGCGGGTAGGTCGGTGGCGTCATGGCCGGAGAGTACGGGCCGTCACCCCTGCGGCGCATCGTGATAAACCGGGGGCTGTGCAGCGGTCCGCCATGGGCCGGCAGACCCGAACCGACCGGAGGAACCGTGCCCCGCACCCTCGCCGACGCCCCGATCATGATCCTCAACGGCCCCAACCTGAACCTCCTCGGGCAGCGTCAGCGAGACATCTACGGCTCCGGCACGCTCGCGGACGTCGAGGCCCTGTGCGTGAAGACGGCGGCCGCCTACGGGGGCTCGGTGGACTTCCGGCAGTCCAACCACGAGGGCGAGCTGGTGGAGTGGATCCACGAGGCGCGGCTGAACCATGCCGGGATCGTGATCAACCCGGCCGCCTACTCGCACACCTCCGTCGCGATCCTGGATGCGCTCAACACCTGTGACGGACTGCCGGTGGTCGAGGTCCACATCTCCAACATCCACCAGCGCGAGCAGTTCCGGCACCACTCGTACGTCTCCCTGCGCGCTGACGGGGTCATCGCCGGGTGCGGCGTGCAGGGTTACGCGTTCGGGGTGGAGCGCGTCGCGACGCTGGCAGGTGCGGCGCAGACGGAGGCATGAGACCGGGGCGGGTGAACCGAAACGCCATCAGGGAGCGCACGCGGGGCGTGCACTCGCCGTTCAGCCCGGCGTGGCGAGGGCGCGACGGCGCTCCCTATTGCCCCCCAGGTCGTTACCATCCCCGCGCGCGCCACTCCGGCAGGTGCGGTCGCTCGGCGCCCAGCGTGGTGTCGTTGCCGTGCCCGGGATAGACCCAGGTCTCGTCCGGAAGCGCGCCGAAGATCTTCGTCTCGATGTCGTGGATCAGGCTGGCGAAGGCCTTCGGATCCTTGTGTGTGTTGCCCACACCGCCCGGGAAGAGACAGTCCCCGGTGAACACATGCGGGTGTCCGTGCGGGTCGTCGTAGACGAGAGCGATCGAGCCCGGGGTGTGGCCCACCAGATGGCGCGCAGTGAGTTCCACGCGCCCCACGCGGATCGTGTCGCCGTCGTCGACCGGGACGTCGGTCGGTACGGGGATGCCCTCGGCGTCGTCGCGTCCCGCGTACGTACGCGCACGCGTGGCCGCCACGACCTCGGCGAGCGCTTGCCAGTGGTCGGCGTGCCGATGGGTGGTGACGACGGACGCGATGCCGTCGTCACCGATCATGCCGAGCAGGGTCCTCGCGTCGTTGGCCGCGTCGATCAGCACCTGCTCGTCGGTGGCCCGGCAGCGCAGCAGATAGGCGTTGTTGTCCATCGGGCCGACCGCGATCTTCGTGATCATCAGGTCCTGCAGCTCGTGCACATCGGCAGGGCCGCCGACCTTCACCGCTCCGCTGTACGTCATGACGGCAGCCTATAGCCGGGGGCGGGGCCGGGCAGAGCCGGTGCGCTACAGCGGGGGAAGCGTCGGCAGCGGTCCGTTCCCGACCCGCAGCGTGGATCCGTCGCGGCGGCCCGCGAGCCAGCCGAGCAGGTCCGGAGCGGTACCGCGCACGGCGACCGGGCCGCCCTCGGCGCCACCGCCGGTCGTCCAGACCTCGTCGTCGGTGGTGGCCAGTCCCGTCGAGGGCACGCCCTTGTGTCCGCCGAACCGCTCCGCCAGGAAGTCGATCTCCCGTACGACGAATTCCTGCGGGAGATCCTCCAGCTCGTACCCGATCCCGAGATCCACATGGTGCAGTTCGACCTCGACCCACCGCCGGAACGGCACCCGGGCCGCCGAGTCCGTGACTCCGTTGCGCAGCTCCACCGTGCGCGACCAGTCCGCGGGCGTGGCCCCCACCGCCTGGAACCGGGCCGCGCTCTCGCGCAGGTCGGTGAGCTGGGCGTCCAGGGGGCGCGGGGCGTCCCGCTCGATGTCCGCGTCCCGGGCCTGCGCGGAGACGTACATGGGACGGCCCTGGAGGACGTGCACGAGCGCGTCCGCGTTGCGGGCGAGGTGGGCGAGGATGTGGCCGCGGGTCCAGCCCGGAAGCCGTGACGGTTCGGCCAATGCCGCGTTGTCCATTTTGGCGACTGCGATGAGCAGCCGCTCGGTCGCGTCACGTACAGATGCCAGGTCGCGCGCATGATCAATCATGGTGCGACCCTAGCCCCCGCCACTCCTTCGGGTGAAGGATGCGGAGCGGACCCGCAAATCGAATGCACGTGCTATAAGGTCGGGTCAGGCGTCGGGCATGCTGGATGGCCGGGGATTGTTGTGAATCCAGGAATCCGACCGGCGCTGTCAGTGGCTCCCCCTAGTCTGAGAAACGCGGGGGCCTCGCCCCTGTCGCTTCTCTCAAGAAAGGTGCGGACCGGCGTGGCCGACCGTCTCATCGTCCGTGGCGCGCGCGAGCACAACCTGAAGAATGTCTCGCTCGATCTGCCACGTGACTCGCTCATCGTCTTCACGGGCCTGTCGGGGTCGGGCAAGTCCTCCCTGGCATTCGACACGATCTTCGCCGAGGGTCAGCGGCGTTACGTGGAGTCACTGTCCTCGTACGCTCGCCAGTTCCTCGGCCAGATGGACAAGCCGGACGTCGACTTCATCGAGGGCCTCTCACCGGCTGTCTCCATCGACCAGAAGTCGACCTCGCGCAACCCACGCTCGACGGTCGGCACGATCACCGAGGTCTACGACTACCTGCGTCTGCTCTTCGCGCGCATCGGCAAGCCGCACTGCCCCGAGTGCAACCGCCCGATCTCGCGCCAGTCGCCGCAGGCCATCGTCGACAAGGTGCTGGAGCTGCCGGAGGGGAGCCGCTTCCAGGTGCTCTCGCCGCTCGTGCGCGAGCGCAAGGGAGAGTTCGTCGACCTCTTCGCCGATCTCCAGACCAAGGGCTACAGCCGCGCGCGTGTGGACGGCGAGACGATCCAGCTCTCCCACGCTCCCACCCTGAAGAAGCAGGAGAAGCACACCATCGAGGTGGTCGTCGACCGCCTCACGGTGAAGGACTCCGCCAAACGCCGCCTCACCGACTCCGTGGAGACCGCGCTCGGTCTGTCCGGCGGCATGGTCGTGCTCGACTTCGTCGACCTCGCCGAGGACGACCCCGAGCGCGAGCGCATGTACTCGGAACACCTTTACTGCCCGTACGACGACCTGTCCTTCGAGGAGTTGGAGCCCCGCTCCTTCTCCTTCAACTCGCCCTTCGGCGCCTGCCCCGACTGCACCGGCATCGGTACGCGCATGGAGGTCGACCCCGAGCTGATCGTCCCGGACGAGGAGAAGACCCTCGACGAGGGCGCCATCCACCCCTGGTCGCACGGGCACACCAAGGACTACTTCGGCCGTCTCGTCGGCGCCCTCGCGGACGCGCTGGGATTCCGCACCGACATCCCCTTCGCGGGCCTCCCGCAGCGCGCCAGGAAGGCCCTGCTCCACGGCCACAAGACGCAGATCGAGGTCCGCTACCGCAACCGGTACGGGCGCGAGCGCGTCTACACGACGCCCTTCGAAGGCGCCGTCCCCTTCGTGAAGCGGCGGCACAGCGAAGCCGAGAGCGACTCGAGCCGGGAGCGCTTCGAGGGCTATATGCGCGAGGTGCCCTGCCCCACTTGTGCGGGCACGCGCCTCAAGCCGGTCGTCCTCGCCGTCACGATCATGGACAAATCGATCGCCGAGATCTCCGCGATGTCGATCAGCGACTGCGCGGACTTCCTCCGTGGGCTGAAGCTCGACGCGCGCGACAAGAAGATCGCCCAGCGGGTCCTGAAGGAGGTCAACGAACGGCTGCGGTTCCTGGTCGACGTCGGCCTGGACTACCTGTCGCTGAACCGCGCGGCCGGCACGCTCTCCGGCGGCGAGGCCCAGCGCATCCGCCTGGCCACCCAGATCGGCTCGGGACTCGTCGGTGTCCTCTACGTCCTCGACGAGCCGTCCATCGGTTTGCACCAGCGTGACAACCACCGGCTGATCGAGACCCTGGTCCGGCTGCGCGACATGGGCAACACGCTCATCGTCGTCGAGCACGACGAGGACACCATCAAGGTCGCCGACTGGGTCGTCGACATCGGTCCCGGCGCGGGTGAGCACGGTGGCAAGGTCGTGCACAGCGGTTCCCTGAAGGAACTGCTCGTCAACGACGAGTCGCAGACCGGCCAGTACCTGTCGGGCAGGAAGTCGATCCCGGTGCCCGACATCCGGCGCCCGAGGGATGTGTCCCGGCAGCTCACGGTGCACGGCGCTCGCGAGAACAACCTCCAGGACATCGACGTGTCCTTCCCGCTGGGTGTTTTCACGGCCGTCACGGGAGTCTCCGGATCCGGCAAGTCGACGCTGGTCAACGACATCCTGTACACACATCTGGCCCGCGAGCTGAACGGCGCGAGGAACGTTCCCGGCCGGCACACACGCGTGGACGGCGACGACCTCGTCGACAAGGTGGTGCACGTCGACCAGTCGCCCATCGGCCGCACCCCGCGGTCGAACCCGGCGACGTACACCGGTGTCTTCGACCACGTCCGCAGGCTGTTCGCGGAGACCGCCGAGGCGAAGGTCCGGGGCTACCTGCCCGGCCGCTTCTCCTTCAACGTCAAGGGCGGCCGCTGCGAGAACTGCGCGGGCGACGGCACGATCAAGATCGAGATGAACTTCCTCCCGGACGTGTACGTCCCGTGCGAGGTCTGCCACGGCGCCCGCTACAACCGGGAGACCCTGGAGGTCCACTACAAGGGCAAGTCCATCGCAGAGGTCCTGAACATGCCGATCGAGGAGGCCCTGCACTTCTTCGAGGCCGTTCCGGCGATCGCCCGCCACCTCAGGACGCTGAACGACGTCGGCCTCGGCTATGTCCGCCTCGGCCAGTCCGCGACCACCCTGTCCGGTGGCGAGGCCCAGCGCGTGAAGCTCGCCAGCGAGCTGCAGAAGCGCTCCACCGGACGCACGGTCTACGTGCTGGACGAGCCGACCACCGGCCTGCACTTCGAGGACATCAGCAAGCTGCTCAAGGTGCTCGGCGGTCTGGTCGAAAAGGGCAACACGGT
The DNA here is from genome assembly GCF_053599115.1 of Streptomyces sp. NPDC001020. NCBI lineage: Bacteria > Bacillati > Actinomycetota > Actinomycetes > Kitasatosporales > Streptomycetaceae > Streptomyces > Streptomyces sp. NPDC001020. The sequence continues at coordinate 102,062 of NZ_JBSFLQ010000013.1, read as the reverse complement.
CATCGTCATCGAGCACAACCTCGACGTCATCAAGGTCGCCGACTGGATCGTCGACATGGGGCCCGAAGGCGGCGCGGGCGGTGGCCTCGTGGTCGCCGAGGGCACGCCCGAGGAGGTGGCCGCGATCCCGACCAGCCACACCGGCAAGTTCCTGCGCGAGATCCTCGGCGCCGAGCGCATCAGTGACGCTGCCCCGGTGCAGTCCCCGCGCAAGGCGACGGCCAGGAAGTCGGTCGCGGCCGCTTCGACGGCAAGGAAGACGGCCACGGTGAAGACCGCCAACAACACGGCGACCAAGAAGGCAGCCGGCACCACGAAGAAGGCGGCGCCCGCGAAGAAGACCACGCGGGCGCGCAAGGCCTGACGCTCAATAGGCCCGGCCGACACATCACGAGCCAGGCGGCGCCCCACGGGAACTCCCCGTAGGGCGCCGCTTGTTACGCGATCAGCCGCCCTGTCCCCGCGGCTCGACGAACCGCATGTCCAGCTGAACCTTCACCACATCACTGAGCAGCCCGGCCCCGAAGTTCAGCCCGAAGTCGCTGCGCCGGATCTCGCCCGTCGCCTCGAACCCGGCATGCCTCCTTCCGTCCACGGGGGAGTCCACCAGCCCGCCGAACTCGACGGCGAACGTCACCGGACGGGTCGCCTCCCCGATGGTCACGTCCCCTTCCATCGACCAGTTCGCGCCCTCACCGCAGACCCGAGTCGAGCGGAACGTCATCGTCGGACGCTTCTCGACATCGAGGAGTTCGGCTCCGCGGGTGTGCGCGTCGCGGTCGGGGTTCCCGGTGTCGATGGAGGCGAGAGCGATCTGTGCGCTCACCGTCACGTCAGCGGCCGTCTCGCCGACGTGCAAATCCGCCTTCACGTCGGCGAAGCGGCCCCGTACCTTGGTGATCCCGAGGTGGCGGACGGTGAAGCCGACGGCCGAGTACAGCGGGTCGAGTACCCAGTCGCCGGGTGACAGTGGGAGAGCGGGAGCAGCGGTGGTGTCCGGGGAGGTGTCCTGTGTCATGCCTCCACCGTCCGGGAACCGGGCAACGGGAACGGAGACCACGCCGACGTCGTCAGCGACAGGCCACGATCAGCCGATGGAGCGTTGGTACGTTCGATCGAGGCCAAGGTCCTGCGGCCCTCGGACGGCCGGGCGGTCCCACACCGGTGGCACCGCGGACGGTAGGCGGCTGAGGGGCGGCCTCACGGGCCCGTCAGCTCGGCCGCGTACGGTGGTTCGGCACCGGCCCGGGAGCAGGTGATCGCGGCGGCGCGGGCGGCGAAGCGCAGCAGACCGGTCCAGCCGTCGGCGTCCAGGTCGGCCACCCCCGCGGGGGAGAGGGCGTCGCGGGCGGCCAGTCCGTGCAGCAGGGCCGCGTTGACCGTGTCCCCGGCGCCGATCGTGTCCACGACGTCGACCCGCACCCCTGGTACGGAGTGCTCCGACCCGTCGCGGGTGAAGACCGTCAGCCCGTCGCCGCCGTGGGTGATCACGACGGCGGCGGGGCCCGAGCCCAGCCATGCGCGCGGGGTGCCACCCAGCCACTCCGCGTCCTCCGCGGAGAGCTTGAGCAGGGACACCGATGGCAGCCAGCTCTTGAAGCGGGCCCGATAGGCGTCGGGGTCCGGGATCAGGCCCGCGCGGATGTTGGGGTCGAGCGTCGTGAACACCCCCTGTGCGGCAGCGCCGTGCATCAGCTCCTCGTACGCGGTTGCACCGGGTTCGAGGACGAGCGAGCAGGTGCCGAAGGACACGGCGCTCGTGCCGTCAGGTAGGTCCGCCGGTGCCGTGAACAGTCGGTCGGCGGTGCCGTCGACGTAGAAGGAGTACGCGGCCGAGCCGTTCTCATCGAGCGTGGCGAGTGCCAGTGTGGTCGGTTCGGTGCCCCGCTGCACGGCCGAGACGTCCACGCCGGCCGCGCGCAGCCCGTCGAGCAGTGCCTCCCCGAAGGCGTCGTAGGAGGTGCGGGAGCAGAAGGCCGTGGGGGAGCCGAGCCGGCCGAGTGCGACGGCGGTGTTGTACGGGCCACCGCCCAGCGCCGGCCTCAGCGGCGCGAGCGCGCCCGTGGCCTGCGGAACCAGGTCGATCAGGGCCTCACCGGCGACGACGATCACGAGACGCTTCCCTTCTCGGAGGGGTTGTCGGGGCAGCCGCACCGCGTACCGGCCGTGATTCTCGACCGGCAGGGTGGTCGACTCTACGTCCCTGCCGACGCCCAGGGCTCCCCGCCCCGGCCCCCGGCGGCAGAACGGCGACCGGTATCGTCGGTAATGCCCCGCCAGTCCGGCGAGCACCGGCCCCGACCAGTGGAGACCTCATGTCCGCCCGCCCCTCCGCGACCCGTCGTACCGTCCTTCGCGGGGCGGCACTCGCCCCGGTCGCCGGGCTCGGCCTGGTGGCTTGTTCGGCAGGCGGCAGCGTGACGCCCGCCCTGCCGACCGCGCCGGTCGCCCTGGGCGCCGAGGGAGAGGTCCCCAAGGGGGGAGCGAAGCTCTACCAGGACGAGAACGTCGTGGTGAGCCGCACCGCGGACGGTTCCCTGAAGGCGTACAGCTCGGTCTGCACCCACGGCGGGTGCCCCATGAACAAGCTGTCCGGCACGACAGTCGTCTGCCCCTGCCACGGAAGCCGTTTCGACGCCACCACGGGCAGGGTCGTGCAGTCGCCGGCCACCGTACCGCTGACCGAACTGTCCGTAGAGGTCAAGAACGGCAGGATCGTGGCGGGCCCGCCGGCCTGACGACTCAGGAGCGCCCGGTCGACGAGCGCGGCCTCCCGTCGGACCCGCCCGGCCTTGTCCACAGGATCGCCGGGCTGTCGGCCCCCGCCAGTAGGGTGTGAGACATGGCCGACCCCTCCAGCTACCGCCCCAAGCCGGGAGAGATCCCGGACACCCCTGGGGTCTACAGGTTCCGGGACGAGCACCGCCGGGTGATCTACGTCGGAAAGGCGAAAAGCCTGCGCCAGCGGCTGGCGAACTACTTCCAGGACCTGGCGAACCTCCACCCACGCACCCGCACCATGGTCACCACAGCCGCGTCCGTGGAATGGACGGTGGTGTCCACGGAGGTCGAGGCACTGCAGCTGGAGTACACCTGGATCAAGGAGTTCGACCCCCGGTTCAACGTCAAGTACCGCGACGACAAGAGCTACCCGTACCTCGCGGTGACGATGAACGAGGAGTTCCCGCGCGTCCAGGTGATGCGCGGCCAGAAACGCAAGGGCGTGCGGTACTTCGGGCCGTATGGACACGCCTGGGCCATCCGTGACACGGTCGACCTGCTGCTGCGCGTCTTCCCCGTACGCACCTGCTCGGCCGGTGTCTTCAAGAACGCCGCCCGCACCGGCCGCCCCTGTCTGCTCGGCTATATCGGCAAGTGTTCCGCGCCCTGCGTCGGCCGGATCTCCCCCGAGGACCACCGCGAACTCGCCGACGAGTTCTGCGACTTCATGGCGGGCCGCACGGGGACGTACCTCCGTCGCCTCGAGAAGCAGATGATGGACGCGGCGGAGGAGATGGAGTACGAGCGGGCCGCCCGTCTGCGCGACGACATCGAGGCCCTGAAGAAGGCCATGGAGAAGAACGCGGTCGTCCTCACCGACGCGACCGACGCCGACCTCATCGCCGTCGCCGAGGACGAGCTGGAAGCGGCCGTACAGATCTTCCATGTGCGCGGCGGACGCATCCGCGGCCAGCGCGGCTGGGTCACCGACAAGGTGGAGGACGTCACCACGGGCGCCCTCGTCGAGCACGCCCTCCAGCAGCTCTACGGCGAGGAGACGGGCGACTCGGTACCCAAGGAGGTCCTCGTTCCGGCGCTGCCCGACCCCATAGAGCCCGTCCAGGACTGGCTCACCGGCCGCCGCGGGGCGGGCGTGTCGCTGCGCATACCGCAGCGCGGCGACAAGAAGGCGCTGATGGAGACCGTGCAGCGCAACGCCCAGCAGGCGCTCGCGCTGCACAAGACCAAGCGCGCCTCCGACCTGACCACCCGTTCGCGTGCCCTGGAGGAGATCGCCGGGGCCCTGGACCTGGAGAGCGTCCCGCTCAGGATCGAGTGCTACGACATCTCGCACCTCCAGGGCGAGGACGTGGTGGCCTCCATGGTCGTCTTCGAGGACGGGCTGCAGCGCAAGAGCGAGTACCGCCGCTTCCAGATCAAGGGCTTCGAGGGCCAGGACGACGTCCGGTCCATGCACGAAGTGATCACCCGCCGCTTCAAGCGCTACCTCGCCGAGAAGGAGAAGACGGGGGAGTGGGCGGACGGAGAGACCCTGACGGAGGACGACGGGCGGCCGAGGCGGTTCGCCTACCCACCGCAGCTCGTCGTGGTCGACGGCGGCCAGCCGCAGGTCGCCGCCGCCAAGAAGGCGTTGGACGAGCTCGGTATCGACGACATCGCCGTGTGCGGCCTGGCCAAGCGACTGGAGGAGGTCTGGCTGCCGGCCGAGGACGACCCGGTGGTCCTGCCCCGCACCAGTGAGGGGCTCTATCTCCTGCAGCGCGTCCGGGACGAGGCCCACCGCTTCGCGATCACCTACCAGCGCGCCAAGCGCGCCAAGCGCATCCGGTCGAGCCCCCTGGACGACGTCCCCGGCCTCGGTGAGACACGCAAACAGGCGTTGATCAAGCACTTCGGCTCGGTGAGAAAGCTGCGATCCGCAACAATCGACCAGATTCGGGAGGTGCCCGGCGTCGGCCGTAAAACGGCCGAGATGATCGCCGTGTCCTTCGCTCAGGCGGCCCCGGCCGCGCCGGCCGTGAACACGGCGACTGGAGAGATCATGGAAGAGGAGGAACCCGCGACCACTGCGGGTTCCCCCGGGGAGCCCGGGCCCTCGGGCGTCCCGGACGACCGACGGGGGCAGGAGACATGACCGAGCACGACCGGAGCACGGAAGAACACTCAGCACAAGGCCGGCCGGCCCACCCGGAGGCGGGCGCGGACCGGACGCGGCAGCAGGCGGTCCAGGAAAACGGAGCACAAGTGAGTACGGGCATCGAAGCTACCGGGGTTCCCGACACGGCCATCCCCGAGCTGGTGATCATCTCCGGCATGTCCGGCGCCGGACGGTCGACGGCCGCCAAGTGTCTGGAGGATCTCGGCTGGTTCGTCGTCGACAACCTGCCACCCGCGCTGATCCCCACCATGGTGGAACTGGGCGCCCGTTCGCAGGGCAATGTCGCCCGGATCGCGGTCGTCGTCGACGTGCGCGGCCGCCGCTTCTTCGACAACCTGCGCGAGTCCCTGGCCGACCTGGAGGCGAAGAACGTCACCCGGCGGATCGTCTTCCTGGAGTCCTCGGACGAAGCCCTGGTACGCCGTTTCGAGTCCGTCCGCCGTCCGCACCCCCTCCAGGGCGACGGCCGGATCGTCGACGGGATCGAAGCCGAGCGGGAGCTCCTGCGCGAGCTGCGCGGCGACGCCGACCTCGTGATCGACACCTCCAGCCTCAACGTGCACGAGCTGCGCGCCAAGATGGACGCCCAGTTCGCAGGCGAGGAGGAGCCCGAACTACGGGCCACCGTCATGTCCTTCGGCTTCAAGTACGGCCTCCCGGTCGACGCCGACCTGGTCGCGGACATGCGCTTTCTGCCCAACCCGCACTGGGTCCCGGAGCTGCGCCCGTACACCGGCCTCAACGAGGAGGTGGCCGCGTACATCTTCAACCAGCCCGGCGCCAAGGAGTTCCTCGACCGGTACGCCGAACTCCTCCGGCTCATCGCGGCCGGCTACCGCCGCGAGGGCAAGCGCTATGTGACCATCGCCATCGGCTGTACTGGCGGCAAGCACCGCTCGGTCGCCACGTCGGAGAAGCTCGCCGCCCGCCTGGCCGCAGAGGGAGTGGAGACCGTGGTCGTGCACCGGGACATGGGGCGCGAGTGACCGGACGTACTCTCAGGCTGAGCAGGCTGCGCCGGGTGGTGCCCGAGGGGCGCGGTGGCCGGCCCGCCGAGGCCCGCGGCGGCCGGGCGCGCCGCCGTGGTGCCCAGCCCAAGGTGGTCGCCCTCGGCGGCGGCAGGGGCCTGTCCGCGTCGCTCGCCGCGCTGCGCCGGATCACCGGCGACCTCACCGCGGTCGTCACCGTGGCGGACGACGGCGGCTCCAGCGGCCGCCTGCGCGACGAACTGGGCGTGCTCCCACCGGGTGACCTGCGTAAAGCGCTGGCCGCGCTGTGCGGTGACGACGACTGGGGCCAGACCTGGGCCCGCGTCATCCAGCACCGCTTCCAGACCAAGGGCGACCTGCACGACCACGCGGTCGGAAACCTGCTGATCGTCGCGCTGTGGGAGCAGCTCGGCGACCATGTCCAGGCCCTCGACCTGGTCGGCAGGCTGCTCGGTGCACACGGCCGCGTCCTGCCCATGTCCGCCGTGCCCCTGGAACTCCAGGCGCTGGTCAAGGGCCACGACCCGGCGCGTCCGGAGGAGATCGGCACCGTGCGGGGGCAGGCGACGGTCGCGCTCACGCCCGGCGAGGTGCAGTCGGTGCACGTCGTGCCGCACGACCCGCCCGCCGTCCCGGAGGCGGTAGCCGCGGTCCTGGACGCCGACTGGGTGGTGCTCGGGCCCGGCTCCTGGTTCTCCTCGGTGATTCCGCACCTGCTCGTGCCCGAACTCCTCGACGCGCTCATGGAGACGAAGGCGCGCCGGGTGCTGTCCCTGAACCTTGCCCCGCAACCCGGAGAGACCGACGGCTTCTCCCCGCAGCGTCATTTGGAGGTTTTGGGACGACACGCCCCTAAACTCGCCCTGGACGTGGTGCTGGCCGACCAGGCCGCCGTGCCCGACAGCGCCTTGCTGAACGAGGCCGCCGAGCGGTTCGGTGCCGCGGTCGAGCTGGCGCCGGTGGCCCGCACCGACGGAACCCCGCGGCACGACCCGGAGCTGTTGGCCGCCGCGTACGACCGTATTTTTCGGATGCATGGAAGGATCGGCCCATGGCGATGACGGCAGCGGTGAAAGACGAGATCTCCCGGCTTCCCGTCACCCGGACCTGCTGCAGAAAGGCGGAGGTCTCGGCGATCCTGCGGTTCGCGGGCGGACTGCACCTGGTCAGTGGCCGCATCGTGATCGAGGCGGAGCTGGACACGGCGATGGCGGCACGGCGTCTCAAGCGGGACATCCTGGAGATCTTCGGCCACAGCTCCGAACTGATCGTGATGGCGCCCGGCGGACTGCGTCGCGGCTCCCGCTATGTGGTGCGCGTGGTCGCGGGTGGTGACCAGCTGGCCCGCCAGACCGGACTTGTCGACGGGCGGGGCCGTCCGATCCGCGGTCTGCCCCCGCAGGTGGTCTCGGGGGCCACCTGCGACGCCGAGGCGGCCTGGCGTGGCGCTTTCCTGGCACACGGCTCGCTGACGGAGCCCGGCCGCTCCTCCTCCCTCGAAGTGACCTGTCCCGGCCCGGAGGCCGCGCTCGCCCTGGTCGGCGCCGCCCGCCGCCTGTCGATCGCCGCGAAGGCCCGCGAGGTGCGGGGCGTGGACCGGGTGGTCGTACGCGACGGGGATGCGATCGGCGCCCTGCTCACCCGTCTGGGCGCGCACGAGTCCGTGCTGGCCTGGGAGGAGCGGCGGATGCGCCGCGAGGTCCGCGCCACGGCGAACCGCCTCGCCAACTTCGACGACGCCAATCTGCGCCGTTCAGCCCGGGCAGCCGTCGCCGCCGGTGCGCGGGTCGCCCGTGCCCTGGAGATCCTCGGCGAGGAGGTGCCCGAGCACCTCGCGGCCGCCGGGCGCCTGCGCATGGAGCACAAGCAGGCCTCACTGGAGGAGCTGGGTGCCCTCGCCGACCCGCCGCTGACGAAGGACGCGGTCGCGGGCCGCATCCGGCGTCTGCTGGCGATGGCCGACAAGCGGGCCGGGGACCTCGGTATCCCGGGCACGGAGTCCAACCTCACCGAGGAGATGGCGGACAACCTGGCGGGCTGACCATCGCCGGCAGATCGCCCTGTCGTCTCCGGCCGCGTCCTCCCGTCCTGGGAGGCGTGCCCGTCTGTGGCCCACGAACCGGTCGACCGCCGTGGGCCCGTCTGCGTCAGCCGCCCAGAAGCCGGCGGCCGACCTGCGCAGTCGGCAGTGTGCGGCTGCGTGGCGTCGCTGTCGGCGGCCTGGGCCGTGCGCGACCCCAGCCCGAGTCTGCGGGCCGACACACGTCGCTCGGCACACGTACGGGCACGCCTCGACCACAACCACACCCGACCGGCACCCGCCGGCGCGCACTGGCTGGTTGCCGCCTGTCGGTCGACGTGGGCCTACCGACAGCGATCGACCCAGGCCGGCTGACAGGGGCCGACGACGGGGGTTGACAGGTCGCGTCGGCCGGTGTGGGACGGGGGTGGTCGAGGCGTGAGCGGGGGGCGGTGCAGACCCCCGTCGCGACGGCAGCCCTATGGGGTGATTGCCCTAAATGCCGGAAGCCTGAATTGACCGTAGATCGTGGCTTTTCACAAGTGAGCCGAGAGGCTCACGAACGAGTGACCAACGTGGTCAATTGGTATGGGCAATTCATAGTGAAATCGGGCGATCCCGGCGGGCGAGGCGAGGGGTCTGAGCCTTTCTCGGCACCGTGCTGTTCGGGATGCGTTCAGATGTCACTTCGGGGGCCCCAGAGGGGTAGGGTCGGGGGTGGTCGGGGACATCCCAATACGCTCGCCGGCGTCGAAACCCGGCGTACCTAACGAGGAGATCGGTTCGTGACGATCCGCGTAGGCATCAACGGCTTCGGCCGCATCGGTCGTAACTACTTCCGCGCGCTGCTGGAGCAGGGTGCAGACATCGAGATCGTGGCTGTCAACGACCTGGGTGACACCGCGACCACCGCTCACCTGCTGAAGTACGACACCGTCCTGGGCCGCCTGAAGCAGGAGGTCTCCCACACCGCCGACACGATCACCGTGGACGGTCACACCATCAAGGTGCTGTCCGAGCGCGACCCGGCCGAGATCCCCTGGGGCGAACTGGGCGTCGACATCGTCATCGAGTCGACCGGTGTCTTCACCAAGCGCGAGGACGCCGCGAAGCACCTCGCCGGCGGCGCGAAGAAGGTCCTCATCTCGGCCCCGGGCAAAAACGAGGACATCACCGTCGTGATGGGCGTCAACCAGGACCAGTACGACCCGGAGAACCACCACGTCATCTCCAACGCCTCCTGCACCACCAACTGCGTGGCGCCGATGGCCAAGGTGCTCGACGAGAACTTCGGCATCGTCAGGGGCCTGATGACGACGGTGCACGCGTACACGAACGACCAGCGCATCCTGGACTTCCCGCACCGGGACCTGCGTCGCGCCCGTGCCGCCGCCGAGAACATCATCCCGACCACCACCGGCGCCGCGAAGGCCACCGCGCTGGTCCTCCCGCAGCTCAAGGGCAAGCTGGACGGCATGGCCATGCGTGTCCCGGTCCCGACCGGCTCGGTCACCGATCTGGTCGTCGAGCTCGGCCGTGAGGTCACCAGGGAAGAGGTCAACGCCGCCTTCCAGAAGGCCTCCGAGGGCGAACTCAAGGGTCTCCTCGAGTACACCGAGGACCCGATCGTCTCCTCGGACATCGTCAACACCCCGGTGTCCTGCACCTTCGACTCCTCCCTGACCATGGTCCAGGAAGGCAAGAACGTGAAGGTCATCGGCTGGTACGACAACGAATGGGGCTACTCCCACCGCCTCGTCGACCTGACGGTCTTCGTCGGCAACCAGCTCTGATCGCCGAACCAGGCATCCCGATGCGAGAGCAGGGCTCGGACAGCGCGAGGTCGCGTTGTCCGGGCCCTGCCTCGCGTACGGCTCGGTCAGCCCTCGTACGATCAAGAGCCCCCTCCCCAGGAGCCCCCTCCCCAGGAGTCCCTTAATGAAGACGATCGACGAACTTCTCTCGGAAGGCGTGGACGGCAAGCGGGTCTTCGTCCGCGCCGACCTGAACGTCCCGCTGGCCGACGGCCTCATCACCGACGACGGCCGTATCCGCGCCGTCCTGCCCACTGTCAAGGCCCTGGCCGATGCCGGCGCCAAGGTGATCGTCGCCTCGCACCTGGGCCGCCCCAAGGGCGCGCCGGACCCGGCGTTCTCGCTGCTGCCCGCAGCCGAGCGGCTCGGTGAACTCCTCGGCACCCCCGTGGCCTTCGCCGAGGACACCGTCGGCCCCGCGGCCCACGACGTGGCCGACGGCCTTCAGCCCGGCCAGGTCGCGGTCATCGAGAACCTGCGCTTCAACCCCGGCGAGACCTCGAAGGACGACACCGAGCGCGGCGAGTTCGCCGACCGGCTCGCCGCCCTGGCGGACTTCTACGTCGGTGACGGCTTCGGCGCGGTGCACCGCAAGCACGCCTCCGTGTACGACCTTCCGGCCCGTCTGCCGCACTACGCCGGCTACCTCATCGCCACCGAGGTCGGTGTCCTGAAGAAGCTCACCGAGGACGTCCAGCGGCCGTACGCCGTCGTACTGGGCGGTGCGAAGGTCTCTGACAAGCTCGCCGTCATCGACCAGTTGCTCGGCAAGGCCGACCGGCTGCTCATCGGTGGCGGGATGGCGTACACCTTCCTCAAGGCCAAGGGGTACGAGGTCGGCGTCTCGCTCCTCCAGGAGGATCAGATCCCGGCCGTCACCGAGTACATCGAGCGCGCGGAGAAGCAGGGCGTCGAGCTGCTTCTCCCGGTCGACGTGCTGGTCGCCCCCGCGTTCCCGGACCTCAAGACGAAGGCCCCGGCGAACCCCACCACCGTCGCCGCGGACGCGATCCCGGCCGACCAGCTGGGACTGGACATCGGTCCCGAGACCCGCAAGCTGTACGCCTCGAAGCTCGCCGACGCGGCCACCGTCTTCTGGAACGGCCCGATGGGCGTCTTCGAGCACCCCGACTACGCCGAGGGCACCAAGGTGGTCGCCCAGGCCCTCGTCGACGCCGCCGGCTTCACGGTGGTCGGTGGCGGTGACTCCGCCGCGGCCGTCCGCACCCTGGGCTTCGACGAGTCGGCATTCGGCCACATTTCGACCGGTGGCGGCGCCTCCCTCGAGTACCTCGAGGGCAAGACGCTCCCCGGCCTCGCCGCACTGGAGGACTGAACCCTGATGAGCACCCGTACGCCGCTGATGGCGGGCAACTGGAAGATGAACCTCAACCACCTGGAGGCCATCGCCCACGTCCAGAAGCTCGCCTTCGCCCTGGCGGACAAGGACTACGAGGCCGTCGAGGTGGCCGTCCTGCCGCCGTTCACCGACCTGCGCTCCGTGCAGACCCTGGTGGACGGCGACAAGCTCAAGATCAAGTACGGCGCCCAGGACATCTCGGCGCACGACTCCGGCGCCTACACCGGAGAGATCTCCGGTCCGATGCTGGCCAAGCTGAAGTGCACCTACGCGGTGATCGGCCACTCCGAGCGGCGCCAGTACCACCAGGAGACCGACGAGCTGGTGAACGCCAAGGTCAAGGCCGCCTTCAAGCACGGCCTGACCCCGATCCTGTGCGTCGGTGAGGAGCTGGACGTCCGCGAGGCGGGCGACCACGTCACGCACACGCTGGCGCAGGTCGAGGGCGGCCTCAAGGAGGTCCCGGCCGAGCAGGCCGAGTCCATCGTGATCGCCTACGAGCCCGTCTGGGCCATCGGCACCGGCAAGGTCTGTGGCTCGGACGACGCCCAGGAGGTCTGCGCGGCGATCCGTGGCAAGATCGCCGAGCTGTACACGCAGGATGTGGCCGACAAGGTTCGCATTCAGTACGGCGGCTCGGTGAAGTCGGGGAACGTCGCCGAGATCATGGCGAAGCCGGATGTCGACGGTGCCCTGGTCGGCGGTGCCTCGCTGGACGCCGACGAGTTCGTCAAGATCGTCCGCTTCCGCGACCAGTGAGGCGCGTGGCGGAGGTGATCCGACACGTCGCGAGTATGCGGTAGGGGCGATCCGTCGTACCCTTGCGGGGCCGAGACTGTTATTGGGAACGTGAAGTTCAATGAGAGCTTCGGCCCCGTCGTCCATCCGAGTCCGAGGAAGTTGGTCCAGCCGTGGTTTTGGGGTTCTCGATCGCCCTGATCGTCTTCAGCCTGCTGCTGATGCTGCTGGTGCTGATGCACAAGGGGAAGGGCGGCGGCCTCTCCGACATGTTCGGCGGCGGCATGCAGTCTTCCGTCGGCGGCTCCTCGGTCGCCGAGCGCAACCTCGACCGGATCACCGTTGTGATCGGTCTGCTCTGGCTCGCGTGCATCATCGTTCTCGGCATCCTGATGAAGGTCAACCACTAGAAGACCGATGAAGATCTTGCCCCGGCCGCCCGACTCGCCCTGGAATGCCGGTAAATGTCTCGCCATGAATTGGCGTAAGCCGGGCGCAATTTCAAGATCTTCAGGACGCTTCTAGCGCCCCGGCAGGCGACGTTCACCGCGTCGCGACATCCGGCGGCAATCGCCGCCCTGCCGGAGCGCCGGCGCCGGGGAACCGGCTGACCGCACATCGAGCGCGCAACGCCCCATGATGGGTACGGGTCTTCGGACGCGGCCTATCATGGGGCTTGTGTCTGGGGGCGGGGGTAACTCCCATCGCTGGACGCGCGTTGGGCCTTACGTAGACTGAGGCGCTCGCAGCGGAGCGGAACGCCGACTCGCTTCGCGGCACCATCACGCAGGGAGTTACGACCGTGGCAAGTGGCAACGCGATCCGAGGAAGCCGGGTCGGGGCGGGGCCGATGGGCGAGGCCGAGCGTGGCGAGTCCGCGCCGCGTCTGCGCATCTCCTTCTGGTGCTCCAACGGGCACGAGACGCAGCCGAGCTTCGCCAGCGACGCGCAGGTTCCCGACACCTGGGACTGCCCGCGCTGCGGCTTCCCGGCCGGACAGGACCAGGACAACCCGCCGGACCCGCCGCGTACCGAGCCCTACAAGACGCACCTCGCGTATGTGCGGGAGCGGCGCAGCGACGCGGACGGCGAGGCGATCCTCGCCGAGGCGCTCGCCAAACTGCGGGGCGAGATCTAGGAGTTGACTTCCCCGAGTTCTCGGCTCCCCTCGAGCGGAGGACCTCACGGCCGGGTGCCCAAGGGTGCCTGGCCGGACACGTATGTACCGCGTGGGACGCGGGTGCGCAGTCGGGGCGCGAGAGCGTGTCCTCGTAGCCGTCGCCCTGCGGAACGCCCGCGAAGCCGCGTCACCCAGCAGTCCTCTCCCTGCTCGAAACCGCGTCGTGGGCGGTGGCCGGACGGCGCTTGCTCCGGTCTTCCCATCACCTGGTTGACGAGCGTCCGCGCGCCGGACGCCTCTGTCGGCGCGTCGCGCGACAGCATGACGGCACGTCACCACAACCGCCGATCAATTAGTTTGGGACCGGCAGGGGGACGAGGTACGCGGTAGCACAGGCCAGGAAGAAGGCACGAGTCCGAGATGAACACAGACAGCCGTACCAGGCTCGACCAGACCCCCGAGTGGACGGCTCTGACCAAGCACCGCGAGAAGCTCGGCGAGGTGCGGATGCGGGACCTGTTCGCGGCCGATGCCGAGCGCGGCAGCGGGTACACCCTGCAGGTCGGTGACCTGTACGTCGACTACTCCAAGCACCTGGTCACCGACGAGACGCTGCGGCTGCTGCGCGAGCTGGCCGCGGCCCGGGACGTCTTCGGCCTCAGGGACGCCATGTTCCGCGGCGAGAAGATCAACATCACCGAGGACCGCGCGGTCCTGCACACCGTGCTGCGCGCCCCGCGCGACGCGGTGATCGAGGTCGACGGGGAGAACGTCGTACCCGGGGTGCACGCCGTGCTCGACAAGATGGCCGACTTCGCCGACCGCGTCCGCTCCGGCGAGTGGACCGGGCACACCGGCAGGCGCATCAAGAACGTGATCAATGTGGGCATCGGCGGCTCCGACCTGGGACCGGCGATGGCGTACGAAGTGCTGCGCGCCTACGCCGACCGCGACCTGACGGTCCGCTTCGTGTCGAACGTGGACGGCGCCGACCTGCACGAGGCGACCAGGGACCTGGACGCGGCCGAAACGCTGTTCGTCATCGCCTCCAAGACGTTCACCACGATCGAGACGATCACCAACGCGACCTCGGCGCGCGACTGGCTGCTGAGCGAGCTGAAGGCTGGTCAGGATGCGGTCGCCAAGCACTTCGTGGCCCTGTCGACGAACGCCCCGAAGGTGTCGGAGTTCGGCGTCGACACGGCCAACATGTTCGAGTTCTGGGACTGGGTAGGCGGCCGATACTCCTACGACTCCGCGATCGGCCTGTCGCTGATGATCGCCATCGGCCCGGACCGCTTCCGTGAGATGCTCGACGGCTTCCGTCTCGTCGACGAGCACTTCCGCACCGCGCCCGCCGAGTCCAACGTGCCGCTGCTGCTCGGCCTGCTCGGCATCTGGTACGGCAACTTTCATGACGCCCAGTCACACGCCGTCCTCCCGTACTCGCACTACCTGTCCAAGTTCACCGCTTACCTCCAGCAGCTCGACATGGAGTCCAACGGCAAGTACGTCGGCCGGGACGGGCGCGAGGTCGACTGGCAGACCGGGCCCGTCGTGTGGGGTACCCCGGGCACCAACGGGCAGCACGCCTACTACCAGCTCATCCATCAGGGCACCAAGCTCATCCCCGCGGACTTCATCGGCTTCGCCGAGCCGGTGGCCGAGCTCCGCGACGAGCTGAAGGCACAGCACGACCTGCTGATGGCCAACTTCTTCGCCCAGACCCAGGCGCTGGCCTTCGGCAAGACCCCGGACGAGGTACGAGCCGAGGGCGTGCCTCAAGAGCTGGTGGCGCACAAGACGTTCAAGGGCAACCATCCCACCACCACGATCCTCGCCCGGGAACTCACCCCGTCGGTGCTCGGCCAGCTCGTCGCCCTCTACGAGCACAAGGTGTTCGTGCAGGGCGCGATCTGGAACATCGACTCCTTCGACCAGTGGGGCGTCGAGCTGGGCAAGGTCCTCGCCAAGCGCGTCGAACCCGCCCTCACTGAGGGGGCCGACGTGCCGGGCCTCGACGGGTCCACCAAGGCCCTCGTCACCAAGTACCGCGAGTTGCGGGGCCGTTAGCGCCTGTGTCGGACCGGGAAGGGGGAGGGGGTGGCACGTGCCGCCCCTCCCGTAGACTTCCCGATGATCTTGAAGGTGGAGGGGTAGGGGGCGGCATTGACCGACGGGCGCAGACGTTGGCTCAGCGACAGGTTGACCTTGAGGTCGTTCCTCAAACCTCACAGGGTGGCGAAGGCGGTCTTCCACCCGGCATGGGTGCCCGAGTCGGTCGATCCCACCGTGGAGAGCCTCAAACGGGTCCGGATCATCTGCGGCACGGTCGCGGCGGTCGGCGTCTACAGCTTCGTGGAGGGCGGCTTCGCCTTCGACGAGATGCTGCAGAACATGCTGACGGCGTGTCTCGTCCTTTTGCTGCTCACACCGCTGACGATCGGCGTGATGCTCTACGTCTGGCGGCGCACCGGAACCGTCCGCCAACTGCGCGCCCCGCTGGTGAAATCCTTCGTCCTGCTGCTGCTCTTCATCGGATCGGTCCTCATCCTGATGACGTTGGTGTGGGGAATGGGGCCCGGGGCCATGCTCCCCCCGCTGGTGTCCCCCTTGGTGGCGCTCTGGCTCTTCTGGTTCGTGGGCGCCGGGGCCCTGCATGTGTCCGGGAACTTCTTCGGCACCGGGGGAGTGCACCGCTGTCTGCCGCCGCTGCTCGCCGCCGTGACGACATGGCTGATGGCGATCCCGGACCTGCTCACCGGCGACCTGCACGGCCTCAGTCTCACTCTGGGCATCGTCTTCATCCTGGGCGCGCCGGTGACGGTCACAGGGATAGCTCTGCTGGAGATGAACCGCCTTCGGCGCCGGTACGGAATACGGCTGGGCGCACACCCGGCGACCCTGCCGCCGCCCCAGCCTCCGCACGGACATGTGCCTCCGTACGGCAATCCCTTCGGCAACCCCTGTGCGCCGGGTCCGGTGCCTCCGTACGGCGCCGGTCAGGGCAGCTCTTAGGGCCACCCTTTCCCGCCGAACCCGTACGCCCCGGCCCTTGCAAAACGCCGGACGGGCCAGGAAACCCGGCCCGTCCGGCGTTCAACGGTGCGGTCGGTCCTCAGGGGGACGCCGGCGGGTACAGCGACCTCGGCAGCCGGGAAGCCGCCGCCGCGTCCAGCAGCCACAGCGTGCGCGACCGGCCGTACGCCCCCGCCGCCGGTGCCTGGACCTCGCCCGCGCCCGACAGTGCGATCGCCGCGGCCTGCGCCTTGTCCTCGCCGGCTGCCAGCAGCCACACCTCCCGGGCGGACCGGATCGCCGGCAGCGTGAGGGTGACCCGGGTCGGCGGCGGCTTGGGCGAGCCGTGCACGCCCACCACCGTCCGCTCGGTCTCCCGGACCGCGGGCAGCTCGGGGAAGAGCGAGGCCACATGCGTGTCCGGGCCGACGCCCAGCATCAGCACATCGAAGGTCGGTACCGAGCCGTGGTTCTCGGGCCCCGCCGCACGGGCCAGTTCCGCCGCGTACGCTTCGGCCGCCGCCTCCACATCGGTGCCGAACGGGCCGTCCGATGCGGGCATGGAGTGCACGCGCCTCGGGTCCAGGGGCACGGAGTCGAGCAGCGCCTCACGGGCCTGGGTGACATTGCGCTCCGGGTCGCCCTCCGGCAGGTAGCGCTCGTCGCCCCACCACAGGTCGAGCCGGCCCCAGTCGATGGCGTCACGGGCGGGCGCGGCGGCGAGCGCGGCGAGCACGCCGTTGCCGTTGCGGCCCCCGGTGAGCACGACCGAGGCGTAGCCACGCGAGGTCTGCGCGTCGACGACCTTCGTGATCAGCCGGGCCGCGGCGGCCTGGGCCATCAGCTCCTTGTCACGGTGCACGACGAGCTGGGGAGCACTCACTTCTGGGCCGCCTTCTTCGCCGGAGCCTTCTTGGCCGCCTTCTTCGAGGGTGCCTGCGCGGCGGTGCCCGAGGGTGCCTCGGCCGTCATGGTGTCGTCGCCCGCGGTCTCCTCGACCGGGGCCACCTCGGCGGCGAGCCGGGCCACGCCGTAGCGCAGCGCCGACGCGTACGTGTCGTCCGGGTCGAGCCGGCGCAGCTCCTCCGCGATCAGTTCGGCCGTTTCGCGGCGCTTGAGCGCCACCGCGCGGTCCGGCTGACCCTCGATCGACAGCGTGGCCAGGGCACCGTCCGCACGGTCGAGGGCGATCGAGCCGCAGCTCGTGGCCATCCGCACGGCTGTCAGACCCGGGCCCGAGGACAGTGAGCGCCTCACCGGCACGTCCAGCCGGTCCGCGAGCCACATGGCCAGCAGTTCACAGCTCGGGTTGAACTCCTCGCCCTCCACCTCGACGGCCTTGACCTCGCAGGTGACCTGGTCCAGGGCCGCGGCCAGCATCGAGCGCCAGGGCGTGATGCGGGTCCACGACAGATCGGTGTCACCGGGGGTGTAGGCCTTGGCGCGGGCGTTCAGCTCCTGTACCGGTGCCTCGGCTGTGTAGGTGTCGGTCACCCGACGCTGGGCGAGCGCGCCCAGCGGGTCCTTGGCCGGGTCGAGCGGTGCGTTCACCGGCCACCAGACGACGACGGGGGCGTCCGGCAGCAGCAGCGGCAGCACCACCGACTGGGCGTGGTCCACGACCTCGCCGTACAGCCGCAGCACCACCGTCTCTCCGGTGCCCGCCTCCGCGCCCACCCGCACCTCGGCGTCCAGACGCGAGGTGGTGCGGTTGCGCAGGGAACGCGAGACACGCTTGATGACCACCAGGGTGCGCGAGGGGTGCTCGCGCGAGGCGTCGTTGGCGGCCTTCAGAGCGTCGTAGGCGTTCTCCTCGTCGGTGACGATGACCAGGGTGAGCACCATGCCGACGGCCGGGGTGCCGATGGCACGGCGCCCCTGGACCAGCGCCTTGTTGATCTTGCTGGCCGTGGTGTCCGTAAGGTCGATCTTCATGGCCGGCGCCAGCTCCGTCCGTCTCGCTCGAGCATCTCGTCCGCCTCGACGGGACCCCACGTTCCGGCCGGGTACTGCGGGGGCTTGCCGTGTCTGTCCCAGTGCTCCTCGATCGGGTCGAGGATCTTCCAGGACAGCTCGACCTCCTCGGTGCGCGGGAAGAGGTTCGAGTCGCCGAGCAGGACGTCCAGGATCAGGCGCTCGTACGCCTCCGGGCTGGACTCCGTGAAGGACTCGCCGTAGGCGAAGTCCATGGACACGTCCCGGATCTCCATCGAGGTGCCGGGCACCTTGGAACCGAAGCGTACGGTGACGCCCTCGTCGGGCTGGACGCGGATGACGACCGCGTTCTGCCCGAGTTCCTCGGTGGCGGTGGTGTCGAAGGGGGAGTGCGGGGCACGCTGGAAGACCACCGCGATCTCGGTGACACGGCGTCCGAGACGCTTGCCGGTACGCAGATAGAAGGGGACGCCCGCCCAGCGGCGGTTGTCGATCCCGAGTTTGATCGCGGCGTAGGTGTCGGTCTTCGACTCGGGGTCGATGCCCTCCTCCTGGAGGTAGCCGACCGCCTTCTCGCCGCCCTGCCAGCCGGCCGTGTACTGCGCGAAAACGGTGCCTCGGCCCAGGTCCTTGGGCAGCCGGACGGCCCCGAGCACCTTGGTCTTCTCGGCGGCCAACGCGTCCGCGTCGAACGAGGCGGGCTCCTCCATGGCCGTGAGGGCCATCAGCTGGAGCAGGTGGTTCTGGATGACGTCCCGGGCGGCGCCGATGCCGTCGTAGTAGCCGGCCCGGCCACCGATGCCGATGTCCTCGGCCATCGTGATCTGCACGTGGTCGACGAAGGACCGGTTCCAGATCGGCTCGAACATCTGGTTGGCGAAGCGCAGGGCCAGGATGTTCTGGACGGTCTCCTTGCCGAGGTAGTGGTCGATGCGGAAGACCTGGTCGGGAGCGAACACCTCGTGGACGATCGCGTTGAGTTCCTCGGCCGACTTCAGGTCGTGCCCGAAGGGCTTCTCGATGACCGCGCGCCGCCAGGAGCCCTCCGTCTGGTCGGCCAGACCGTGCTTCTTGAGCTGCTGGATGACCACGGGGAAGGACTTCGGCGGCACCGAGAGGTAGAACGCGAAGTTGCCGCCCGTGCCCTGCGCCTTGTCCAGTTCCTCGATCGTGCCGCGCAGCCGCTCGAACGCGTCGTCATCGTCGAAGGTGCCCTGGACGAAGCGCATCCCCTGGATGAGCTGCTGCCAGACCTCCTCGCGGAACGGCGTACGGGCGTGCTCCTTGACGGCGTCGTGGACCACCTTCGCGAAGTCCTCGTCCTGCCACTCGCGGCGGGCGAAGCCGACGAGGGAGAAGCCAGGGGGCAAGAGACCACGGTTCGCCAGGTCGTAGACGGCGGGCATCAGCTTTTTGCGTGACAAATCGCCTGTAACGCCGAAGATGACCAGGCCCGACGGCCCCGCGATGCGCGGGAGCCGCCGGTCCGCGGCGTCACGAAGCGGATTCGCTCCGTGTACGGATGTCACGGTTTCAGCCCTCCGAGGGGGCGAGGCGCTCGAGAACCGCCTCGGTCGACTTGAGCAGGTCGTTCCAGGAGGTCTCGAACTTCTCGACGCCCTCGTCCTCCAGGAGCTGGACCACGTCGTTGTACGAGATCCCGAGCTTCTCTACGGCGTCCAGATCGGCGCGTGCCTGCTCATAGGTACCGGCGACGGTGTTGCCCGTGATCTCGCCGTGGTCCTCGGTGGCCAGCAGGGTGGCCTCCGGCATGGTGTTCACCGTGTTGGGTGCCACCAGGTCGTCCACGTACAGGGTGTCCTTGTACGCCTTGTCCTTGACGCCGGTGGAGGCCCACAGCGGACGCTGCTTGTTGGCCTGCTCCCTGTCGAGGGCGAGCCAGCGGTCGCTGCCGAACACCTCCTCGTACGCCTGGTAGGCCAGGCGCGCGTTGGCGAGCGCGGCCTTGCCGCGCACCGCCTTGGCCTCCGGAGTGCCGAGAGCGTCGATCCGCTTGTCGATCTCGGTGTCCACACGGGACACGAAGAAGGACGCCACCGAGTGGATCTTCGACAGATCCAGTCCGCGCTCCTTGGCCTTCTCCAGGCCCGTGATGTAGGCGTCCATGACCTCGCGGTAGCGCTCCAGCGAGAAGATCAGCGTGACATTGACGCTGATGCCCAGGCCGATGACCTCGGTGATCGCCGGGAGGCCCGCCTTGGTGGCCGGGATCTTGATGAGGGTGTTCGGGCGGTCGACCAGCCAGGCCAGCTGCTTGGCCTCGGCAACGGTGGCCCGGGTGTTGTGCGCCAGACGCGGGTCGACCTCGATCGAGACCCGGCCGTCCTGGCCGTCGGTGGCCGCGAACACCGGGTGCAGGATGTCGGCGGCGTCGCGGACGTCCGCCGTGGTGATCATGCGGACGGCCTCTTCGACGGTGACCTTCCGGGCGGCGAGGTCGGCGAGCTGTCGCTCATAACCGTCGCCCGAGGAGATCGCCTTCTGGAAGATCGACGGGTTGGTGGTGACACCCACCACGTGCTGCTGGTCGATCAGTTCGGCAAGGTTGCCGGACGTGATCCGCTTGCGCGACAGGTCGTCCAGCCAGATCGCGACGCCTTCTTCGGAGAGGCGCTTGAGTGCGTCTGTCATGGAAAATGCATCTCCTACGTGTCGTATATGAGCGTCAGCGCTGGGCCGCGGCGATCGATTCCCGGGCGGCGGTCGCGATGTTCTCGGCCGTGAAGCCGAATTCGCGGAAGAGGACCTTGCCGTCGGCGGAAGCGCCGAAGTGCTCCAGGGAGACGATGCGGCCCGCGTCTCCGACGAACCGGTACCAGGTCAGGCCGATCCCGGCCTCGACGGCGACGCGCGCCTTCACCGACGGCGGCAGGACGCTGTCCCGGTACCCCTGGTCCTGCTCCTCGAACCACTCGACGCACGGCATCGAGACCACTCGGGTGGGCACGCCCTGCGCCTGGAGCTGTTCGCGCGCCTCGACGGCGAGGTGGACCTCGGAGCCGGTGGCGATCAGGATCGCCTGCGCCTCGCCGCCCTCGGCCTCGGCCAGGACGTAACCGCCCCGGACGGTGTCCTCGTTGGGCTCATAGGTGGGCACACCCTGGCGGGTGAGCGCCAGACCGTGCGGGGCACCCTTGCCGAACTCCTTGGTGTGACGCTTGAGGATCTCGCGCCAGGCGATCGCGGTCTCGTTGGCGTCGGCCGGGCGCACGACGTTCAGGCCGGGGATGGCGCGCAGCGAGGCGAGGTGCTCGACGGGCTGGTGGGTGGGGCCGTCCTCGCCCAGGCCGATGGAGTCGTGCGTCCACACGTAGGTGACCGGGAGGTGCATCAGCGCGGACAGGCGCACCGCGTTGCGCATGTAGTCGGAGAAGACCAGGAAGGTGCCGCCGTAGATACGGGTGTTGCCGTGCAGGGCGATCCCGTTCATCTCCGCGGCCATGGAGTGCTCACGGATACCGAAGTGGATCGTGCGCCCGTACGGGTCGGCACCCGGCAGCGGGTTGCCCTTCGGGAGGAAGGAGCTGTTCTTGTCGATGGTGGTGTTGTTGGACCCGGCCAGGTCGGCCGAGCCGCCCCACAGCTCCGGGATCACCGCGCCCAGGGCCTGCAGCACCTTGCCGGAGGCGGCACGCGTCGCGACGCCCTTGCCCACCTCGAAGACGGGGAGCTTCTCCTCCCAGCCCGCGGGCAGCTCGCCCGCGCTGATGCGGTCGAACTCGGCGGCCCGCTCGGGGTGGGCGGCGCGCCACTCCTGGAGGGACTTGTCCCAGACGGCCCTGGCCTCGCGGCCGCGGTCGAGGGCGGTGCGGGTGTGCGCGAGGACCTCGTCGCCGACCTCGAAGCTGTTGTCCGGGTCGAAGCCCAGGACACGCTTGGTGGCCGCGACCTCCTCGTCGCCCAGCGCCGAGCCGTGCGCGGCCTCGGTGTTCTGCGCGTGCGGGGCGGGCCAGGCGATGATCGAGCGCATCGCGATGAACGACGGCTTGTCGGTGACCTTCTTCGCTTCCTCGATCGCGTTGTAGAGGGCGTGCGGGTCCAGGTCGCCGTCCGGCTTGGGGGCGACGCGCTGGACGTGCCAGCCGTAGGCCTCGTACCGCTTGACCGTGTCCTCGGACACCGCGGTCTCGGTGTCGCCCTCGATCGAGATGTGGTTGTCGTCCCACAGCAGGATCAGGTTGCCGAGCTTTTGATGCCCGGCGAGGGAGGACGCCTCGGCGGAGATGCCCTCCTGCAGACAGCCGTCACCGGCGATGCAGTAGACGAAGTGGTCGAAGGGGGAGCTGCCCTGTGCCGCGTCCGGGTCGAACAGACCGCGCTCGAAGCGGGAGGCCATGGCCATGCCCACCGCGTTGGCGACACCCTGGCCGAGCGGGCCGGTCGTGGTCTCCACGCCCTTCGTGTGCCCGTACTCGGGGTGGCCGGGGGTCTTCGAACCCCAGGTGCGGAAGGCCTTCAGATCGTCCAGCTCCAGACCGAAGCCGGCCAGGTAGAGCTGGGTGTAGAGGGTCAGGGACGAGTGTCCGGCGGACAGCACGAACCGGTCACGGCCCACCCAGTCGGGATCCGCCGGGTCGTGGCGCATCACCTTCTGGAAGAGGGTGTAAGCGGCCGGAGCCAGGCTCATCGCCGTACCCGGATGGCCGTTTCCGACCTTCTGTACGGCATCGGCGGCCAGGAGGCGGGCGGTGTCAACGGCCCGCTGGTCCAACTCGGTCCACTCGAGGTCTGTGGTGGTCGGCTTGATGCTCACCCTGGGTCAGGGCTCCTCTCCACATGTCCAATGCCGGTGCACTGGGGCGCCCACCGGCCGTTGCTGAGCCTACCCTCGTAAGTACAGGCGTTTTTTCGAGCCATTCCAGCCTGCCGGGAGGCATCGCCATCCGCCTCCCGGCTGTACTGATACGACTGCCGCAACTGATCGCGGAGCCGCTCATCCGATCGCTCGACCGAGCGGAAATCGGCCTGCGCTCCGCCCCCCCGTACGCCTACCAGCGATTCGGCCCGTGTCGAGGGGCCGACCACGCGACCGCTGCCAACACGACCACCCCCGCGAAGGGCGGACCGGGGGCAACGTCTAAAGTTGCGTGAGTACGCGCGAGCCTTTATTGGGCGTTCACATTCGGGCTCGCTGGGATGTCTCTGTCAGGGGTGTACGTGACGGCCGTCGAATCCCGTCCGCCGGGGGTGCTCGCGAGCAGCAGCAGCCGGGGCCAGCGGCCGTTTGGGGCCCGTGTCAAGGCGTTCGTGGCGCTTACCAAGCCGCGGATC
Organism: Streptomyces sp. NPDC001020; assembly: GCF_053599115.1. NCBI lineage: Bacteria > Bacillati > Actinomycetota > Actinomycetes > Kitasatosporales > Streptomycetaceae > Streptomyces > Streptomyces sp. NPDC001020. Next base: position 78,876 of record NZ_JBSFLQ010000013.1, on the reverse strand, counting down.
ATCGAGCTGCTTCTGATCACCACCGTCCCGGTGATGTTCCTTGCCCAGCAGGGGGTGCCGAGTCTCAGGCTCGTGCTGCTCACCTGTATCGGCGGCTACCTCTCCGCGGGCGGCGCAAACGCGCTGAACATGTACATCGACCGTGACATCGACGCGCTCATGGAACGCACCTCGCAGCGTCCACTGGTCACCGGCATGGTCAGCCCCCGGGAGTGCCTCGCCTTCGGCATCACGCTGGCGGTCGTCTCGACGCTGCTGTTCGGGTTCACGGTCAACTGGCTGTCAGCCTGGCTGTCGCTCGGAGCGCTCCTCTTCTACGTCGTCGTCTACACGATGATCCTCAAACGGCGTACGTCGCAGAACATCGTGTGGGGCGGCATCGCCGGCTGTCTGCCGGTCCTCATCGGCTGGTCGTCCGTGACCAACTCCATGTCGTGGGCGCCGATCATCCTGTTCCTCGTCATGTTCTTCTGGACGCCGCCGCACTACTGGCCGCTGTCCATGAAGGTCAAGGAGGACTACGCGCGCGTGGGCGTGCCCATGCTGCCGGTCATCGCCTCCAACAAGGTCGTCGCCCGCCAGATCGTCATCTACAGCTGGGTGATGGTCGCCGTCTCGCTGCTGCTGACCCCGCTCGGCTACACGGGCTGGTTCTACACCGCGGTCGCCCTGGCGGCCGGCGGCTGGTGGCTGTGGGAGGCGCACGCGCTGCAGAACCGCGCGAAGGCGGAGGCGACGGGTGGAAAGCTGAAGGAGATGCGGCTGTTCCACTGGAGCATCACCTACGTCTCTCTGCTGTTCGTGGCCGTGGCCGTGGACCCGTTCCTTCGCTGAGCCCCTTCCTGAGCGGCTCGCACGGTTGAGTCGCACAAGGTCACAGCCCCGTGCCCGGGACCGGGCACGGGGCTTCGTGTCGAAGGCCACGTGACCCTCCCGTCGCCGATTGATCTACCCGTCGGTAGCATCCAGGTCATGGCAGACAGCAAGCAGGTTGACGAGGGCGCCGACGCCCAGCAGGCCGCCAAGGCCGAGCGCAGGGCGGCCCGGCTCGCCAAGCAGATCAACGCCTTCGCCAAGGCGCACGGCGGCGCTGAGGGGCAGGTCGCGCACATCGGGCGACGGGGTGCCCGGATCGTGCTCGTCGGCGGGGACGGTGGCTGGGGCGACCTTGTCGCACAGACGTACGAGATCGCTGAGAAGGCTGTGCAGAAGGCGGGAATCACCGTCCACGAGGCGTTCGACGGCGAGTTCGCGGGCAAGGTGAAGACCGGCCGGTACGAGTGGGCGCGCATGGCGGGGATGCAGGTGGGCGGCCGTCAGGGCGCCTGAGCGAGCGGGTGTCCGGCGTCGGCCGGTGGTCGCGGGCCGTGCGTACGGAGCCTCGACGAGCAACACCTGATGCCCGGTTCACCCGTTAGGACCTGAGAAGGCGCGGTCCAGCCCCGACCTGGGCGCGGCCCTCGCGCGCCCGGGCCCCCGTGGTCCTGGCCGAGATAGTGGAACTGGCCCGCTTCGGCAAGCTCCTCTTCTCCAGCGGCGCCCACGGCCTGCCCGGACTCCATGTGATCGCCGCCCGACTGTTCCGCGGAGCGCTCTCCCGGGTGCTGGGGGCCTGGGTCGCCGAGGGCGCCTGGTCACTGGCGGACGCGCAGCGGGTGGCGGGCATGATCGCCGTGGGGAACGCGCGACGGGTGTACGGGCTGGGCGACTGAGGCGCCTGTCAGCTCGACGCGTGCTCGACGAGCCGATCCGTGGCAGCGGGAGCCTGGTGGCTCGGGTTGTCGAGCGGGCGCTCCCGCAGCGACAGCAGTACCCGCAGCGCCCCGATCCACATCACGCAGGAGCCGAACATGTGCAGACCGACCAGGACCTCGGGCAGGTGCGTGAAGTACTGGATGTAGCCCAGCGCGCCCTGGGCCAGCAGGATCAGGAACAGCTCGCGGGTGCGCAGCAGGGGTCCCCTGGGCGCGTCGACGGCCTTGAGGATGAACCACAGGGCGAAGGTCAACGTCACCACGATCCAGGCGAGCACGGCGTGCAGCTTGGCGACCGTCTCCCAGTCGATGGGGATGCGGTAGACCTCCGTGGAGTCGCCGGCGTGCGGGCCGGCCCCGGTCACCACCGTGCCCACCATGATCAGCAGCACGCTCGCCGCGATCAGGAACCACACCAGCTGCTGCACCGCCTTGCCGACCAGCGGGCGGGGCGCGGCGTCACCCTCGCGAGTGCGCTGCCACATCACCGTGGCCACGGCGATCAGTGCCGTGGACAGCAGGAAGTGCGCCGCGACGGTGTACGGGTTCAGGCCGACGAGGACCACGATGCCGCCGAGTACCGCGTTGCCCATCACGAGCCAGAACTGTGCCCAGCCGAGCCGGGTGAGGCTGCGTCGCCACGGCTTCTGCGAGCGCGCGGCGATGATCGCCCAGCCGACCGCCGCGCACAGCACGTACGTCAGCATGCGGTTGCCGAACTCGATCACACCGTGGAAGCCCATGGCCCGTGTGGTGGTCAGCGAGTCATCCGTGCAGGAGGGCCAGGTCGGGCAGCCCAGGCCCGAACCGGTCAGGCGCACCGCGCCGCCGGTGACGACGATGATGACCGCCATGACAAGCGCGGCGAGAGCCGCCCGCTGGACGGTCCTCGGCTGCGGGGTCCAGCGATCGGCGATGAAGGCGAGCGGATTGCGCAAGGCGGCGTCGACATCGGCGCGGGTCACGTTTGGCACGCCTCTCATGGTAGGGGGCCGCTTGTGCACGGTTTCACGAGGGTCATCGTGTTCACCTCCCGGCTACTCCCAGCGGAAGAGCTTTCCCGCCGCCGCGAGCCCCGCTACCGCCCACACGGCGAGGATCCCCAGGTCGCCCCAGGGCATCCCGGCCCCGTGCTGCAGCACGTCCCTCAGGCCGTCGGACAGTGCCGAGATGGGCAGCAGACCGAGGACGTCCTGGGCGCCGGAGGGGAACTTGTCCAGCGGCACGACGACCCCGCCGCCGACGAGCAGCAGCAGGAAGACCAGGTTGGCCGCGGCCAGCGTCGCCTCCGCCTTCAGCGTGCCCGCCATCAGCAGACCGAGACCGGAGAAGGCGGCCGTGCCCAGGACCAGCAGCAGGACGACGGCGACCGGGTTGCCGTGCGGCGACCAGCCCAGCGCGAAGGCGATCACCGTCAGCAGGAGGATCTGGAGCACCTCCGTCACCAGCACCGACGCCGTCTTCGCCGTCATCAGGCCCCAGCGGGGCAGCGGAGAGGAGGCGAGCCGCTTCAGCACGCCGTACCGGCGCTCGAAGCCGGTCGCGATCGCCTGCCCCGTGAACGCCGTCGACATCACGGCGAGCGCCAGGATGCCGGGGGCGAGGAAGTCGACCGACTTGCCGGCGCCGGTGTCCACGATGTCCACCGAGCTGAACAGCACCAGCAGCAGCGTCGGGATCACGACCGTCAGCAGCAGCTGCTCGCCGTTGCGCAGCAGCATCTTCGTCTCCAGCACGGCCTGCGCCGCGATCATGCGGGACAGGGGTGCGGCGCCTGGCTTCGGCGCGTAGGTACTGATGGCCGTCACGAGCGCAGCTCCTTACCCGTGAGCTCCAGAAAGACGTCTTCGAGGGTGTGCCGTTCGACGGAGATCCGGTCCGGCATCACCCCGTGTTGGGCGCACCAGGAGGTGACCGTCGCGAGCAGTTGCGGGTCGACCTTGCCGCCCACGCGGTACGAGCCCGGTGTCAGTTCCGCCGCGGTGCAGTCCGCCGGGAGTGCCTTCAGCAGGGACCCCACGTCGAGGCCCGGCCGACCCGTGAAGCGCAGGGTGTTCTCCGCGCCGCCGCGGCACAGCTCTTCGGGGGAGCCCTGGGCTATGACCCGGCCGGCGTCGATGATCGCGACGTCGTCGGCGAGCTGCTCGGCCTCGTCCATGTAGTGAGTGGTCAGGATCACGGAGACGCCGTCGGCGCGCAGGTCCCGCACGAGGTCCCAGGTGGCGCGGCGGGCCTGGGGGTCGAGCCCGGCCGTCGGCTCGTCCAGGAACACCAGCTCCGGGCGGCCCACCACGGCCATCGCCAGCGCCAGGCGCTGCTGCTGACCGCCCGAGAGCCGGCGGTAGGTCGTCCGGCCGCAGCTGCCGAGGCCCAGCCGCTCGATGAGCGCGTCCACGTCCAGCGGATGGGCGTGCAGCCTGGCTACATGGCGCAGCATCTCGTCCGCCCGTGCGCCCGAGTACACACCGCCGGACTGCAGCATCACGCCGATGCGGGGGCGCAGCTCGGCGGACTGCCGGACCGGGTCGAGGCCGAGGACACGCACCGTGCCGGCGTCCGGCTTCCGGTACCCCTCGCAGGTCTCTATCGTGCTCGTCTTGCCCGCGCCGTTGGGGCCGAGCACAGCCGTCACACCCGTCTGGGCCACCAGGTCGAGGCCATCCACCGCGGTCTTCGTGCCGTACCGCTTCACCAGGGCCTGGACCTGGACCACGGGCTCACTTCGCATGGCTCCAGAGTTTAAGGAGGTGCCCGGTGCCTCAGACGGGTGGGTTCAGGAACTCCTCCTCACGGGGTCGGTGCAGCGCCAGCCACCGCTCCGCGTAGGCCACCGCGTCCGCCACGGGAAACAGCCGTACGTCGGCCGCACCCGCCTTGCCCCGGACGACGGGACGATCCCGTTCGAAGTCGTGCCCGAGCTCGTCGAACCGGTCCGAGGTGATCGACACCTCGGTGACCGTTTCCCAGCCGGCCGGGCCGGGCCGGCCCACCTCGACGAGCGGCGACGGTATCCGGTACTCGGCGAGGTGGAAGGAGGTGCAGCTGTCGTAGCCCGCGCCGAGCAGCAGGACGCGGGCGCCCAGTTCCTCCAGTCGGGCCAGCGGGCTGCGCTCGCCGAGCCGGCAGTCGGGCGCGTGTCCGTCGATGATCTGCGCGGCGTGCGGGCCGAGGGCCGCGAAGGAGGTCTGGGGGTGGGCGCTGCGCAGGGCGCCCGGCCACCTGCGGACCGTCTCCGGGACAACGCCGACGCCGCGTGAGGGCGTGATCAGGGGGTCGTAGGCGGGCATCGTGGCGCGGATGGTCTCCCACCAGTCCTCGGGGACCGGCGGACTGCCCCATAGCGCCGGGTCGGACAGCTCCCCGGACTGGGTGGGGACGACGAGGTTGCCGTTCGGACCAAGGGCGTCGAGCAGCGCCTGGACTACCGTGACGGCACCTCCGCACACCCAGCCGAGTGAGCTGAGCGAAGAGTGCACCAGCAGGGTCTCGCCGGGCTCCACACCCAGCGTGCGCAGCTCCGCGGACAGCGTGTTTCGTGTGACAAGAGGGCCGGTCGGAGGGGGTGTGGACATGGTCAGGGAGTCTTCCCGTTCCGACCTGAAGGCGCCAGCGGTTTGATCGATCAGAGATCGTTTCCGCAGGTCACATTAGGTATGCCTAAGTGACGCAGGGCACCGCGGCCTGCCCGGACGCCGCTTGTCAGGCTCTGAGGAATTACGCAACAATGGCGTTGTGAAAAACGTCGGCGAGTCTCGGGAGACCCCCGTGGGGGCCCCTCAGGAGGAGTTCGCGACCGGAGAGCGCTCCACGCGCAACCGGGTCGCGCGATCCATCCTGGATCACGGGCCGTCGACCGTCGCCGAACTCGCCGGGCGGCTGGGTCTCACGCAGGCGGCCGTACGACGGCATCTGGACGCGCTCGTCGCCGACGACGTCGTGGAAGCCCGTGAGCAGCGTGTGTACGGGGCGCGTACGCGTGGTCGCCCCGCCAAGGTCTTCGCGCTCACCGACTGCGGCCGCGACGCCTTCGACCAGTCCTACGACAAGCTGGCCGCGGACGCCCTGCGGTGGATCCAGCAGCAGTACGGCGGGGACGAGGCCGTCGTCGCCTTCGCGCGCGCCAGGCTCGCCGAGCAGGCGACCGCCTACCGCCAGGCGATCGAGGCCGCCGCTCCCGAGGAGCGCACCGAAGCGCTGGCCAAGGCGTTGAGCGCGGACGGGTACGCTGCTACGGCGCGCAGCGCACCGGTCGGCGAGCAGCTCTGTCAGCACCACTGCCCGGTCGTTCATGTCGCGGAAGAGTTCCCGCAGCTGTGCGAGGCCGAGACGGAGGTCTTCTCCCAGCTGCTCGGCACGCACGTCCAGCGACTGGCGACGATCGCGCATGGCGACGGCGTCTGCACGACGTTCATCCCCAAGGCGCCGCACACCGCCAAGAACCCCAAGAAGACCACTCACAACGCATCTGCCAGCACGGCCGGGAGGAACCCCGCATGACTCTCCCCACGGAGACTGCTCACCCCGAACTCGAGGGCCTGGGCAACTACGAATACGGCTGGGCCGACTCCGACGAGGCCGGTGCCGCGGCGAAGCGCGGTCTGAGTGAGGACGTCGTCCGGGACATCTCGGCGAAGAAGTCCGAGCCGGAGTGGATGACCAAGCTGCGTCTCAAGGGCCTGCGGCTCTTCGAGAAGAAGCCGATGCCCAACTGGGGCTCGGACCTGTCGGGTATCGACTTCGACAACATCAAGTACTTCGTCCGCTCCACGGAGAAGCAGGCGGAGTCCTGGGAGGACCTGCCCGAGGACATCAAGAACACGTACGACAAGCTCGGCATCCCCGAGGCGGAGAAGCAGCGCCTCGTGGCCGGTGTCGCCGCCCAGTACGAGTCCGAGGTCGTCTACCACCAGATCCGCGAGGACCTGGAGGAGCAGGGCGTCATCTTCCTCGACACCGACACCGCGCTGAAGGAGCACCCGGAGCTCTTCAAGGAGTACTTCGGGACCGTCATCCCCGCCGGTGACAACAAGTTCGCCTCGCTGAACACCGCCGTGTGGTCCGGCGGCTCCTTCATCTACGTGCCGCCGGGCGTGCATGTGGAGATCCCGCTCCAGGCCTACTTCCGGATCAACACGGAGAACATGGGCCAGTTCGAGCGGACCCTGATCATCGTCGACGAGGGTGCCTACGTGCACTACGTCGAGGGTTGTACGGCACCGATCTACAAGTCGGACTCGCTGCACTCCGCTGTCGTCGAGATCATCGTCAAGAAGAACGCCCGCTGCCGCTACACGACCATCCAGAACTGGTCGAACAACGTCTACAACCTGGTCACCAAGCGCGCCGTGGCCTACGAGGGCGCGACCATGGAGTGGATCGACGGCAACATCGGCTCCAAGGTGACGATGAAGTACCCGGCCGTCTACCTGATGGGCGAGCACGCCAAGGGCGAGACCCTTTCCATCGCCTTCGCGGGCGAGGGTCAGCACCAGGACGCCGGTTCCAAGATGGTCCACATGGCGCCCAACACCTCGTCCAACATCGTCTCCAAGTCGGTGGCGCGCGGCGGTGGCCGCACCTCGTACCGCGGCCTGGTCGAGATCGGCGAGGGCGCCCCGGGCTCCAAGTCCAACGTGCTCTGCGACGCGCTGCTGGTCGACACCATCTCGCGGTCCGACACCTACCCGTACGTCGACGTCCGCGAGGACGACGTGTCCATGGGCCACGAGGCGACCGTCTCCAAGGTCTCCGAGGACCAGCTCTTCTACCTGATGAGCCGCGGTCTGACCGAGTTCGAGGCGATGGCGATGATCGTGCGCGGCTTCGTCGAGCCGATCGCCAAGGAGCTGCCCATGGAGTACGCCCTTGAGCTCAACCGGCTGATCGAGCTGCAGATGGAGGGCGCGGTCGGCTGACCGGCCCCTCGAAGCGGCGGCGGTCCGCCCGTACGGAGCGGGCCGAAGATCACAACTGACGTAGGAAGAGAGCACAACGACAGCCATGGCTGAGGCTCAGAACTCCCCCACTCTCAACTCCGCTCGAGCGGGGGGACCCCCACCGGTGGGTTCTACAACCGCCGGCCAGATCGCGGTGGCCGCCGAGTCGACCGTCGCCACCCGTATGAGCGCGCCGCCGTCCTTCGACGTGGCGGACTTCCCCGTCCCGCACGGCCGCGAGGAGGAATGGCGGTTCACGCCGCTGGAGCGGCTGCGCGGTCTGCACGACGGCACCGCGGTCGCCGCCGGCGAGGGTGTCAAGGTCACCATCGACGCCCCCGAGGGCGTCGTCGTGGAGACCGTCGGCCGCGACGACGCGCGGCTCGGCAAGGCGGGCATCCCGGTCGACCGCGTCGCCGCGCAGGCGTACTCGGCCTTCGAGAAGGCCTCGGTCGTGACCGTCCCGAAGGAGACCGTCCTCACCGAGCCGGTCCGCATCGCGGTGCAGGGCGAGGGCGGGGTCGCCTTCGGCCACCAGGTGATCGAGCTCGGCGCCTTCGCCGAGGCGGTCGTCGTCATCGACCACACCGGCGACGCTGTGCTCGCCGCGAACGTCGACTACATCCTGGGTGACGGCGCCAAGCTGACCGTCGTCTCGGTCCAGGACTGGGACGAGAAGGCCGTGCACGTGGGCCAGCACAACGCTCTGATCGGCCGGGACGCGCACTTCAAGTCGGTCGTCGTGACCTTCGGCGGCGACCTGGTCCGGCTGCACCCGCGCGTGGAGTACGCCGCCACCGGCGGCGAGGCCGAGCTGTACGGCCTGTACTTCACCGACAAGGGCCAGCACCAGGAGCACCGGCTCCTCGTCGACCACAACACCCCGCACTGCAAGTCGAACGTCGCCTACAAGGGCGCGCTCCAGGGCGACGACGCGCACGCCGTGTGGATCGGTGACGTGCTCATCGAGGCGAAGGCCGAGGGCACGGACACCTATGAGATGAACCGCAACCTCGTCCTCACGGACGGCGCGCGCGTCGACTCGGTCCCCAACCTGGAGATCGAGACCGGTGAGATCGTCGGTGCCGGCCACGCCTCCGCCACCGGCCGCTTCGACGACGAGCAGCTCTTCTACCTGATGGCCCGAGGTATCCCGGAGTACGAGGCCCGGCGCCTGGTGGTCCGCGGCTTCTTCGCCGAGCTGGTCCAGCAGATCGGTGTCCAGGACATCGAGGAGCGCCTGATCGCCAGGATCGAAGAAGAGCTGGAGGCGTCGGTCGCATGACGGACTCGACGACCTTCGTACGCGTTTGCGGACTGAGCGAGCTGGAGGAGGACACCCCGAAGCGGGTGGAAATCGACGGCACGCCGGTCTCGATCGTCAAGACAGAGGGAGAGGTGTTCGCCATCTACGACATCTGCTCCCACGCGAACGTCTCGCTGTCGGAGGGCGAGGTGGACGACTGCCACATCGAGTGCTGGCTGCACGGCTCGCGCTTCGACCTGCGCTCGGGCAAGCCCGACGCCCTCCCCGCGACGCGCCCCGTCCCCGTATACCCCGTAAAGATCGAAGGGGACGACGTGCTCGTCTCCCTCTCCCAGGAGTCCTGAGGCACCCATGGCAACGCTTGAAATCCGAGACCTGCACGTCACCGTCGAGGCCGACAACGCCACGAAGGAGATCCTCAAGGGCGTCGACCTCACCGTGAAGCAGGGCGAGACGCACGCCATCATGGGCCCCAACGGCTCTGGCAAGTCGACCCTCGCCTACTCGCTCGCGGGTCACCCGAAGTACACGATCACCAGCGGCACGGTGCTGCTCGACGGCGAGGACGTCCTCGCCATGTCCGTCGACGAGCGCGCCCGCGCAGGCCTGTTCCTGGCGATGCAGTACCCGGTCGAGGTCCCCGGTGTCTCGGTCTCCAACTTCCTCCGTACCTCCGCCACGGCCATCCGCGGCGAGGCGCCGAAGCTGCGCACCTGGGTGAAGGAGGTCAAGGGGGCCATGGAGCACCTCCACATGGACCCCTCCTTCGCCGAGCGCAACGTCAACGAGGGTTTCTCCGGCGGTGAGAAGAAGCGCCACGAGATCCTCCAGCTCGAGCTGCTCAAGCCGAAGGTCGCGATCCTCGACGAGACGGACTCCGGTCTGGACGTCGACGCGCTGCGCATCGTGTCCGAGGGCGTCAACCGCGTCCGCGAGTCCGGCGAGGTCGGCACCCTGCTGATCACGCACTACACGCGCATCCTGCGCTACATCAAGCCCGACCACGTCCATGTGTTCGCCGGCGGCCGCATCGTCGAGTCCGGCGGTCCCGAGCTCGCCGACAAGCTGGAGAACGAGGGCTACGAGGCGTACGTGACGAAGGAGGGTGCCGCGTGACACAGCTGCCGGGCCTCCTCGACACCGAGGCGATCCGTAAGGACTTCCCCATCCTGGACCGGCAGGTCCACGACGGTAAGAAGCTTGTGTACCTGGACAACGCGGCTACCTCACAGACCCCGCGCCAGGTGCTCGACGTGCTCTCCGAGTACTACGAAGAGCACAACGCCAACGTCCACCGCGGTGTGCATGTGCTCGCCGAGGAGGCCACGGAGCTGTACGAGGGCGCGCGCGACAAGGTCGCCGCGTTCATCAACGCGCCGAGCCGCGACGAGGTGATCTTCACCAAGAACGCCTCCGAGTCGCTCAACCTCGTGGCGAACATGCTCGGCTGGGCCGACGAGCCCTACCGGGTGGACCGCGACACCGAGATCGTCATCACGGAGATGGAGCACCACTCCAACATCGTGCCGTGGCAGCTGCTGGCGCAGCGCACGGGCGCGAAGCTGAAGTGGTTCGGTCTCACGGACGACGGCCGACTCGACCTGTCGAACATAGAAGAGATCATCACGGAGAAGACGAAGATCGTCTCCTTTGTGCTGGTGTCCAACATCCTGGGCACGGTGAACCCGGTCGAGGCGATAGTCCGCCGCGCGCAGGAGGTCGGTGCGCTGGTGTGCGTCGACGCCTCGCAGGCCGCGCCGCACATGCCGCTGGACGTCCAGGCTCTGCAGGCCGACTTCGTGGCCTTCACCGGCCACAAGATGTGCGGCCCGACCGGCATCGGCGTCCTGTGGGGCCGCCAGGAGCTGCTGGAGGACCTGCCTCCGTTCCTGGGCGGCGGCGAGATGATCGAGACGGTGTCGATGCACTCGTCGACCTACGCTCCCGCGCCCCACAAGTTCGAGGCGGGTACCCCGCCGATCGCCCAGGCGGTCGGTCTCGGCGCGGCGATCGACTACCTGAGCTCGATCGGCATGGACCGGATCCTCGCCCATGAGCACGCGCTCACCGAGTACGCGGTGCAGCGGCTCACGGCGGTCCCCGACCTGAGGATCATCGGCCCGGCAACGGCCGAGGACCGGGGCGCGGCGATCTCCTTCACGCTGGGTGACATCCACCCGCACGACGTGGGTCAGGTCCTCGACGAGCAGGGCATCGCGGTCCGGGTCGGCCACCACTGCGCCCGCCCCGTCTGCCTCCGCTACGGAATTCCCGCGACCACGCGAGCGTCGTTCTATCTGTACTCCACGCCCGCCGAGATCGACGCACTGGTCGACGGCCTGGAGCACGTACGGAACTTCTTCGGATGAGGGGCTGAGGCGTGAAGCTGGACTCCATGTACCAGGACGTCATCCTGGACCACTACAAGAACCCGCACGGGCGTGGTCTTCGGGATGGCGACGCCGAGGTGCACCACGTGAACCCGACGTGCGGCGACGAGATCACCCTTCGCGTGAAGTACGACGGCACGACGATCAAGGACGTCTCGTACGAGGGCCAGGGCTGCTCCATCAGCCAGGCCTCGGCCTCCGTGCTGAACGACCTTCTCGTCGGCAAGGAGCTGGCCGAGGCGCAGCAGATCCAGGAGACCTTCCTGGAACTGATGCAGTCCAGGGGCCGGGTCGAGCCCGACGAGGCGATGGAGGACATCCTTGAGGACGCGGTGGCGTTCGCGGGAGTCTCCAAGTACCCGGCGCGGGTGAAGTGCGCCCTCCTGAGCTGGATGGCGTGGAAGGACGCGACGGCCCAGGTGCTGGGCGGAGCCGACGCCGAAAGGAAGACGGCATGAGCGACACCGTGGAGATGAAGCCGGTCTCGGAGGAGGAAATCCGCGAGGCCCTGATGGACGTCGTCGACCCCGAACTGGGCATCGACGTCGTCAACCTCGGCCTCATCTACGGCATCCACATCGACGAGGCGGCGAACATCGCCACCATCGACATGACCCTGACCTCGGCGGCCTGTCCGCTGACGGACGTCATCGAGGACCAGGCCAAGTCCGCCACCGACGGCCTGGTCGGCGAGCTGCGCATCAACTGGGTCTGGATGCCGCCGTGGGGCCCCGACAAGATCACGGACGAGGGCCGCGAGCAGCTTCGGGCGCTGGGGTTCAACGTCTGACAGCCGCGATGGCCGTGCGGTGGCCCCTGGCAGCCCCTTGGGTGCCAGGGGTCACTGGCGTTTTCCGGTCATGGCTCAGGCCGCCCCGGAGTACGCTCCTCCGGCGATTTTGCGTACAGTCGTACATACCGATGCGTACACTTGTACACATGGGATTCGCCTTCCTCGCCGGGGCCATTGCCTCCGAAGTCGTCGCCACGACCGCCATGAAATACAGCGAGGGGTTCAGCAGGCTGTGGCCCACGCTGCTGACCCTCCTCGGCTATGTCGTCTCCTTCGCGCTGCTCGCGCAGACCCTGAAGACGGTGTCGATCGGCACGGCGTACGCCATCTGGGCCGGGGTCGGCACGGCGGCCGTGGCCGCTATAGGGCTGACACTCTTCGGGGAGGGGCTTGGCTTCGCGAAGATAGCCGGACTCACACTGATCGTCGTCGGTGTAGTGGTCCTGAACCTGGGAGGAGCGCACTGATGCCCCGGCGTTACGACCCCGGGCGGCGGCAGCGGATCATCGACGCGGCGATCCGGGTGGTGGGCGAGAAGGGCATCGCGGGGCTGAGCCACCGTTCCGTCGCCGCCGAGGCCGATGTTCCGCTCGGCTCCACGACCTACCACTTCAAGACCCTCGACGAACTGCTGGTCGCCGCCCTTCGGCAGGCGAACGAGGGCTTCGCCAAGGTGCTCGCCGCGAGCGGCGGCCTCGAGGACCCGCGGACCGACCTGGCCGGGGAACTGGCGGGCTTGATGGGTCAGTGGCTCGCGGGTGACCGCACCGGAGTGGAGCTGGAGTACGAGCTCTACCTCGCCGCTCTGCGCCGCCCCGCCCTGCGCCCCGTGGCCGCCGAGTGGGCCGAGGGCCTGGCCGCACTGCTGTCCAGCCATACCGATCCGGTCACCGCGCGGGCGCTCGTCGCGCTGATGGACGGGATCTGCCTGCAGGTGCTGCTGACCGACGGTTCCTACGACGAGGAGTACGCCCGTGACGTGCTGGCACGGGTGATTCCCTGACCCGGCGCCACCAGGGCGTCCTGGCCCGAGCGGCCTCCTGTCTCCGGTTCGCTCGGGCGAGCCCCACCACGTTAGGTTTCCCCTATGACCGACACGACTGCTCTTCGTACCACCGGTGCCGTGGCCACCGGCCTTGCCGCGATCGCCGCCGACGGCACCGTTCTCGACACCTGGTTCCCCGCGCCCGAACTCGCCGCTGAGACTGCCGAGGGTCCTGGCCCGTCCGGCACGGAGCGGCTTTCCGTCGAGCGGGCCGTGGAGTTGCTCGGTGCAGGCGCCGCGAAGGCCATCGGCCCGGACGCCCGCCGGGGAGTCGAGGTGGTCGCGGTCCGTACGGTCATCGCCTCGCTCGACGAGAAGCCGATCGACGCGCACGACGTCTACCTGCGCCTCCACCTGCTCTCGCACCGCCTGGTCAAGCCGCACGGCCAGAACCTGGAGGGCATGTTCGGCTTCCTCGCCAATGTCGCCTGGACCTCGCTCGGTCCGGTCGCCGTCGACGACATCGAGAAGGTGCGCCTGAACGCCCGCGCCGAGGGCCTGCACCTTCAGGTGACCTCGATCGACAAGTTCCCGCGCATGACGGACTACGTCGCGCCGAAGGGCGTCCGCATCGCCGACGCCGACCGGGTTCGTCTGGGCGCGCACCTCGCCGAGGGCACCACGGTCATGCACGAGGGCTTCGTCAACTTCAACGCCGGCACGCTCGGCTCCTCCATGGTCGAGGGCCGTATCTCCGCGGGCGTCGTCGTCGGCGACGGCTCGGACATCGGCGGCGGCGCCTCCACCATGGGCACCCTCTCCGGTGGCGGCAACGTGGTCATCTCCATCGGCGAGCGCTGTCTGATCGGTGCCGAGGCGGGCGTCGGCATCGCCCTCGGTGACGAGTGCGTCGTCGAGGCCGGCCTGTACGTCACCGCCGGCACGCGGGTCACCATGCCTGACGGTCAGATCATCAAGGCTCGGGAACTCTCCGGCGCGTCCAACATCCTCTTCCGCCGCAACTCGGTGACGGGCGCGGTCGAGGCCCGCCCGAACAACGCGGTGTGGGGCGGTCTGAACGAGATCCTGCACAGCCACAACTGATCACCGACTGAGCACGCTTCCCTCACGAGCGCCCTTCCGCGGCCCCATGGCGGCCCGGGAGGGCGCTCGCGCGTGATCGGCCGCTTCTCGTAGCCGGTCACAGCACTAGTTGGCAGTCAGCCGCTCGTACTCCGGCAGCAACTCGTCGACCACCTCGCGGCCGGCGGGGCGCAGTGGTGCCCGGACCGGGCCCGCGGGCAGGCCGAGCCGGCTCAGCAGGCCCTTCGCGGTGACCGTGCCGGGCAGGCCGGACGCCATCATCAGTTCGACCAGCCGTACGGTGTCTTGCTGAAGCCGGGCGGCCTCGGCCGTCCGGCCCGCGTCGAAGGCGTCCAGGATCGCGCGGAACCGGCCGGGCACCACATTGGCGACCGTGCTGACATACCCGGCGCCGCCGACCGCGTACAGCGCGAGCACCTGCTCGTCGCAGCCGGCGTAGTACGCCAACTCGGTGTGCGCCAGCACCTTCTGGGTGCCGAGGAGGTCGGACGCGCAGTCCTTGACCGCCACGATCCGTGGATGCCCGGCGAGCCGGATCATCGTCTCGGGCTCGATACGGGTGCCGGTGCGGCCCGGGATGTCGTACAGCGCGAGCGGCAGCCCGGAGGCGTCGGCGATCTCGCGGAAGTGGGCCTCGACCGCGTCCTGCGGGGGGCGGCTGTAGTACGGCGTGACCACCAGCAGGCCGTCAGCGCCCGCCTTCTCCGCCGCCCGCGCCAGCTCCACCGTGTGCCGCGTGTCCGATGTGCCGACGCCCGCCACGATCGTCGCCCGCTCGCCGACCGCCTTGCGTACCGCCCGTACCAGCTCGGATTTCTCGTCGTCGGTCGTGGTCGGGGACTCGCCCGTGGTTCCCGAGAGGACCAGGCCGTCGCAGCCCCCGGTCACGAGCCGGTCGGCGAGTGACTGCGCCCCGTCCAGGTCGAGGGTGCCCGACTCGGTGAAGGGGGTGATCATCGCGCACAGGGCACGGCCGAAGGGAGGGGCGGGAAGGTCTGGTGTCGTCATGGCAGTAGTCTCGGCAAGACGATCGTGAAGCTCCACTTAAATCTTCTACCTGGTACTGGTTAGAAACGCTGCAATATGGAGTCCTGTGGGGTCAGGGCGGCTGTCAACGCTTCGGCCAATACGACCCGGAAGGGGAGATGAACCGGGCGGCATGGGCGGAAACCCGTCTAGGCTGAGCCGTGTGCTCCGGGGCGTCGCCCCCGTCACTCCGTATGGTCCAAGGAGATCCAGCCGATGTCAGACAGCTCCCCCTTGCCGCCGGTTCGGCTGCACTCCGAAGCGGAGCTCGCGCGGGACGCGCTTGCCGCACCGTTGCTCTCCCGTGCCGCCCGACTCGCCCGCTGGGCCGGCCCGGACACCCGCGTCGACGCCGGGGGTGAACTCGTCGAGGAGCAACTGCCCGCCGCGGCCGAGGTACTCGGACTGACCGGCGAGGACGCCGCCGCCTGGGCGAGCGAGGCCTGGCGGGTCGCCGTCGACACCGGGCTCGTCGAGGTCGTAGACGAGGAGGAGGGGACGGTCACCACGGGCGCCGACCTCGCGCTGCTCACCACCGGCAGTCCGGGCGATGTGCTCGGCGTGTGGCTCGGCGCGCTGGAGACCGTGCTCGCCGACGCGAGCGTGCCCGACCTCGACGACCTCGTCGACGCCGTGGACGAGGGCGGTGAGATCGACTTCTCCTCCCTCGACTGGGACCTGGAGGCGGAGGCCGAGTTCCTCGACGGAGTACTCGCCGGCCTCTACCTGTTGACGGTCAGCGAGGACGGACCCGGCGACGGGCCGGTGCCGCTGCCCGTCCTCGCCGCCTCGATGATCGTGCCCGACGACATGGGCGAGCCCACCGATGACGTCCTGGAGCAGGTGTCGGACGCCATGATGCGGCTCGACGACCAGTTCCGGATCCTGGAGCCGATCGGGCTCGTCGACTTCCAGCCGGTCGACGAGGCGCTGATGGCCGACGTCGACGAGGAGCCGGCGGCCCCCGTCGACGAGACGGACGTCAGCCGGTACGGAATGGTACGGCTGACCCCGCTGGGTCTGTACGGGGTGCGGAGCCGGATGCTGGAGGCCGGGGTGATCGCCCCCGCGGTGGGGGAGCTGGCGGACAAGGGCGCGGACGCGCTGCTCGACGGTACCTCCGCGTTCCCGGCGGCTGCGGCGCAGGCGGAGACCGAGCAGTGGCTGGCGCGTCGCGAACCGCTCGCGGCGGCAAGGGAGTTGCTCGCTGCGGCGCGCGGCTCGGACATCGGGGCGCCGCTGCGCAGGCTGCGCTGCCAGCAGGCGCTCTCCCTGGTCGGCGCGGAGGCGGAGCCGGCCCTGCGCGAAGTGCTGGACGACGCGGAACTGGGAGGCCTGGCGCGGGTCTGGCTCACCGAACACGGAGCTGTCGACGTGCCCGCGCCTCCGGAGGCGATGGTGTTCTGGCTGACCATCGACACGGTGGCCGCGCAACTGGCGGCCGAGGGCAACTCGACGGAACTGCGGGCGCTGGTGGAGGGCCTGGCGGCCCAGCACAGCGGTTTCTTCACGACGGCGTGGCGGGTGGACCACCCCGCCACCGCGGAGGTCCTGGAGGCGATGGGGCGCCTGCACCCCGACAAGAGGGTGGCCAAGGAAGCCCGGAAGGCCGCGTTCAAGGCACGCTCACAGCACGGGGGCTGAGAGCAGGGGCGGGGCCACGGCAGCATCGCCTCACTGCTGAATCAATCAACGCTAGGGGCCCGCACCACGGTGCGGGCCCCTAGGCGTCGGAGCGCCGGTGCCGGAGACCGGTCTCGCGCGGGCGCTTCTGCCCTACAGTGCCTCCGCCGCGGGCTTCACCATGTTCCGTACCGTGCGGGCCTTGACGAAGCCGCCCATGGCCGTCATGTCCCACTCCCCGGAGAACTGGCGGACGAGCTTGGCCATCATCACGCCGGTCTGCGGCTCCGTGTGCGTGAGGTCGAAGCGGACGAGTTCCTCGTCGGTCGCGGCATCGACGAGGCGGCAGTACGCCTTGGCGACCTCCGTGAACTTCTGCCCGGAGAAGGAGTTCACGGTGAAGACCAGACCGGTGACCTCCTGGGGCAGGCGGCCCAGGTCGACCACGATCACCTCGTCGTCACCACTGCCCTCGCCCGTGAGGTTGTCACCGGAGTGCTTGATCGCACCGTTCAGGATGCTCAGCTTGCCGAAGTAGCAACTGTCGACGTGGTCGCGCTGCGGGCCGTACGCGATCACGGAGGCGTCCAGGTCGATGTCCTTGCCGCGGAAGGCGGGCTCCCAGCCGAGACCCATCTTGACCTGGGTGAACAGCGGGCGGCCGCCCTTGACGAGGGAGACGGTCTGGTTCTTCTGGAGGCTGATCCGGCCCTTGTCGAGGTTGACCTTTCCGGCACCGGGGGCTGCGGCGGGCGGGGTCGGCGGGGCGGCCGGCATCGGGGGAGCGGTCACCGCCGCCTGCGATGCGGGCGGCGGGGGTGCCACCGGCTGCGGCGGGGCCGCGGGTTCCTCCACGGTGACGCCGAAGTCGGTGGCGATGCCCGCCAGGCCGTTGGCGTATCCCTGGCCGACGGCACGGGCCTTCCACTGTCCGTTGCGCAGATAGATCTCCACGACCACCAGCGCCGTCTCGGTGCCGAGCCGCGGCGGTGTGAACGTGGCCAGGATGCTGTTGTCGGCCGCATCGCGGATCGTGGCCGTCGGCTCGACGCCCTGGAAGGTCTGGCCCGCGGCGTCGGGGCTCGCCGTGACGACGACCTTCTCGATGCCCGGGGGCAGCAAGGCCGTGTCGACGGTGACCGCGTCGGGGGCCGTGCCGCCGCCCGAACGGTACGTCACCCCCGGGCCGGCCGGCTGGTTGTAGAAGATGAAGTCGTCGTCGGAGCGCACCTTGCCGTCGGCAGTGAGCAGCAGGCCCGATACGTCGAGCCGCACCGGTGCGGCGACGTCCACCGTCACACGGGCGACGGAGAGAGGGATGTTCGAGCCGGGGGTCATAGCGGTCATGCCGGGTCAACGAGCGACACCGCTTTGCCGTTCCCTTACCGAATCCGGGCTCTGACGCAGCAGGACCGTCACCCACGGCAGCAGCAGTCCCAGCACCACCAGCGGCACTTGGTGGCCGACCGGCTCCACCAGCCCCGCACCCAGGGCCAGTCCTACCGCGTTCGGCGCGAAGAGCAGCGTGTTCGCCGTGGCGGCCGTACGGCCCAGCAGCGAACCGGGCGTCTCCCGCTGCACCGCGGTGAACGCCGCGATCAGCGCGCAGGGCAGCCCTACGCCGATCGCCGCGCTGCACATCAACGCCACCGGGTCGGACGGGATCGCCCGCAACGCCACGCCGACAGCCGTCAAGGCGATGCCCCAGCCCGCGAAACCGCGCTCGCCCAGGCGGCGCAGAGCCGGGCCTGAGACCAGTCCCACCGCCACCGAGCCGATCCCCTGGACAGCGGCGAGCACACCGGCGTACGCGGGGGAGTGCCCGAGCCCGTCGACGACGGAGTAGACCATGGCGCCGTTGACACCGGCGAAGAGCATCGTGGCGCCGCCCGCCAGGACCAGGGGCCGCAGCGTGCGGTGCGCCCACAGGTAGCGGGCGCCCTCGGCCGTCTGCGCCCGCCAGCCCGCGACGGGCTTCTCCGGGCGGGTCTCGTGGACCCGGAGACGTGCGTACAGAACCGTGGCCAGCAGGAACGTGACCGCGTCCAGGAACGCCACAGCCGGTCCACCGTAGGCCGCGTACAGGCCCGCCCCCGCCAGCGGGGCGACCAGCTTCATGCCCTCGTTGGCCGTCATCCGCAGCCCGTTGAAGTCGCCCAGCAGTGAGCTGTCGACGGCGGCGGCGACCAGTGCCGACTCGGCCGCGTCGTGCACGATCCCCGCCGCGCCGTACAGGAACAGCACGACGTACACGAGCCACACCCGGCCCGGGGAGTCGACGGCGAAGAGGGCGAGCAGGAGAAGTGCCAGGGCCAGGTTCGTCCAGATCAACAGCGGCTTGCGGCGGGTGCGGTCGGCGAGTGTGCCCAGGGCGGGGCCGATCAGGGACGGCGCCCACATGGCGAGCAGACACAGGGCGGCCAGGCCGTCCGAGCCCGTGAGCTCCTTGACCCACACCCCGGCCGCCAGCCCCATCGCCGACGTGCCGAAGGCGGAGACCACGACCCCGGCCAGATAGAGCCCCGCATTGCGGTCGCGGAGCACGAGCGCCCCGGTCCATGTCTTCGTCATGCCTGGTCATCGTGGTGCTAAGGCCATGGGGGAGGGATCAGGCAGATGCCTTAGAAGTCGCGGGGCAGACCGATGACGGGCGACCCTCCGCCTTGCGAGGCACCGCACCAGACGCCGCGGGGCCCGCCCTTCGGGCGGACGACGGGACTTTCGAAACACGCCCTAACCCGAACAGCCCAGCGCACTGCAAGCCCGAGAGTCGACGATCACACGATCGAGTAAGGACGATCTCCATGTTCACAGCCTCCGTGTCGCCAGGGCGAGATGGTCCCGCGCGTCGAACAGCGCGTCCTTGATCGTCTGCTCGTGTGCGGGGGCCAGCCGGGCCACCGGCACCGAGCAGCTGATCGCGTCGCGGGCCGGGGTGCGGTAGGGGATGGCGACCCCGAAGCAGCGCAGGCCCAGCGTGTTCTCCTCGCGGTCGACGGCGAAGCCCTGCTCCCGGACCTGGTGCAACTCCTCGATGAGCTCCTCCCGGTCGGTGATGGTGTGCTCCGTCAGCGCGGGCAGCGTCTCAGGCAGCATCGTGCGGACCTGCTCGTCGGTGTACGTGCTCAGCAGCGCCTTGCCCAGGGACGTGGAGTGCACGGGCAGCCGACGGCCGACGCGGGTGAAGGGACGCAGGTAGTGCTGCGACTGGCGGGTCGCGAGGTACACCACGTTCGTGCCGTCCAGCCGCGCCAGGTGGATCGTCTCCGTTGTGTCGTCCGACAGCCGGTCCAGCGTCGGACGGGCCGCTGCCACCACCTCGTCGCCGTCGATGTACGACGTGCCGACCAGGAGCGCCCGTACCCCGATGCCGTACCGCGTGCCCGTCGCGTCCGTCTCCACCCAGCCCAGGTCCACGAGCGTGCGCAACAGCATGTAGAGGCTCGACTTGGGGTAGCCCACGGCCTCCTGCACCGCGGTCAGGGAGTGCATACCGGGGCGGCCGGCGAAGTACTCGAGCAACTCGACCGTCCGTACGGCGGACTTGACCTGCGTCCCGCCAGCCGTCTCGCCTGCCGGCATCGCCCTTGCCTCCTTCGCTCGACGGGAGCCTGGAGGCACGGCCTCCGAGCCCTCCCGGCCGTGTTCATCACCAGAGACGGCGTTCAGCGTATCGAAGACCTGAGCGGGCACCTGGAGGATGGAATGAAAACAACCGCTTGAACGTTCATACACTCCGCGGAGGGAGCCTCCGTACCCGTGCGAACTGGAGAGAAGCCGAAGATATGCGCGTCGAGATCTGGAGCGACATCGCCTGCCCCTGGTGCTACGTCGGCAAGGCCCGCTTCGAGAAGGCGCTGCAGGCCTTCCCGCACCGTGACGAGGTCGAGGTGGTGCACCGCTCCTTCGAGCTGGACCCGGGCCGTGCCAAGGGCGATGTCGAGCCCGTCCTCACGATGCTCACCAGGAAGTACGGGATGAGCGAGGCGCAGGCCCAGGCCGGGGAGGACAACCTGGGCACACAGGCCGCCGCCGAGGGCCTTCCCTACCGCAGCACGGGCCGCGACCACGGCAACACCTTCGACATGCACCGCCTGCTGCACCTCGCCAAGGAGCGGGGCAAGCAGGACGAGCTGATCCAGATCCTGTACCGGGCGAACTTCGCCGAGGAGCGGTCCGTCTTCACCGAGGGCGACGAGCGGCTGGCCGAGCTGGCCGTGGAGGCCGGGCTCGACGTCGACGACGTCCGCAAGGTCCTCGCCGACCCCACCGCGTACGCCGACGCCGTGCGCGCCGACGAGCGTGAGGCCGCCGAGCTGGGCGCGAACGGCGTGCCGTTCTTCGTCCTCGACCGTACGTACGGCATCTCCGGCGCCCAGCCCGCGGAGGTCTTCGCGCAGGCGCTTTCGCAGGCGTGGGGTGAGCGGTCGCCGCTGAAGCCGGTCCAGCAGGCGGACGCGGAAGCGGAGGCGTGCGGTCCGGACGGGTGCGCCGTGCCACAGCGCTGAGCGAAGCGCAGGTCGGCGCGGATGTATAAGCGCTGCTTAGCGGAAACACGCAGGAATCGGCAATGGACCTGGGGTTTTCCGGGCCGCACAGTAGTCCCATGGAGACCTTCGAGACCCTCGTCCGTGCCGAGTTCGCTCCGAAGAACACCTATCTGAACACCGCGAGCACCGGGCTGCCGCCTTCCCGCACGGTGGAGGCCATGCGCGCCGCGCTGGAGTCGGCCGCCGCCGGGCAGCCGATCGACATGTCCGCCGATGTCGAGGCCTCCCGTGCCTCCTTCGCCCGGTTGGCCGGGGTCCCTGTCCGCCGGGTGGCGGCCGGGGCCTCGGTGGCCGTCTACACCGGGCTGATCGCCGCCTCGCTCCCACAGGGAGCCGAGGTGCTCACCGCCGAGGGCGACTTCAGCTCCCTCGTGAACCCCTTCCACATGCGCCGTGACCTCAGGGTCCGTACGGTCCCGCTGGAGCGGATCGCCGAGTCCGTCGGGCCCGGCACGGCGCTCGTGGCGGTCAGCGCGGCGCAGTCCGCCGACGGCCGGATCGCCGACCTGCCCGCCCTGAGCGAGGCCGCCCGCGAGCACGGTGCCCGTACGTATGTGGACGCGTCACAGGCCGCCGGTTGGCTGGAGTTCGACGCGGGCGCGTACGACTACGTCACCGCCGTCGCCTTCAAGTGGCTGCTGTGCCCGCGCGGCGTGGCCTTCCTGGTGGTGCCGGACGACCTCGGCTCCCTCACGCCCCTCTTCGCGGGCTGGGTGGCGGGCGAGGAGCCCTGGGACAGCTGTTACGGGCCGGTCGCCGAACTCGCCCATTCCGCACGCCGGTTCGACGAGAGCCCCGCTCTCTTCTCCTACGCGGGCGCCCGCCACTCCCTGGAACTGCTGGAGCAACTGGGTGTGGAGCGGGTCCGTGCCCACGACCTCGCCCTCGCCGACCGCTTCCGGGCCGGCCTGCGCGCACTGGACGTCGCACCGGTGCCCGCCCCCGGCTCCCCGATCGTCTCCGTGCCCGGACTCGGCCACCGACAGGGCGACTTGAGCCGGGCCGGCGTCGAGGTCTCGGACCGCGCGGGCAATCTGCGGGTCGCCTTCCACCTGTACAACACGCCCGCGGACGTCGACCGACTCCTGGAGGTCCTGGCGGGCTGAGCCGGGGCGCGCAGCGAGCGGGCCGCCGGTCCGGTCGGGGACGGGCGGCCCGCTGGGTCGGGGCAGGTCTCAGCGCACCGGAGTGAAGTCCCTGGCCCCGATGAACTCCGGCCTGCGCACCGGCGCCGCGAACGGCTCCACCGCCGCGTTCTCCACGCTGTTGAACACGATGAAGACGTTGCTGCGCGGGAACGGGGTGATGTTGTCCCCGGAGCCGTGCATGCAGTTGCAGTCGAACCAGGTCGCCGAACCGGCCCGGCCCGTGAACAGCTTGATGCCGTGGCGGCTCGCCATCGCGGTCAGCGCCTCGTCGGACGGTGTGCCCGCGTCCTGCATCTGCAGCGACTTCTTGTAGTTGTCCTTGGGTGTGGCTCCCGCGCACCCGAGGAACGTCCGGTGCGAACCCGGCATGATCATGAGGCTGCCGTTGGTGTCGTGGTTCTCGGTCAGCGCGATCGAGACGGACACCGTCCGCATGTGCGGCAGGCCGTCCTCGGCGTGCCAGGTCTCGTAGTCGGAGTGCCAGTAGAAGCCGCTCGCCCCGAAACCGGGCTTGACGTTGATCCGCGACTGGTGGACGTACACGTCCGAGCCGAGGATCTGCCGCGCCCGGCCGACGACGCGCTCGTCGCGCACGAGCCCCGCGAACACCTCGCTGATCCGGTGCACCTCGAAGACGGACCGGATCTCCTTCGACCTCGGCTCCAGCACCGACCGTTCGTCGGCACGGATCTCCGGATCGGTGACGAGCCGCTGCAATTCCTGTCGGTAGACGGCTACTTCGTCCTCGGTGAGCAGCGTGTCGAGGGCGAAGAAGCCGTCGCGCTCGTATGCCTGGAGATCGGCGACGGAGAACGGCCCGGGTGTGTCGGGCGCGCCCCAGACGACCGGGTCCTGGCGCGGGACGGACACCTCGGTGGCGCCGCGGCTGGGATACAGGTCGGGGGTGAGAGTGGTCACGGCGTTGTCACACCTCCTCGGTGAGCAGGGGGTAGACGCCCCTCTCGTCGTGGTCCTCCCGTCCGGTCACGGGCGGGTTGAAGACGCAGATGCAGCGGAAGTCCTCCTTGACCCGCAGCGTGTGCCGCTCGTGCCCGTCGAGGAGGTACATGGTCCCCGGCGTGATCGAGTACGTCTTCCCGGTCTCTTGGTCGGTGAGTTCGGCCTCACCCTCGACGCACACGACGGCCTCGATGTGGTTCGCGTACCACATCGTCGTCTCCGTGCCCGCGTACAGGATCGTCTCGTGGAGGGAGAAGCCGACCTTCTCCCGGGCGAGGACGATGCGCTTGCTCTCCCAGGTGCCGGACGCGGCCTTCACATGCCGGTCGGTGCCTTCGATGTCCTTGAACGAACGGACGATCACGGTGCTACGACGCCTCCTTCTTGGTCTTGCCCGTCTTTTCTCATCGGTGTTTCAGGCGGTCTCGCGGACGGCGCGGGCGAGGACAGCCAGGCCCTCGTCCAGCTCGTCGGGGGTGATGGTCAGGGCCGGGAGCAGCTTGACGACCTCGCCCTCGGGGCCCGAGGTCTCGACGAGCAGCCCGAGCTCGAAGGCGCGGCGCGCGACGCGCCCGGCACGCCGCCGGTCGTGGAACTCCAGACCCCACACCAGTCCGCGCCCGCGGTACTCCCTGACGTCGGCGAGGTTCTCCTCGCTGATCGAGATCAGCTCCTGCTCGAGCTGCTCGCCGCGCGCCCGGGTCTGCTTCTCCATGGCGGACCCGTCGCTCCAGTAGGACTCCAGGGCGGCGGTGGCCGTGACGAACGCGGGGTTGTTGCCACGGAAGGTGCCGTTGTGCTCGCCGGGCTCCCAGACATCCAGTTCCGGTTTGAACAGGCACAGTGACATGGGCAGTCCGTAGCCACTGATGGACTTGGACACGGTGACGATGTCGGGCACGATCCCGGCCTCCTCGAAGGAGAAGAAGGCACCGGTACGCCCACAGCCCATCTGGATGTCGTCGACGATCAGCAGCATGTCGCGGCGCGCGCACAGGTCGGCGAGGGAGCGCAGCCACTCGGGCCGGGCGACGTTGATGCCGCCCTCGCCTTGGACGGTCTCGACGATGACGGCTGCGGGGCGGTTGAGCCCGGACCCCTGGTCCTCGAGCAGCCGCTCGAACCACAGGAAGTCCGGGACCCTGCCGTCGAGGTAGTGGTCGAAGGGCATGGGGGTCCCGTGGACGAGCGGGATCCCGGCGCCGGCGCGCTTGAAGGCGTTGCCGGTGACGGCGAGGGACCCCAGGGACATCCCGTGGAAGGCGTTGGTGAAGGACACGATGGCCTCGCGTCCCTTCACCTTGCGGGCGAGCTTGAGGGCGGACTCGACGGCGTTGGTGCCGGTGGGTCCCGGGAACATGACCTTGTACGGCAGGTCGCGCGGCCCCAGGACGAGATGCTGGAAGGTCCTCAGGAAGGAGCGCTTGGCGACGGTGGACATGTCGAGCCCGTGGGTGACACCGTCCCGCTCCAGATAGTCGATCAACGCCCGTTTCAGCACGGGGTTGTTGTGGCCGTAGTTGAGAGACCCGGCGCCGGCGAAGAAGTCGAGGTACTCGTGCCCGTCCTCGTCGTACATGCGGCTGCCCTGCGCGCGGTCGAAGACGGTGGGCCAGCCGCGGCAGTAGCTGCGCACCTCCGACTCCACGGTCTCGAAGACGCTGAGGTCTGGCTGGGTGATGGTCACGCGGAAACGCTCCTCGGTATGTGGGGGAGGGACGGAGTGCGTGGGGAGCAACGGATTGTGTGGGGAGGGGAGTCGGGGGCGGTCAGGCGGCGAGGGGACTGATGCGGTAGAGGACCTCGGGGTCGTGCGGTTCGTCGGGGAACTGGCGCGCCTCGAACAGGACGTCGCGCTCGACGCCCGCGCCGTGCCGGGTGGCGAACGAGGTGAAGAGCCGTTCGGACGCGGTGTTGCCGGGGGTGATCGTCGTCTCGATCCCGGTCACCCCGTGCTCGGCCGCCACCCGCGCCGTGAGCGCGTCGAGCAGTCGCGCGGCGAGCCCGCGTCCGCGGTGGGCGGCGTCCACCGCCACCTGCCACACCAGAAGGGTGCGGGGGCGGTCGGGCCGCAGGTACGCGGTGACGAATCCGACGGGTCGCCCGTCGCCGGTACGTGCCACCGCCGAGGTACCGGCGAAGTCACGGCACCACAGCAGATAGCTGTAGGAGGAGTTGAGGTCGAGGGCCTCGGAGTCTTTGGCGATGCGCCAGAGCGCGGCCCCGTCCGTCACCTCGGGGCGGTCGATCCGTATCCCGTCCGGCAATTCCAGGAATTCCGCTTGCAGGTCTGCTTGGGCGGCGGTCATGCAGATGGAATTTACCTAGCAAAATGCGAGATCGCATCGCCGCGCGGGGTTACGGGAAGAGGCCTTGTGTGTTATCACGCGGGCGCGCATGTCCACGCGAAGCCGGGGCTATTGGTGGTAATTTGTCCGTGAAATAGCGGGCAAATAGAGTGCGATGTGGGGTCGGTCACACCCGGGTAAATTCTTGTGGGAGCAGCCAGGATTGCGTCGGCCGGTGCTCGAAAAATCTCTGTGTTTAGGTCGCGGAAAAGCGGGCAGAAGAATGCGGGAAGCTGTATTGGGGAGAATTCGATAATTGCGAGAAGGGGTTTCGCGGAGCAATGCCGATTTCAGGTACCGGTCACTCCGTCGACGATTACGGGGGCGAGGCCCCTCCGGCCCCGCCCCCGCGCACTACCGGTCTACTGCCAGGCCGCCGCAGCCGCCTGCTTGGCCGCCTCCACGTCCACCGGGGCCCCGGACGCGGCGAGCGCGGTGCCCAGTGCGGCCAGGCTCGCCTGCACGACCTCCACCGCCGCGCCGGCCCCGTAGTGGTTGACGCGGATCATCTCCTTCGCCAGCGCACCCCCGCCGGCGGCCAGCGGCAGCGCCGGGTCCACCTCCAGGGCCCTCGCCACCAGCTCCGCCGCGACCACACCGGACGGCGACCGCAGCGTCGTGGCGACCGGCGCGGCCTCCGCGGCCTTGTGCACATACGGCTCCAGGCCCCCGCCCAGAGCGACCGCACCGGCCCGCGTCGCCGCCGCGGCGGACCGGTGCCGGGCCATCACCGTCTCCAGCCCCTCCGCCTCGATCCGCTCCACGCACGCCTCCAGCGCCAGCATCTCGAGCTGGGCCGGCGCGTGCAGCAGCGCCTTCCGGCCGCCGTCGATCCAGCGCTCCTTCCAGTCGAGGAGCGACAGGTACGAGTGGCGCGGCGCCCGGGGGTTCGCGGCCATGCGGGCCCACGCCCGCTCACTCACCGACACCGCCGAGACGCCCGCCGGGCCGCCCATCGCCTTCTGCGCCCCGATCACGCACAGGTCCACGCTCCAGGCGTCCGGCAGCACCGGCTCGGCGCCGATCGAGGCGACGGCATCCAGGTAGAACAGCGCACCGTGCTCCCGTACGACCGCGCCGATCTCCGCCACCGGGTTCGTGTTCCCGGTCGCCGCCTCCGCGTGCACCAGCGACACGAAGTCGGTCTCCGGGTGCTCGGCCAGCGCCTGGCGGATCTGGTCGGCGGTGACCGCCGTGTGGAACGGCACGGCCAGGTCGTGGACCGTCGCCCCGCAGTCCCGCAGCCAGTCGCCGAAGGTCTGCCCGTACGGACCCGTGATCACGTTCAGCGCCGTCGTACCGGGCCCGGCGCACCCGCGGATCGCGCCTTCCAGCGGCAGCAGCGCCTCGCCTTGCATGATCACGACGTCCTGCGCGGTGGAGAGCAGTCGCGCCACACGGTCCTCGATGGAGGCGAAGCGGGCGGCGCTCAGCGGGGCGAGGTCCAGGTAGGGGTGGGTCACGGCGGTGCTCTCTTCACTCACGGGATCGACGGAGTCGAGGGTATCCGGCGCCCCTCCCGCCCCTTCACCGGTGGTTTGGCAGCGACCGAGGAGGACGGCGCGGCCGGCCGTGGCGCGAGCCCTCCGGCACTTCCCGAGAAGAAGACCTCCGACGGGTGGACGGGACCGGCCGGGGCCGAACTAAGGTGCGGTACATGAGCGATCACGCGGTGCTGCATGTGAAGGGGCGGGTGCTCGTCGGACCCGAGGACGTCCGCGACGAGGTGTGGGTGGTCGGCGGCCGGATCGCCTACGACCGTCCCGCCGGCGCCCGCGACGTCCGTACCGTCGAGGGCTGGGCGCTGCCCGGCCTGGTCGACGCGCACTGTCACGTCGGCCTCGACGCCCACGGCCCGGTTTCCGACGACGTCTCCGAGAAGCAGGCGTTGAACGACCGTGACGCCGGCACCTTGCTGCTCCGTGACGCGGGCTCGCCGTCAGACACACGGTGGATCGACGACCGTGACGACCTCCCCAAGATCATCCGGGCCGGCCGGCACATTGCTCGCACCCGGCGCTACATCCGCAACTACGCCTGGGAGGTCGAACCCGAGGACCTCGTCGCCTATGTCGCGCAGGAGGCGCGGCGCGGCGACGGCTGGGTCAAGCTGGTCGGCGACTGGATCGACCGGGAGGCCGGCGACCTGTCCGCGTGCTGGCCGCGCGAGGCCGTCCAGGCAGCGATCGCGGAGGCGCACCGCCTGGGCGCGCGCGTCACCGCCCACTGCTTCGCGGAGGACTCGCTCGCGGATCTGGTCGAGGCGGGCATCGACTGCATCGAACATGCCACCGGTCTGACGGAGGAGACGATCCCGCTGTTCGCCGAGCGGGGCGTGGCGATCGTCCCGACCCTCGTGAACATCGCGACCTTCCCGAAGCTCGCGGACGGCGGTGAGAGCAAGTTCCCGCGCTGGTCGGCGCATATGCGACGGCTGTACGAGCGGCGGTACGACACGGTGCGGGCCGCGTACGACGCGGGGATCCCGGTGTTCGTGGGCACCGACGCGGGCGGCTCGCTGCCCCACGGGCTGGTGGCGGCGGAGGTGGCGGAGCTGGTGACCGCCGGGATCCCGCCGGTGGCTGCTCTCTCGGCGACCGCGTGGGGCGCACGGGCATGGCTCGGACGCCCCGGGCTGGACGAGGGGGCACCGGCGGACCTCGTGGTGTACGAGACGGACCCGCGCGCGGACGTACGGGTGCTGGCTGCGCCGCGTCGGGTGGTGCTGAACGGGCAGGTCGTCGGTTAGGCGCCGACGACGACCGCGTGCCTCCGTCACGCCCCCGGTGTGGGTGATGCGGTGGTGGCGACGGGGAACAGGTGTGCCGCGAATTCCGAACACGTGGGCGACGGGGCCACGTTGGAGTGAAGTCGTGCGGTATTGCTGACGCCGTGTTCCGCGGACGGTGATTCTTTCCGGGTCCCAAGCTTGTCCTCACTGGGGGTCCCACCACCTTGAACACCAACTTCCGTATGCCCGCACGCCGTCTCGCCACCGTCGCGACGGCCACTTGCCTGGCCGCCGGTCCCGCGGCGCTGGCCGGCGCGGGCTCCGCGCACGCGACCACTGACCATGGTCGTGCCGGCGCCGTCGTGCTGCGCACCGGGCTCGACGTGTCCCTGCTCAACAAGAGTGTGAACGTTCCCCTCTCGGTCTCCCTCAACGAGGTACAGGCGCCGCAGAGCGCCGAGCAGACCGCGCTGTCGGCCCGCCTCGACGGCGTCGACGGCGGGCGGCCGTTCAACGTGCTGCGAGCCGATGTCGCCACCACGAAGGCCACGGTGTCCGCGACGCGCGCGGAGGCTTCGACCCGCCTCGCGCACGCCCGCGTCCACGTGCCCGGTCTGCCGCTGCTGTCCCTCATCGAGATCGACGGCGTTACCTCGAAGGCGGTCTGTGAGGCCGGACAGAAGCCGGTCGCCACGGCGAACCTGCTGGGCGCGGTGACCGTGCTCGGCAAGAAGGTGACGCTGTCCGCCGGAGGCACCACGGAGGTGAAGGTGCCAGGCGTCGGTGAGGTACGCCTCGACGTGGCGCCGACGCGCACCACCACACGCACGGCGGCGGCCTCCGCGCTCGAACTGACGGTGTCCGTGAACCCGTTGAAGCTGAACGTGGCGGAGGTGGAGGGGAAGGTGACGCTGGCGGGCGCGACGTGCGAGAGCCCGACGGGCGCACCGGTCGCGTCGTCGGCACCGGTCCCGTCGTCGTCACCAGTGGTGTCCTCCGCCCCCGAGAAGTCCTCCGCGAAGGACGTGAAGCCGCAGGAAGCGCCTGCCGGGGACGTGAAGCCCCAGGGTGAGCCTGCGAAGGAGGTGAACCTGGCGGAGACCGGAGGAAGCTCGGCCACGCCGTATGTCGTGGGCGGGGCGTTGGCGCTGCTGGTCGCCGGCGGGGGAGCGGTGGGGCTGGCGCGTCGCCGTCGAGGGTGACGACTGTCGATGAGTCCGGCCGGGGTGGGTACGGCGGTCGCGGCGCCCACCCCGGCCGCCTCGTGCGCCGGGTCCCTCGCGAGACGAGCGACGGGTGGATCCTGGTCCGTTCAGCGGCGGATCAGGCCGAGGTCGGTGGCGGTGGCGACGGCGGCGGTGCGTGAGTCGACGCCGAGCTTGGTGTAGATGCGGGCCAGGTGTGATTTGACGGTTCCCTCGGTGAGATGGAGGCGGTCACCGATGGACTGGTTGGACATGCCCTGGGCGACCAGTACGAGCACTTCGGTCTCGCGCCGGGTCAGGGCGGTGCGGGGCGCACGCAGCCGGTTCATGAGCCTCTCGGCGACCGCGGGAGCCAGGGCGGTGCGGCCGGCGGCGGCGGTGCGCACGGCGGCCGCCAGGTCCTCGGGAGGGGCGTCCTTGAGGAGGTAGCCGGTGGCGCCGGCCTCGATGGCCGGCAGGGTGTCGGCGTCGGAGTCGTACGTGGTGACGATCAGAACGCGGGGTGCGCCCGGTCGGGAGGTGATCGCGGCGGTGGCCTCGGCGCCGTTCATGCCCTTGCCGAACTGCAAGTCCATGAGCACGACGTCGATGTCGCCCTCGGTGGCGCGGGCGATGGCGTCCTCGGCGGTGGCGGCCTCGGCCACCACGACGAGGCCGGGTTCGGTCTCCAGCACGGCACGCAGCCCCGCTCGCACCACGGGATGGTCGTCGGCCAGAAGGAGGCGGATGGGTGTGTCGGTCACGAGCGGGCCTCGGGTTTGGTCTCGGCGGGCGGGGTGAGGGGCAGCCGGGCGGCCAGGGTGGTGCCCTGGCCGAGGGAGGATTCGACGGCCAGGGTGCCGCCGAGCGCGTGCATACGGGCGCGCATGGCCGCCAGGCCGAAGCCGCCGCTCTCGGGGTCGGGCGCGGGCAGCCGGTCGGGATCGAAGCCGGTGCCGTCGTCGACCACGGTGAGGGCGACATGGTCGCCGAGGTAGCCGAGGCTTACCTCGGCGGTGCCGGCGTGGGAGTGGCGGACGGTGTTCGCGAGGGCGGACTGGGCGATGCGCAGCAGTGCGACCTCGTGCGCGGTCGGCAGCGGCACCGGGTCGCCGGTGAGCCGGGAGCGTGCCGCGATCCGGTGGCGGGCGCTGGTGGTCGCGCACAGGCGTTCCAGCGCGCCGGCCAGGGTGGTGCCCTCCAGCGCGGGGGGAGCGAGGGCGGCGACGAAGCGGCGGGCCTCGGCGAGGTTGTCCACGGCGGCCTGGCGGGCCGCCTCCACGTGGCGGGTGGCGGCATCGGGCCGGCCCGGCAGGGCGCGTTCGGCAGCGCGCAGCAGCAGCTGGATGCTTGAGAGACCCTGGGCGAGAGTGTCGTGGATCTCGCGGGCCAGACGCTCGCGCTCTGCCAGCACGCCGGCGGTGTGCTCGGCCTGGGCCAGGTCGGCGCGGGTGGCGGTGAGCTCCTCGATCAGGCGCCTGCGCTGTTCGCTCTCCTGGTACAGGGCCTGATATCCCCACACCACCGCTATCGCGACGGCGGCACCGAGCGCGGGGCCGATCGCCATGGCCGGACTGAAGGAGCCTTGGTGAGCGGCGAAGGCGGTGATCGCCGCGAGAGCGGTGGCGGCCACGGCGGGCGGCCCGGCGCGGCGCGGCAGCAGGTGGAGCTGGAGGAAGTACAGCGGGAAGGCCACCCACACCCCGTCGGCGGACAGCACCAGCAGCCCCACCCAGATGGCACCCATGGCGGCCAGCCACCAGGCGGCGGCCCGCCGGGAGTGACGGATGGAGGGCAGGAGCGGCCCGGCCGCGTACACCAGAGCGCATGCCGCCGCCACGGCGACGATCACCCCGGCGTGCGGCCGGCCGTCGGTCACGGCCCGGCCGCCGGCCAGGCCGAGCAGGCCGATGACCAGCAGGTGCAGGCACCAGGCCAGGGCTCGGGTGGTCGGGGTCAGGGCGGGGGCAGCGGTGTTCACAGTCCTTCCAGACTAAGGAAGCAGACCTCCAAACGGCTTCCATCGAAAGTTAGAACCCGCATGCAGCCTTCCGATCCGTGAAGTGCCGCCCCACGCCAGATGCGTGCGCGGCTGGCCGACGGCGAAGGTGGAGGCATACCGCTTCCCCCTCGGAAAGGACAGGCCAAGGCCGTGTTCGTCGCCTGGAGAGATCTCAAGTTCGCCAAGGGGCGCTTCGCCCTGATGGGGACCGTCATCGTGCTGATCTCCCTGTTGGTCGGGCTGCTGTCCGGGCTGACCGCCGGGCTGAGCCGGCAGAACGTCTCCGCCATCACCGGCCTGCCCGCCGCCAAGATCGCCTTCAACGCACCCGGCGACGGACAGGACCTGTCGTACGCCAACTCCACCGTCACCGAGAAGCAGTGGCGGCAGTGGGCCGAGAGCCGCGGCGTCACCAGCGCCGAACCGCTGGGTATCACCACCACCAGGGCCACCGCCGGTGCCAACAGCGTCGGGGTCTCCGCCTTCGGTGTCCAGCCCGGTTCCCACCTCGCCCCGGACAGCGGCAAACTCGACGAGCACGCGGTGGTGCTGTCCACCACCGCCGCCGACGACCTCGGCCTGAGGGTCGGTGGCACCCTCACCCTGGCTGGGCAGAAGCTGACGGTGGCCGCCGTGCGGGGCGACGCCTCCTTCAGCCACACCCCGGTCGTCTGGACCAGTCTCGACGTCTGGCGGAAGACCGGAACCCCCACCGGAGACAGCGCCGGCCCGACCGCGACCGTGATCGCCCTGAACACCACCGCCGACGCCGACGTCACGGCCGTCGACCGGGCCGCAGGCACCAGGACGGTCTCCAAGGACGACTCGCTGTCCGCGATCGGCTCCTACACCTCCGAAAACGGCTCCCTGCAACTGATGCGCGGCTTTCTGTTCGCCATCTCCGCCCTGGTCATCGGTGCCTTCTTCACCGTCTGGACCATCCAGCGCAGCAGCGACATCGCCGTCCTCAAGGCCCTCGGCGCCTCCACCGCCCACCTCCTGAAGGACGCCCTCGGCCAAGCCGTCGTCCTGCTTACCGGCGGCGCCCTGATCGGTACCGGCATCGCCGTCGGTATCGGTGCCCTCATCGCCGGCTCGGCGGTGCCCTTCGCCCTGACGCCCGCCACCGTCCTGATCCCGGCCGCGGTGATGATCCTGCTCGGCGCGCTCGGGGCCGCCCTGTCCATCCGCCGCATCACCTCTGTCGACCCGCTGACCGCGCTGGGGAGCGCCCGATGAGCCTGAAATTGACCGACATCACCCTCACCTACCCCGACGGCGACTCCCGCCTGACCGCTTTGGACCAGGTCACCCTGGAGGTGCCCAAGGGCAGCCTGACCGCCGTGGTCGGACCGTCCGGCTCCGGCAAGTCCAGCCTGCTGGCCGTCGCCGCCACCCTGATCACCGCCGACGCCGGCACCGTCACCATCGACGGAACCACCACCACCGGCATGACCCGCGGCGAACTCACCGACCTGCGCCGCCACAAGATCGGCATCGTCTTCCAGCAGCCCAACCTGCTGTCTTCTCTCACCACCGCCGAACAACTCCAGGTCATGGCCGAGATCGACGGCCGCTCCGCCGCCAAGGCCCGCAACCGGGCCATGGAACTGCTCGACACCGTCGGCCTCGCCGACCATGCGCACCGTCGCCCCCACCAGCTCTCCGGCGGCCAACGCCAGCGCGTCAACGTCGCCCGCGCCCTGATGAACGACCCCACCGTCCTCCTGGTCGACGAACCCACCAGCGCCCTCGACCACGAACGCGGCGCCGCCGTCATCGACCTGATCACCCGCCTCACGCACCAGCAGGCCACCGCCACCGTCCTGGTCACCCACGACCGCACCCACCTCACCGCCGTCGACCAGATCGCCGAAGTCCACGACGGACGCCTCAGCGTCCTGACACCAGCCGACTGAGGGACGCCCACGAGTACGAGGTCGGCGGCATCGACGCCCGTCAGGGCCGAGTAGGCCATGCGTACCCGTCCCGGTGTACGAGCCGGGAGCGGATCCGTACGGAGTGCCGGTCGTGACCCGGATCGTGCGTACGGCGTTCAACCACGCCAGAAACCATGGCGCTTGAGGGGGACCACCCCGTTCGCTGAACTTCGGCTCTGGGCGACGTCAAGCCGGCCGTTCCAGGCGGGCCGTCAGAACACGGGCCCGAGCCTGCTGGACCGCACCCGCCTGGGAGGCGGCGAAGCGGAGCAGGCCCGGGGGCGTCCGCAGGTGCAGTGTGTCGGTGATGATGCTGCCGGCCTCATGGCGGTCGATGGCGAAGCGGTAGCTCATGCGGACTCGGCCGGGGCTGCGGACCTCGCCGGAGATCTCGGCTGACTGCGGAAGGCCGTCCGGGACGGCGACGAGTGTGACGTCGATGAGGTTGTCGTGCCGCAGGACGCCGAGGAACCGGAAGCGCTCCACGGCCGTGTAGCGTACGGTCCCGCCGCTGCGGCGCATGTCGCGGACGGCGACCAGGAGCGGCGACAGGCCGACGTAATGCGACGGTTCGGCCAGGTGCGCGAAGACGTCCTCGGGCGGCGCGGCGATCTGGAATGTGTGCTTCAGTTCGGTGGACGGCACCTGGACCCTCCTCGATACGGCACGTTGGCACGGCGATCCTCCCATCGCCGCCGCCCAGCCGCCGGTAGTCGGACCGGATACCACGTGAACAGACCTGGGCGTCCTGCGACTTGATCGCGTTGTCAGTCCCCCCTGCCATCATCCCGCCATGCTTTACGACGCCTTGGTGGCTGAATCCCGTAGGAACGACTCGCTCGACGACGTGCGTTCCACAGTGCTCGATCGCGTCCGCCGGTTCGTCGACCTTCTGGAACGTCAGCGGATCGAGTGCCGGCGGTCCATGGGGCACGACTACCTGCGATACGAGGCCATTCTCACGCAGATCAAGCGAGGTGCCTGATGGACCTCGCAGCCCGGCTGACCCGCGCGCTGACCGACCCGGAATTCACACGTGAGGACGAGGACTGGCACCCCGATCTGTCGCAGGTCTCCGACGAGGAGCTCGGCAGTCTGCTCGTGGCGGTCTACCGGGCCTACGCCTCGGACTCGCAGGCGATGAGGACAGCACGCTTCGCGGTCGAGGACGCGGCCAGGGAACGGCAGCCGCTTTATACCCCCGACGCGTGCCGCAGCATGTTCGAGGCCCTCGTCGAAAGGTGCGAGGAGCATGGCTGGGCGGACCTCACCCTGGGCCTGGGCGTGCTGGAGCACTGCACGGGGCCCCTGCCCGACGTGTCCGAACCGGC
Organism: Streptomyces sp. NPDC001020; assembly: GCF_053599115.1. NCBI lineage: Bacteria > Bacillati > Actinomycetota > Actinomycetes > Kitasatosporales > Streptomycetaceae > Streptomyces > Streptomyces sp. NPDC001020. The sequence goes on along the minus strand of NZ_JBSFLQ010000013.1, from coordinate 43,804 downwards.
CCGTGCGCTGGTCGGGTTCTGGCTGGAGAAGGAGACCGTGCGGCAGCCGTACGCGCTGCTCGCGGTCGCGGGGCTTGCCGGCGAGACGACACTGCGCGCGGCCGTGGAGCGCCTCTCCCATGATGTGGGCCCCATCGTAGCGGTGGAGATGGCAGTCATCGCCGGCCTCACCCGGGCCGACCAGACAGTGCTGTCCCAGATCAACCGGGACCACAGGTTCTTCGACACGCCGCTCGCGCCCGCGTGGCGCAAGGCGGCCGACAACCCGGCCTACGTGGCGTTCGCCCGCCGCGCGCTGGAAGCGGCGGCCGACCGCACCGACGAGATCCGGGCGGGCGAGATCCCCTACCTGGCGGACAAGGCGTTCACGGACCGGGAGGTCATTTCGCTCGGACAGGCCCTGCGGGTGGCGCTGCTGCGCGACGAGCCCTGGCTGCCGGACTTGTTCGAGCGGCTGCTGCCCGGCATCGCCCTCGCCCCGACAGCGGCGAAGACGCTTCCGTCGCAGGCACTGCTGTACGAGGTGGTCCGCGCCGCGCAGGACTTCCCGACACCCGAGCTGGTGACCGCGATACGCACCGTGTGCCGGACCGTCCGGCACGCCGGGGTGCCCAAGCAGCTCGACAAGATGCTCAAGAAGGTGGACGTGGCTTTGGCCGACCGCACCGACGTGGCACTACGGCTGCCGAGGCTGGAGTTCGACACCGCACCCATCAGTGGCTCCGCCGCGGGTGGCGTTCTGCGCCGGACGGCCGGCGACTACCAGGCCGTCGTCACGGTCACCGAGACCGTCACGCTGACCTGGGAGAAGGACGGTCGCCCGCTGCGCAGCGTCCCGGCGCCGGTCCGCCGCGACCACGCCGCCCTGGTCAAGGAACTGCGCGACCTGGTGAAGCGGGTGAACGCCCAACTCGCCACCTTGCTGCGCGCCTTGGAGGGCGGCTTCACCGCCGACGCGGTCCACCCGTACGGCTGGTGGCGCACCGAACTGGCCGGGCACCCCCTCGCCCGTACCCTCGTACGCCGGCTGATCTGGGAGGTCGAGGTCGCGCCCGGTGAGTGGCGGGCCGTGCTGCCCGAGACGGACGAGCACCTTCCCGACGCACCCGACGACGCCTCCGTACGGCTCTGGCACCCGCTCCGCTCCGACCCCCGCGCCGTGCGGACCTGGCGGGACCTGCCTCACCGAGCGGTGCATACGGCAGCCCTTCAAGCAGGCGTTCCGCGAGATCTACCTGCTCACCCCGGCCGAGGAGCAGACCCGCGTCTACTCCAACCGTTTCGCCGCGCACCTCGTCCACTACCTCAAGATGTTCGCCTTGTTCCGGGCCCGGGGCTGGAAGAGCAACCGGCTCGGCCCCTGGGACGACGGGGACGGCGACGAGGCCGAGCGCACGAAGCACCCGAGCGCGCGTGTACCGATGCTTGCCGCGTAGACCGGCTCCTGGTCGCCGACAGTGACCGCTACGGCTGGTGTGCCTCCGACAGCCGAAGGGAGAGGCGGTGTTGAGGGATGCGGTGGTATCAGGAGGCATGGACAACCCGCGGCGCGTTCTCATTGTTGCCTACGACGGTGCACAGATCCTCGACATTGCTTGTCCCAGTGGCGCTTTGGACATCGCCAACCGGTACGGTGCGACGCCCCCCTATGTCATCGAACTGGGAACCCTCGGGTGTCAGGCGGCTCAAAGCTCGTCGGGGATCGTGGTCAGAGCAGAGCAAGGGCTGGAGGCGGTTACGGGACGTCTTGACACGCTGATTGTCGTGGGCGGCATCGGGTGCGAAGACGCGGCGGCAGACGAGCGCCTGCTGGTGCAGGTGCGCAGGCTGGCCGGACGTAGCCGACGCGTGGCCTCCGTGTGCACGGGCGCCTATGTACTGGCCGCAGCCGGCTTGCTGGACCACAGGCGGGTGACGACCCACTGGGGGTGGGGGAAACGACTCACCGAGCGTCACCCCGCCGTAGCCGTGGACGTGAGCCCTCTGTGCATACGCGACGGAAATGTTTACACCTCCGCGGGGGTTACCAGCGCACTTGACCTGACGCTGTCACTGATTGAGGACGACCACGGGCCGACGATGGCCCGTGCCGTCGCCCGGGAACTGGTTACTCATCTGCACCGGCCGGCCGACCAGGCACAGATATCCATGTTCCTCGCGGCTCCGCCGCCCGAAGACCGGCTGGTGCGAGACCTGACGGGCTATATCGCCGGCCACCTGGCCGAGGACCTCAGCCCTGCAGCCCTGGCGGCTCGGGCAGGCATCAGTTCTCGGCATCTGACCCGCCTCTTCACCGTGCATCTCGGCACGACTCCGGGCCGGGCCGTGCGCGTGGCGCGCACCGAAGCGGCGGCGCACCTGGCTCGGTCCAGCGGGCTGCCCTTGGCAGCGATCGCCCGTCGCTGCGGGTTCAGGTCGGCGGAGACGCTGCGGCAGGCGTTCTTGGACCGCTACGGGGTCACGGGGGACAAGATTCGCAGGATGCCGGACATGCCTACCGCGCGCTCAACGCCAAGACACAAGACTCCCGGTCATGACACATCCGACGACACGTAGAAACCTGCTTCGCGGGACTCTGGCCACTGCTGCGCTCGCAGCGACAGCGGCGGCCCAGACCAGAGCGGCGCAGGCCGCCCCGATGTCCGGTGCGGGACCGAACATCGGCATCCTGCTGTATGACGGCTACAGCCTGCTGGACCCCACCGGCCCGGCCGAAGTCCTGTCACGGCTGCCGGAGGCGACCGTGACCATGATCGCCGAGAAACGCGGGGCGGTCCGCACGGACACGGGAGACGTGGCCGTGGTGGCCGAACGGTCCATCGCCGAGGTCGATCGTCTCGATGTCCTGCTCATCCCGGGTGGGGGCAACCACGGCACCATCTCGGCGATGAACAACGAGACGCTCTTGAGCTGGATCCGCGAGATCCATCGGCACAGCCGGTGGACGACATCCGTGTGCACCGGGAGCATCGTCCTCGCCGCAGCGGGGCTTCTGAAGGGAAGGCAGGCGACGACCTACTGGGCCTCCGCCGACTACCTGCAATCCACGTTCGGCGTGACCTACCTGCCGCAGCGCTACGTACGCTCCGGAAAGATCATCACGGCGGCCGGTGTGTCAGCGGGACTGGACATGGCTCTTTACCTTGCGTCCCTGATCGCGGGAGAAGACACCGCGAAGGCGATCCAACTCGCCGTCGAATACGACCCCCAGCCTCCCTTCGACTCCGGCAACGCCGCAGACGCCGACGCCCGACTGAAGGAACATGCCCTTCAGTTGCTCGCGGCGTCGCAGGTCCAGTCGTAAACGGGACTCTGAATCGCCCCGGATTCGGTAGAGATCTCAGATTGCCGTTGTGATCTGTGGTTTCGTGGATTTCATGTCTTCAGCCGTCCGGAGCGGATCACGTGATCCGCTCCGGACGGCGACTGACCGTCGAGTCCTTCTGACAGTGTCACCGCCCGGTCCAGCGCCTGCAGAAACCGGTTCACCGTCGCCCTGTCGCGTACCGCCAGCCGCAGCCACTCATCGTCCAGGCCCGGGAACGTGTCCCCGCGCCGCACCGCAAAGCCGAGGTCCCGCAGGCGGCGGCGGACCGCGGCCGCCCGTGGCATCCGGACGAGGACGAACGGGCCCTCCGCGGGCTCGGCCACAGACAGCCCGTCCGTCCCGAACTCCCGTAGCCCCGCCACCAGATACGCCCGGTCCGCCACCATCCGGTGGGCGGCGTGCGCCGCCTCCGCCAGCGCCCGGGGCGACATGCATGCCTCCGCCGCCGCGAGTGCGGGCGTGGACACCGGCCACAGGGGCTGCGCCCGCTCCAGCTCGGCGATCGTCCCGGGGGCGGCCAGGACGTAGCCGATGCGCAGGCCCGCCAGCCCCCAGGTCTTGGTCAGGCTGCGGAGAACCACGAGACCGGGCACGTCCGTCCGGTCCGCCAGTGCCTCCCGTTCCTCCGGCACCGCGTCCATGAACGCCTCGTCGACCACCAACGTCCGTCCCGGACGGGCCAGTTCCGCGATCAGGGACGCCGGGTGCAGTACCGACGTCGGGTTCGTCGGGTTCCCGATCACCACCAGGTCCGCGTCGTCCGGGACCAGCGCCGGATCCAGACGGAAGCCGTCGGACGGCCGCAGCAGCACCCGGTCGACCCGGTGCCCCGCATCCCGCAGCGCCGCCTCCGGCTCCGTGAACTGCGGGTGCACCACGACCGGCCGGCGCACCTTCAGCGCGCGGGCGAGGAGCACGAACGCCTCCGCCGCCCCCGCCGTCAGCAGCACCCGCTCGGGTGGCAGCCCGTGCCGCGCCGCCACCGCCGCCCGCGCGGCCCGCCCGTCCGGATACGCGGCGAGCCCGCCGAGGGACCCGGCGATCACCTCACGCAGCCACACCGGAGGCGTGCCCGTACGCACGTTCACCGCGAGGTCCGTCAACGCCGCCCCGTCGTCACGGACCTCGGCGTCCCCGTGGTGCCGCAGGTCGTGGCCGGCTCCCCCCGTCTCAGTGCACATGGGAGTGCGCGTGTCCGCCGTGGTGGTGATGCCCGTGACCGTGGTGGTCGTGGCCGTCGTCGTCCGGATGGAAGTGCGGCTGCTGCGGCAGGCCCACCTTCTCCTCGAACCCCGGCAGCGCGATCCGGTACACGCACGAGTCGCAGTTCATCCGCAGATCGCCCCTCACCGCTTCCTCATAGCGCTCCATCACCAGATCCAGCAGCTCCGGCTCCGGACCGATGACGTCCGCCGAGCGCACCTCGACGTCCGGGTGTGCCGCCGCCCAGTCCTCGGTCTGCCGCCGCACCCGGTCCGGCAGAATGCCCGTGAACAGGAAGTACGGCAGTACGACGATCCGACGAGCTCCCAGCTTCGTGCACCGGTCCAGGCCGCTCGGCACATCCGGTGCCGCCAGCGACACGAACGCCGTCTCCACGCCCGTGTACCCGCGCCCCTCCCACAGCAATCGCGCCGCTTTGTGCACCTCCGCGTTCGCATCGGGGTCGGTGGAGCCACGGCCCACCAGCAGCACCGTCACCTCGGAGCGCTCCCAGGACGGATCGATCGCCTCGTCCAGGCGCCGCTCCAGGACCGACAGCAGTGCCGGATGCGGGCCCAGCGGGCGCCCGTAGGCGTACGAGATACCGGGGTGCCGCTCCTTCTCCCGGGCCAGCGCTGCCGGGATGTCCCCCTTGGCGTGCCCGGCGGACACCAGCATCAGCGGTACGGCGGCGAACCGGCGTACCCCGCGCCGCACCAGCTCGGTCACCGCCTCGCCCAGCGGCGGCGGCGACAGCTCGATGAAGCCGCCCGCGACGGGCAGTTCGGGATGGCGGTGTCCCAACTCCCGTACGAAGGCGCGGAACGCCTCGGCTCCGGCATCGTCCCGGGTGCCATGACCGGCGATGAGCAGGGCGGGGGGCGGGGTGGTCACGAGTTCTCCTTGGAAGTGGGCTGGTACAGCAGGGCGTTGAGCGCGGCGGCGGCGACCGCCGAACCGCCCTTCTCGGACACGTTGCTCACGGCCGGAAGCCCGCTCTCGCGCAGCGCGGCCTTGGACTCCACCGCGCCGACGAAACCGACGGGCAGACCGATCACGAGCGCGGGGGAGGCGTCGAGCTTCAGCAGCTCCTCCAGGGCGGTCGGCGCGCAGCCGATCACCCACAGCGCCCCGGGGCCGACATCGTCGTACGCCAGTCGGACCGCGTGTGCCGAACGCGTCAGCCCCGGGCCGGATCCGGCGTCCTTCAGGCGGCAGACGGTGTCGCGGCGGGTGATTCCGGCGGCCACCATCTCGACGTCCACGACGACCGGCGCCCCGTCGTGCAGCGCGGCATGCGCCCGCTCCAGCTCGGCCTCGTCCATCACGAGATCGGTCGCGTACTCGAGGTCGGCGGCGGAGTGGACGACCCGCTCCACCACCGCCCGGGTCAGCGGCGGGAGGTGCGAGGTGTCCAGGCGGGCGCGCAGCCGCCGGAAGGACTCCTGCTCGATGGGATGGACCACACGGTTCATCGGCCGGCCTCCTGCCAGCGGTAGCCACGCGGGGTCACCATGCGTCCTGCGACCTCGCGGGTCGCGGTGTTGCCCACGGTCACGACCGTCATCATGTCGACCGTCGCCGGATCGAGCGCCGCCAGGGTCGTCAGACGGCTGGACTCGTCCGGCCGCGACGCGTTCCGTACGACACCGACCGGCGTCGTCGGTGCTCGGTGCCCGGCGAGGACCGCGAGCGCCTTCGGCAACTGCCAGTCCCGGCCCCGGCTGCGCGGGTTGTAGAAGGTCACCACGAGATCCGCCTCGGCCGCGGCCCGCACCCGCCGCTCGATGACCTCCCAGGGAGTGTGCAGGTCGGAGAGACTGATCGACACATGGTCGTGGCCCAGGGGTGCGCCGAGGAGCGCGCCCGCCGCCAGCGCGGCCGTGACACCGGGCACCCCGACCACGTCGATGTCGTCGGCCGCCTCGGCGAGCGCGGGTGACGCCATCGCGTACACGCCAGCGTCCCCACTGCCGATCAGCGCGACCGCGTGCCCCTTCCGGGCCTCGGCGACCGCCGTCCGCGCCCGCTCCTCCTCCGCACCGAGCCCCGACTGAAGGACCCGGGTGCCGGGCCGCAGCAGATCGCGGATCTGGTCGACGTACTGGTCGAGCCCGACCAGCACGGACGCGCGCCGCAGTTCGGCCTTCGCACGTGGGGTCAGCAGGTCCCGCGCGCCCGGCCCGAGCCCGACGACCGCGAGCCGTCCGCGCCCCGGACGGCGTACGACGGCACAGGTGGCCATGGCCGACTTCCGCTTGGGCACGAGGAGTTCACCGCCGCGGACGAGCGCGGCCGCCTCCGCGACGGACGGCGTACCGACGGCGGCGAGCGGCGCGTCGGACGGATTCGGTACGTCGACCCTCGCCAACTCCCCGGCCTGGTACGTCACCAGGGGCACGCCGAGCCGCTTCGCCGCCTCGACGATGCCGGGCTCGTCGGCCTTGGCCTCCACGGTGGCGAGCTCGGCGAGCGAGCGGACCGAGAGCCCGGCCTCCCGCAGCGAGCCCTCGACCAGCCCGAGCACTTCCTCGACCGGGGCGCCCCTGGACGCGCCGACGCCCACGACCAGGGTCGGGGGTCGCAGGACGGCCTCCCGCTCGGTGGGCCGCACGGCACGGTCGGTGACCCGGATCGTGTAGGTGCCCTCGGCGGTCACGGGCAGTGGCGGCAGCGGCCAGCGCACCTCCGCCCGAAGGGCGACCGGTTCCCCGTCCAGCAGCGCCCGTGAGACCCCGGCGACATCGCCCTCCACCGGGAACCCGAGGGTGTCCAGGCCGGGCAGGCCCACGGCGTCCGTCGCGGTGGTCACCACCGGCCGCGCCCCGAGCACCTCGCCCACGGCGCGGGCGAGTTCGTTCGCGCCGCCCGCGTGCCCGCCCACCAGGGACACCGCGAACCGTCCGCCCTCATCGACGCACACCACGCCCGGGTCGGACGTCTTGTCCCCGAGCAACGGGGCGACCAGCCGTACGGCCGCCCCCGTCGCCAGGAAGCACACGAGCTGTTCGCACTCCGCGAAGGCGGCACGCACGGCCTCTGAGACGGGGCCGTCGTACACCCGTGTGCGGTCAGGCCACGCCGCGGCCAGCCGGTCCCGCGCAGCCGCCCCCGCCGTGGTGGCGGACATCAGGCCGATCACTGCACAACTCCTTCATGACGAGCCGCAGGCCGTGTGCCCCACAGCAGGAAAACAGGGTTGGTCGCCGCGAGCCGGGTCACATCGCCCGGCAGCGGCGCGAGCCGAGACGACTGCAGCAGCACGCCGTCGCAGGAGAACCCGGCCGCGACGAGCGCCGCGCGCACCGCCGGCACACGGTCCAGGGCGGCCATGGCGACCACCACCGCGCGCCGGGCGCGCCGCGCACAGACCGTCACGATGTCCGGCAGCTCCTGTCCGCCGCCGCCGACGAACACCGCGTCGGGGTCGGCGAGACGGTTCAGCGCGCCCGGCGCGGCGCCCTGCACGACCCGGATGTCCACGCCGTGCGCCGCAGCGTTGGCCCGAATCCGCTCCACTGCGTCGTGCGTCTTCTCCACCGCGACGACGGCGGCGCCGAGCCGGGCGCACTCGACGGCGACCGAACCGGAGCCGGCGCCGACGTCCCAGACCAGATCGCCGAGCCGTGGCCCCAGCCGGGCCAGCGCCAGGGCGCGCACCTCGAACTTGGTGATCATCGAGTCGCGGTGGGCGAAGGCACTCTCCTCCAGGGCCCACCCGGACGGACCCGGCAGCGGCCCGGCGACCGTGCGCACGGGCCCCGACTCCCGCGAGGGGTCGAGGCACAGCACCACGCTCACCGCCGCACCCCAGTCCCGGCCCGCCGCCTCGGCGGGTGTCACCCGCTCCACGCGCTCACGCTCCGGATCGCCGAGCGCGCTCGCCACGACGAGGACGCGCTCACCGGCGTCCTGGGCGAGGGCCGCCCCCAGCTCGGCGGGGCCGGCCCCGGGCCCGGTCAGCACGGCGACCTTCGGATGCGCTCGGCACACGTTCAACGCCGTCCGTGGATCGCGCCCGTGCGCGCTCACCACCACCGCGTCGTCCCACGGCAGCCCGAGTCGCGCGAAGGCGGTGGCGACGGACGACACGCCCGGCCGTATGTCCAGCCGTCGCGCCCCGAACCGCTCGGTCAGCAGCCGGACGATCCCGAAGAACCCGGGATCCCCGGAGGCGAGCACGACGACCCGCCGCCCGTCGCCGAGGCACCGCTCGATCGCGTCGAGGGCGGGCGCCGGCGGGCCGAGGACGATCCGCTGAGCGCCCTCGGGCAGCGGTACGGCGTCCAGGTGCCGCCGCCCGCCCACCACGAGGTCCGCCCCGGCCAGGGCGTCGGCGGGAAGCGGCGTACCCGTGCCCGTACCGACGACTGTGATCATGTGCTCGCACCTCGTGCGCGCAGGGCCTTGCGGGCTTCGGGGTCCGCCTTGCGGTACCCGTGGAAGTGGCCGGGGTGGTAGAGGTGCGAGCGGGTGCCGTGCGCGTCGAGCGCCGGGCCGACCAGGAAGAGGGTGTGCTTCCAGAGGCGGTGCTCCTTGACGGTCTCCTCAAGCGTGCCGATCGTGCACCGCACGACCAGTTCCTCCGGCCAGGTCGCCTGATGGGCGACGACGACCGGGGTGGCCGTCGGATAGCCGCCCTCCAGCAGCTCCCGCACGAGCTGTCCGCTGCGGGCCGCCGAGAGGAAGATCGCCATGGTGGTGCCGTGCCGGGCGAACTGACGTACCTCCTCCCCGGGCGGCATGGGCGTCTTGCCGCCGCCGAGCCGGGTGAGGATCACGGACTGCGCGACCTCGGGGATCGTCAGCTCGCGCCCGGCCAGCGCGGCGACGGCGGAGAAGGAGGAGACCCCCGGCACGACCTCCGTCCCGATGCCGATCTCGGCGCACCGGTCGAGCTGCTCCTGCGTGCCGCCCCACAGGGCCGGGTCACCGGAGTGGATACGGGCGACGCGCAGGCCTTCTGTGTGAGCACGCCGGTAGACGGCGACGACGTCCTCCAGGGACATGGTCGCCGAGTCGAGGATCTCGGCGCCCTCGCGCGCGTGCTCCAGGACCTCCGCCTGCACCAGGCTGGCCGCCCAGATCACGACATCGGCCTCGGCGATGGCGCGTGCGGCACGGAAGGTCAGCAGGTCGGCGGCGCCGGGGCCGGCACCGACGAAGGTCACCTTGCCGGTGGGGGCATCGGCCATGGGAAGGGTCCTCCTACGAAGGCGTGGGTGGTACGAAACGCCGGTGCGTGCACGGTCGGCGGTCCTGCGTGTGTGGGGGGCTACTGCTGCGATCCCCGGCCGGTCACAACTTGCCGCCGCGCATACCGTCGCGGCGGGCGGGCGCGATGAGGGTGGACAGGTAGGGGAGGGGACCGTCGTCGGATTCGGCCGCCGGGCGGATCGACTCCTCGGGCAGTCCGAGCGCCGAACCCCACACCGCGTCGTCGATCCGCCCGCTCTCCCGCAGTGCCTCGGCGACCTCGTGCGCCTGCCGCCCGAACTTGTACGCGACCACGGTGCCGGGCCCGTCGAGCGCGGCCCTGAGCACGGCGGTCCCGGCGGTGACGGGCACCAGCGTGAGCGGCTCGGTGCCCTCGGTCAGGACCGCCCCCGACCGGGCGGCGAGATCCTGCATGGCGGTGATGCCCGGCACGGTCTCCACGACGGTCCCCGGCACGAGCTCACGGACGGTCTGCGCGAGATAGGTGAACGTCGAGTACACGTGGGGATCGCCGAGGGTGGCGAACGCGACGGTGGCGTGCCGCCGCAGCAGGTCGGCCACGCGCTCCCCGGCCGCGTCCCAGGCGGCCTCGCGCCGCGCACGGTCGCCGCGCTCGTTGAGCGCGAACACGACGCGGACGACCCTCTCCCCGGGCACGTGGTGCAGCACGGTCGCCTCCGCGCGCCCACGCTCACCACCGTCGCTTCCGTCGGACGCGGCCATGACGGGTACGACGACGACATCGGCGGCACGCAGAACGTTGACCCCCTTGACGGTCACCAACTCGGGGTCGCCGGGCCCCACCCCGACTCCGATCAGCCTGCTGCTCATGACGTCCGGCACCTCTCCACGAACCGACGGGCCACACCGGGCGCGGCGGCCCAGTGCGTGTGCAGATAACTGGCGTGCACACCCAGCTGTACGAACCCTTCGACGCGCCGGTCGGGGGAGCGCACCCCCCAGGCGGCAGCCGACCCCGCGCCGGGTTCGACGACGGTCCGGTGGAACTCGTGTCCACGCATCCGCGTTCCGGCCGGGGCGAGGACGCTGTCGCCGACGGCCACCGCGTCCCGGTAGCCGAGGGTGAGCCGTTCGCTCATGCGGGCGCGCGCGTCGAGCACCCCGCACATCGGCTGCCCGTCCAGCTCGCGACAGAGATAGAGCAGCCCGGCGCACTCGGCGGCGACGGGAGCGCCGCCCCGCGCGAGTTCTGCGACGGCTTCGCGCAGGGGTTCGTTGGCGGACAACTCGGCGGCGTACACCTCGGGGAAGCCGCCGCCGATGACCAACCCGCGTGTGCCCTCGGGGAGTCGCTCATCGCGCACGGGGTCGAAGGGGACGACGTCGGCTCCGGCGGCGGTGAGCAGTTCGGTGTGCTCGGCGTAGGAGAAGGTGAACGCCGTGCCACCGGCGACGGCGACCACCTCCCGCGGCCCCGCGGTGACGGCGGGCGGTTCCCAGGGTTCGGCCGACAGCGGTCCCGTACTCTTCGCCAGCGCCAGCAACGCCTCCAGGTCGCAGCCCTCGCGCACCTGAGCGGCCATCGCGGCGACGGCCTCCACCGCCTCCGCCCGCCGCTCGGCGACCGGCACGAGGCCGAGATGACGCGACGGCGTACCGACCTGGGAAGCCCTCCTCAGGCTGCCCAGCACCGGCACCCCGACCGACTCCAGAGCCTCGCGCAGCAGCGCTTCGTGCCGCTGGGACGCCACCTTGTTCAGGATCACGCCCCCGACCCGCACCCCGGGATCCCAGGACGCGAAGCCGTGGACCAGTGCCGCCACCGACCGCGACTGCGACGACGCGTCGACCACGAGCACCACCGGCGCCCGCAGCAGCTTCGCCACGTGGGCGGTGGAGGCCAGTTCGCCTTCCCCGGCGGCTCCGTCGAACATCCCCATCACACCCTCGACGACGGCGAGATCGCACCCGCGCGCCCCGTGCAGGAACAGCGGCGCGATCAACTCCGGCCCGCACAGAAAGGCGTCGAGGTTGCGCCCTGTGCGCCCGGTCGCGAGCGCGTGATAGCCGGGGTCGATGTAGTCCGGTCCGACCTTGTGCGGGGAGACGGCCATCCCCCGCTGGGCGAACGCGGCCATCAACCCCGTGGCAACGGTGGTCTTGCCGCTGCCCGACGAGGGCGCGGCGATGACCAACCGGGGCACGGAAGTCACCACTCGATGCCCCTCTGGCCCTTCTGGCCGACGTCCATCGGGTGCTTGACCTTGGACATGTCGGTGACGAGATCGGCGAATCCGACGAGCTTCTCCGGCGCGTTCCGCCCGGTGATCACGACATGCTGGGTACCCGGCCGGTTGCGCAGGACATCCACGACCTCGTCGGTGTCCACCCAGCCCCAGTGCATCGGGTACGCGAACTCGTCCAGCACGTAGAGCCGGTACGTCTCGGCGGCCAGGTCCCGCTTGACCTGCTCCCAGCCCTCGCGGGCCTTCTCCTCGTTGTCGAGCTGCTCATCGCGCTGCACCCACGACCAGCCCTCGCCCATCTTGTGCCAGTCGACACTCCCGCCCTGCCCGGACGCCCCCAGCACACGCAGCGCGTTCTCCTCGCCGACCTTCCACTTCGCCGACTTGACGAACTGGAACACCCCGATCGGCCACCCCTGGTTCCAGGCGCGCAGCGCGAGCCCGAAGGCCGCCGTCGACTTGCCCTTGCCGACACCGGTGTGCACGATCACCAGCGGACGGTTGCGTCGCTGACGGGTCGTCAGGCCGTCGTCCGGTACGACACTCGGCTGTCCCTGCGGCATTACGCGGCCCTCCTCTGTACGTCCTTCACCAGTCCGGCGATCGAGTCCGCCCGCAACTCGTCGAGCGTCACCGCCGTACCGCCCAACTCACCCGCGAGCTGCCCGGCGAGCCCCAGCCGCACCGGCCCCGACTCGCAGTCCACGACCACCGACGCGGTCCCCTCGGCCGCGAACAGCCGGGCCGCCCGCCCGGCCAGCGCCACCGGCTCCGGACCGCCCGTCGCCCGTCCGTCGGTCACCACCACGACCAGCGCCCGCCGCGCCGGGTCCCGCAGCCGCTCCACCCGCAGCACCTCGTGCGCCCTGAGCAGTCCGGCGGCCAGCGGCGTACGGCCCCCGGTCGGCAGCGACTCCAGCCGGGCCGCGGCCGCGTCGACGGAGGACGTCGGCGGCAGCGCCACGTCGGCCGCGGACCCCCGGAAGGTCACCAGGCCCACCTTGTCCCGTCGCTGGTAGGCGTCGAGCAGCAGCGACAGCACGGCGCCCTTCACGGCGCTCATCCGCTGCCGGGCCGCCATCGAGCCGGAGGCGTCCACCACGAACAGCACGAGGTTCCCCTCGCGCCCCTCCCGGGTCGCCTGCCGCAGATCGTCCCGGCGGATCACCAGTCCCGGTCCGGACCGGCCGCGCGCCCGCTGGTGCGGAGCCGCCGCCTGCACGGTGGCCGCCAGATGCAGCTTGGTCAGCGCGCCCTGGGGCCGCCGGGCGCCGGTGGTCCGCCCGTGCTCGGTCCGCGCCCGCGACCGCCGCCCGGCGGCGCCCTCACCGATCCCGGGCACGCTCAGCACCCTGGCCCGGAAGGGCTCGCCGGCCCGTACCGCCGACTGCTCCTGCGCGCCGGACGGCTGGGGCTCCCCGCCCTCACCGGCCTCGGGCCGCGCGGCGGTGTCCCCGCCCGCCCCCGGGCCGTCGTCGGGCGCCGGCCGGCCGCCCCCGCCTCCGGGCCCGTCCGGGTCGGGATCGTCCTCGCCGTCGTCCTCGCCCGAGAACTGCTCCAGCGTGTCGTCCAGCTTGTCCTCGTCCAGCCCCGGCGCGTCGAAGGGGTTGCGGCGCCTGCGGTGCGGCAGCGCGAGCAGCGCGGCCTGTCGCACGTCCTCGGCCAGGACGTCCGTCCGCCCGTCCCACGCGGCCAGCGCAGTCGCCGTCCGGGCCATCACGATGTCGGCGCGCATGCCGTCCACCTCGAAGGCCGCGCAGGTGGCCGCGATCTGCCGCAGCGCCCCGTCGCCCAGCCGCACCTCGGGCAGCAGTTCCCGCGCCGCCACGATCCGCTGCCGTACGGCGGTCTCCTCCCCGGCCCAGCGGGCGGCGAAGGCGGCCGGATCGTCGTCGTACGCCAGCCTGCGCCGCACGACCTCGACCCGCTGGTCCGGCTCCCGGGACGCCGCGACCTCCACGGTCAGCCCGAACCGGTCGAGGAGCTGCGGCCGCAGCTCGCCTTCCTCCGGATTCATGGTGCCGACGAGCAGGAAACGGGCCGCGTGCCGCACCGACACGCCCTCGCGCTCGACGTACGAGGCGCCCATGGCCGCCGCGTCCAGCAGCAGGTCGACCAGATGGTCGTGGAGGAGGTTGACCTCGTCGACGTAGAGGATGCCGCGGTGCGCGTCGGCCAGCAGGCCCGGCTCGAACGCCTTCACGCCCTCGGCGAGCGCCCGCTCGATGTCCAGGGCGCCGACCAGCCGGTCCTCGGAGGCGCCGACCGGCAGCTCGACCATGCGCGCGGGCCGGGTCTCGAACGCCCCGGGCTCGTGCGGCCCGTCCGGGCAGCCCGGGTCGGGGGAGTCCGGATCGCAGGAGAAACGGCAGCCGGAGACGGCGTTCAGTTCCGGCATGAGTGCCGAGAGGGCACGCACCGCCGTCGACTTGGCGGTGCCCTTCTCGCCGCGCACCAGCACCCCGCCGACCGCCGGGGACACGGCGTTCAGCAGCAGGGCGAGCCGCAGGTCGTCCTGGCCGACCACGGCGGTAAAGGGGAAGGGGATGGTCACTGGTCGCCCTCCAAGTCGCCTTCCAGCTCAAGGTACGTGGCGCGCAGCCGCTCCAGCGTCTCCGCGTCCGGCTCGGCCCACAGACCGCGCTCGGCGGCCTCCAGGAGCCGTTCGGTGATGCCGCGCAACGCCCACGGGTTGGACTTCTTCATGAAGTCCCGGTTCTCCGGGTCGAAGACGTACTCCGCGCTGAGCTTCTCGTACATCCAGTCGTCGACCACGCCCGCCGTGGCGTCGTAGCCGAACAGGTAGTCCACGGTCGCCGCCATCTCGAAGGCGCCCTTGTAGCCGTGCCGGCGCATGGCCGCCATCCAGCGCGGGTTGACCACTCGGGCGCGGAAGACACGGTGCGTCTCCTCGCCCAGCGTGCGCGTCCTCACCTGGTCGGGAACGGCGCTGTCGCCCACGTACGCCTCGGGGTTGGCGCCGGTCAGGTGCCGCACCATGGCGACCATGCCGCCGTGGTACTGGAAGTAGTCGTCGGCGTCGACCAGATCGTGCTCGCGGGTGTCGACGTTCTTCGCCGCCACCGCGATCCGCCGGAAGGCGGTCTCCATGTCGCCACGCGCGGCCCGCCCGTCCAGCCCGCGCCCGTAGGCGTAGCCGCCCCACACCGCGTACACCTCGGCGAGGTCGGCGTCCGAGCGCCAGTTGCGGGCGTCGATCAGCGGCAGCAGGCCGGCACCGTACGCGCCGGGCTTCGAGCCGAAGATACGGGCGGTCGCGCGCCGCCGGTCGCCGTGCCCGGCGGTGTCCTCGTCGGCGTGCGCCCTGACGAAGTTCTGCTCGGCCGGCTCGTCCAGCTCGGCCACCGCGCGTACCGCGTCGTCGATCAGCCCCACCACGTGCGGGAACGCGTCCCGGAAGAAGCCGGAGATGCGGACGGTGACGTCGATGCGCGGGCGCCCCAGCTCCGCCGGCCCGATCACCTCGAAGCCCGTCACCCGGCGCGAGGCGTCGTCCCACACCGGGCGGCAGCCCAGCAGCGCCAGGATCTCGGCGATGTCATCGCCCTGGGTGCGCATCGCGGACGTGCCCCACACCGTGAGGCCCACGGACTTCGGGTACTCGCCGGTGTCCTGCAGATACCGGGCGATCAGCGAGTCGGCCAGCGACTGCCCGACCTCCCAGCTCAGCCGGGACGGAATCGCCTTGGGATCGACGGAGTAGAAGTTGCGGCCGGTCGGCAGCACGTTGACCAGGCCACGGGTCGGCGAACCCGACGGGCCCGCCGGGACGTAGCCGCCGTCCAGCGCCCGCAGGATGTGGCCGATCTCGTCCGTCGTCCGCGCGAGCCGCGGCACGACCTCGTCGCAGGCGAACTCCATCACCGCTACGGCGTCCGGCAGTTCGGTGCCGAGTGCGTCGCCCAGGACCGCCGGTACGGCCGTGCGCTCCCAGGCCCGCTCCTCCATGCCCTCCGCGATCCGCCGGCACAGCTGCTCCAGCAGGTCGATCGCGTCGGAGGCCGTACGGGCCGGGCCCTCCACCAGGTCCGTCAGCTCCACCGGAACCTTCACCGGGGTACCGGGCTCGGCCAGCAACTCCTTCTCGTCCAGCCCGAAGTGGGCCGCGAGGCAGGACCGCAGCCCCGGCAGGGCGTTCGCCCGCCCGCCCCACACCTGCGAGGCGCGCAGCACCGCCAGCACCAGGTTCACGCGCGGCTCGCCGACCGGCCCGCCGCCGAGGATGTGGAGCCCGTCCCTGATCTGCACGTCCTTGATCTCGCACAGATAGCCGTCGATGTGCATGACGAACTCGTCGAACTCGTCGTCGTCGGGCTGGTCGTCCACGTGCAGGTCGTGGTGGAGTTCGGCGGCCTTGACCAGCGTCCAGATCTGCGCCCGCACGGCCGGCGCCTTGGCCGGGTCCAGGTCGGAGACGAGCGCGTACTCGTCCAGCAGTTGCTCCAGCTTGGCCAGGTCGCCGTAGGTGTCGGCGCGTGCCATCGGCGGGACGAGGTGGTCGACGACCGTGGCGTGGCCGCGCCGCTTGGCCTGCGTGCCCTCGCCGGGGTCGTTGACGATGAACGGGTAGACCAGGGGCAGGTCACCGAGGACCGCGTCCGGCGCGCACCCGCTGCTGAGCCCCAGCCCCTTGCCCGGCAGCCACTCCATCGTGCCGTGCTTGCCCATGTGGACGACGGCGTCCGCGCCGAAGGAGTTCTCCAGCCAGCGGTAGGCCGCCATGTAGTGGTGCGACGGCGGCATGTCCGGGTCGTGGTAGATCGCGATCGGGTTCTCGCCGAAGCCGCGCGGCGGCTGGATCATCACGACCACGTTGCCGAACTGGAGGGACGCCAGCACGATGTCGTCGCCGTCGACGTACAGGCCGCCCGGCGGCTCGCCCCAGGCCTCGGTCATCGCGTCCCGCAGCTCGGGGTCCAGCTTCGCGAACCAGGCCCGGTAGTCGGCCAGCGGCACCCGCGCGGGCGCCGCCGCCAACTGATCCTCCGTCAGCCACTCCACGTCGTGGCCGCCGGCCTCGATGAGCCGGTGGATCAGCTCGTCGCCGTTGTCGGGGTAGTCGGTGAGGGAGTACCCCGCATCGCGCAGCGCGTCCAGCACCCGTACCGCCGACGCGGGCGTGTCCAGGCCTACCGCGTTGCCGACGCGGGAGTGCTTGGTCGGGTACGCGGTGAAGACCAGCGCGATCCTCTTCTCGGCGTTCGGCTTGTGCTTCAGCTGGGCGTGGCGCAGGGCGATCCCGGCCACGCGGGCGGCCCGCTCGGGGTCCGCGACGTACACCGGGACCTCGTCCGGGCCCTGCTCCTTGAAGGAGAACGGCACGGTGACGAGGCGGCCGTCGAACTCCGGGATCGCGACCTGCATGGCCGCGTCCATGGGGGACAGGGCGGCGTCCGACTCCTGCCAGGCGGCCCGGGACGAGGTCAGGCACAGCCCCTGCAGCACGGGGACGTTCAGATCGGCGAGCGCGCCGATGTCCCAGGCCTCGTCACCGCCCGCCGAGGCCTGCGAGGCGTGCGTACCGCCGGCCGCGAGCACGGTGGCGACCAGCGCGTCGGCCCTGCCGAGCAGCTCGTACAGTCCGGCGTCCGCGCCGCGCAGCGAACCGCAGTAGACGGGAAGGGCGTTGGCGCCCTTCGCCTCGATCGCCTCGCAGAGGGTGTCCACGAAGGCCGAGTTGCCACTCAGCTCGTGCGCCCGGTAGAAGAGCACGCCCACGGTCGGCCGACCGTCGACGAGCGCACGGTCGCCGTGGACGCCGTACTCCGGCATCTTCCGCGGCTCCTCGAAGCCCTCGCCGGTCAGCAGCACGGTGTCGGACAGGAACCGGGCGAGCTCGGTGAGGTTGGCGGGACCGCCCTCGACGAGGTACCTCAGGGCCTCGGCCACCACACCGGCCGGCACGGACGACTCGGCCATCAGCTCCGCGTCCGGCACGGCCTCGCCGCCCAGCAGCACGGTCGGGACGCCGGACGCCTTCAGCGCGGCGAGCCCGTCCTCCCAGGCGCGCTTGCCGCCCAGCAGCCGTACGACGGCGAGGTCCGCGCCGGCGAGCAGGCCCGGTAGCTCCTGCGCGACGTCGACCCTGGTGGGATTGCCGATGCGGTAGTCCGCGCCGGAGGCCCGTGCCGCCAGCAGATCCGTGTCGGCGGTCGACAACAACAACACTGTGCTCATACGGGCGCTCCCGGTGGAAGGAAAGGCAGTCCAAGCGGCGCGCCCGACTCGATGAGCCGCCACAGCGCGTCCGTGTCCGCGTGCTGTTCGATCAGATCGCCGAGCCGGTCGAGCTGTTCCTCGCGCAGCGCGGCGAACGACGTGCCCGCGGCCGGTACGAAGCGGCGGCCCGCGGCGGCCGCCACCTCGCGCAGGAACGCCCGCCGGAAGCCGTCCGACTCCAGCGAGCCGTGCCAGTGCGTGCCCCAGACCGAGCCGACCCGGCAGCCGTCCAGGCTGTGTCCATTGCCATCGGACATGAACGTTTCACCGCCGACGACGTCGGCGACCCCGTGGTGGATCTCGTACCCCTCGACGTGTTCGCCGAGCGCCTCGCCGACGGGCCGGGCGAGGGTCTTCTCGCGGGCGAACCGCACCCGCACGGGCAGGATCCCGAGCCCGTCCACCACTCCCCGGCGGCTTTCGACCTCGTCCTCGATGCGCTCACCGAGGATCTGGAAGCCGCCACAGATACCGAGTACGGGCCTGCCGTCGACGGCCCTTCGGACGACGGCCTCGGCGAGGCCGCGCTCGCGCAGCCACTGAAGGGCACCGACGGTCCCCCGGGTCCCGGGGATGATCACGAGGTCGGCGTCGGCCAGCTCCTCGGGCCGGTCCACGAACCGCACGACAACGCCCGGCTCGGCGGCAAGGGCGTCCACATCGGTGAAGTTGGACATGAGAGGGATGGCGCAGACGGCGACACGCAGCACGTCCTCGCCGACGGGCGCGGTCACCTCCGACTCCCGGACCGCTCCCCGCAAGGACAGCCTCAGCCCGTCCTCCTCGTCGATCCCGAGGCCGCGTCGGAAGGGAAGCACACCGTACGCGCGCCGTCCGGTGAGCCCGTGCAGCATGTCGAGACCGGGCTCCAGCAGGGTGACGTCCCCACGGAACTTGTTGACCAGGAACCCGGCGACCAACTCCTGGTCCTCACGCGACAGCAGGGCGACCGTGCCGAAGAAGGAGGCGAAGACACCGCCGCGGTCGATGTCGCCGACGACGAGGACGGGAAGCCGGGCGTTACGGGCGATCCCCATGTTGACGATGTCGGTCCGGCGCAGATTGATCTCGGCGGGACTGCCGGCTCCCTC
The DNA here is from genome assembly GCF_053599115.1 of Streptomyces sp. NPDC001020. Classification (NCBI taxonomy): domain Bacteria; kingdom Bacillati; phylum Actinomycetota; class Actinomycetes; order Kitasatosporales; family Streptomycetaceae; genus Streptomyces; species Streptomyces sp. NPDC001020. Next base: position 24,518 of record NZ_JBSFLQ010000013.1, on the reverse strand, counting down.
GCAGATCACCGCGTCATACGTGCTCCGCAACGCGGCCAGGCACTCCAGCACGGTGTCCAGGAGCGCCTCCTGCCGACCGCCGTGGTAGCCACGAGCGCTCAACTCGCCCACCGGCCTGCCCATGAGCACGACCTGACTGCTGCGGTCGCTGCCGGGCTTGAGCAGGACGGGGTTCATCAGTGCGGTCGGCTCGATGCGACACGCCTGGGCCTGCATGGCCTGCGCCCGCCCGATCTCCGCGCCCTCGCGCGTGACGAAGGAGTTGAGGGACATGTTCTGCGCCTTAAACGGCGCGACATGGACCCCTTGCCGCACCAGCCAGCGGCAGATCCCGGCGGTGACGACGCTCTTGCCCGCGTCGGAAGTGGTACCCGCGACAAGCAGCCCGCCGCTCATGAGGAGCGTCCCTTCGTGAGAACCCTTCGGGCGAGGAACCGCCCGGCGACCGTGACACCGAGCGCGAGCCCGCTCACGCGCCGGGAGAGACGTACGACGCGTTCGACGTCGTGGACCTGGACGGCCCGCCCCCGACCGTTGAGTACCGGCCGGTGTTCCACACGCCCCCCATAGGAGAGCGTCCCGCCCAGCCGTACCCCCAGGGCCCCGGCGAAGGAGGCCTCCACCGGACCGGCGTTGGGACTCGGATGCCTCCCGGCATCGGCACGCCAGGCGCGGACGGCCCCTCGCGGATCAGGGCCTGCCACCGCCGCCAGGACCGCGGTCAGCCGCGCCCCCGGCCACCCGGCGACATCGTCGAGCCGTGCCGAGGCCCACCCGTAGCGCCGGTACCGGGGCGACTTGTGTCCGACCATGGCGTCGAGGGTGTTGACGGCCCGGAAACCGAGCAGTCCGGGGACCCCGGCGACCGCCCCCCACACCAAGGCGCCCACCACGGCGTCGGAAGTGTTCTCGGCGACGGACTCGACGACCGCCCGCGCGATCCCGTCGGCGTCGAGTGCCTGCGGATCCCGCCCGCACAGATGTGGCAGCCGCGCGCGGGCGGCCTCGACGTCCCCCGCATCGAGGGCGCGCCCGACGGCCCGCGCCTCCCGCGCGAGCGACGTGCCCCCGACGACGGCCCAGGTGGCGGCGGCGGTCAGGGCGAGGGACGCGGCAGGGGACGGACGTACGCAGCGAGCGGCGACGGCCCCGAGGGCGACAGCGCCACCGGCACACACAGCGGTGTGCAGCACGCCCCACCCCCGGTGGTCGCGCCACAACGCCCGCTCCACGGCGCCCGTGGCCAGCCCGAACACGGCGACCGGATGCCCGCGGCGTGGATCGCCGAACAGGAGGTCACCGAGGAGGCCGGCAGCGGCGCCGTACGCGAAGACGCGATCGGCACCCATGGGCTCAGTCGGCCGCAGGTCCGGGCAGGAGTCGGGTACTGAACCTCAAAAGGAAGCCGCGCATGGCGATATGTCCTCACTCAGGGTGTCCACGCCCTGGTTCGACGAGATCGGCGGCGAGAGTTCCTGGCTCCCGGGACGTTCTTCCCCGGTGACAGTGGCGGGACCGCGCCGGATTCACACCGGCTTCCTCTCCTGCTGCCGTATTGGCCCCGGCAGTCCACCACGACCCCCGAACAACCGTCAACTCACCCTTGACCTGCGACGCGACGGTGTGCCGAGCCCCACACCGAGGAAAACCCGATCAATACGCCGAATCGATGGTTTCTGCACTCTTTCCCGGAGCGGAAGCTGGGAAGACTTGAGGGGACGACAGCACGAACGGGGTGGGGCGCCGACGAGCGGCAACGGGCTGAATTCGTGGCGGGGAGACGAACCCGGTGTCCACGTTGCCTGCGGCAGCGGAGGGACACGGATCGCGGGGCGTCGCGGGCAGGACGCCGTGTCGGTGCGCCGACTCTTGAGCAGAGGGAGGTCGGTGTGATCGGCAGGGAGCCGTCGGGACGGGTGTGGGTCAGGAGCAGCTACTCGGGAGACGAGAACAACGACTGCGTCGAAGTCGCCGACGCGGGCCCGCGTGTGCTGGTGCGTGACTCGAAACGGCGCGAAGGCCCGGTGCTCGTCTTTCGCCGTACCGCGTGGTGTGGTTTGCTGGCTGCACTTGAGAACCCGGCAGCGGACGGTTTCTGAAGAGCCGTCCAGAGGACGGGAGGGACCCACATGGGGGACAGGGCCAAGGAAGTCCCGGCGCGCGCGGGAGGTCCATACCGTCCGCGCGTCTCGCTGGTGGCGGCGGCTCCGCTCGCACTCTTCTCCCTGACGACGGGGGTGCTTGCGGTCGGCATGGGCGCGCTGGCGGCACTGCTCGTTCCCGGACCCTCGGCGCGGGCCCTGGTCTGGCTGGTGGTGACGCTCGTGGCCGCCACCTGCGCCGGCCTGTGGTGGGGTCTCACCCCCGTCACGGAGCGCCTCCGCGTTCTGGGCCGGGCTGCTGCGGCGGTTCGTCCAAGGGACTCGCGGGGCCGTTGACCTCGGGAGTGCGCGCCGCTGCCGAGCGGCCGCGCACCGCTCTGCCGAGGCCGGCCGCGAGGGCGGTGACGACGGCGGCGCCGAGAGCTCCCAGCACCGTGGTGGTCAGCGGAGTCAGGGCGCCCACCTCGAGGCTGGGCGCCACCCGGGTGGACACGGCGATGCTGAACAACAGGACGCTGCCGCACGCCGTGCCCAGCAACAGGCGAACCGACAGCAGCCGGATCTCGCCGCTGACCCGGGCGTTCTCGACGTCGATGAGGGCCTCGGCCCACTCCCGCCGCTGCATCGCGTAGGCCTTGAGCATGACGTCGTCGAGGCCGGCGGGGCGGTCCTCTTCGGCCACGTCGGCCTGCGGGGGGACGGCGGGTGGTTCCCCCGCCGTGACGGAACGCACCGTGTGCAGCCGCCTGCACCACTCAAGGAACCCGAAGACCGCCATGGGCCCTCCCCGTCGTTTGCCCGGTCCGTCTCCCGGGTCAGGTGTTGGCCAGACTCTCCTTGACCGCGTCGATCAGTTCGATCATCCGGTCGCCGTCGTACGCCTTGGCGCTGATGTCCTCGAAGCACTCCTGGTAGCGCGCCGTCAGTTCGAGGTCGTCACGGTTCGACACACTGCCGGTGGGACCTTCGAGGTAGAGCAGGTCGTCGTCGTCCTTGAAGCCGAGCAGGATGAAGGAACTGGCCACGCTGTAGTGGGCGCCCGCCGCGAACGGCAGCAGCCGCATGGTGACTCTGGGGTGCCGGGACATCGTCCTGAGGTGCTCCAGTTGATGACGCATCACACCGGGGCCGCCGATGACCCGGCGGACCGCCGCCTCGTCGAGCACGATCTGCACGTCCGGCCCCTGCTCGCCGTCGTAGACCCGCTCCTGCCGGGTGGTGCGCAGCTCCGCCGACCTACGGGCCGTCTGCGGGGCCGATCGCGGCGCCAGCAGGGACGTCGCGTAGTCCTCCGTCTGGAACAGTGCGGGGATCAGGTTCGGGTGGTAGGTGCGGATCGAGGTCGCGGCGCTCTCGTAGCCGAGGTACTGCGCGAAATGCGGGCGCACCATGTCGCTGTACGGTGCCCACCAGGACAGCCCCTTGGAACCACGGGCGGCCTCCTCCAACTCGGCCACCCTGCCGGGTTCCGTGACGCGGTACAGCTGGAGCAGCGCGCGTAGGTCGGTGACGCTGAGGCTGACCGTCCCGGCCTCCAGCCGGATGAGCTTGGACAGGGACCATTCCAGCGCGTCGGCGGCCTCCCGCTGGGTGAGACCCGCTTCCTCGCGCGACTTGCGCAACTCGATACGGAGCCTGCGTCGGTTCAGGCTCGGATCGATGTCCCTGGCCATGTCGCTCCTTGCCACTCGTCGTCATCGGACTGGTCGGGCGGCCAACGTCGACTAGCAATTCACCCACCAGAGTAGGTGAGTTAGGCGAGAGCAGCCAGACAACTGCAGTCTGACACCTGTCTCTTCGACGGGGGCGCGTGCGATGGTGAACGGAAAACCGTGTCGCAACGGGCAAATCCAATAAATGCGCCTATGTGGCCGTATTTGCACTAAATAAGCCACATATAAACGAGCCCCCGTGGTGAATTTCCACCACGGGGGCTGCGCGCGTGTGCGAGGAGGCTGCTGAGCCGCCCGGCAGAGTCAGGCGACGATCAGATAGATCCCGTACGCCACCGCGGCCGCGCACGCCGCGAAGCAGGCATAGGCACCGGTGGCCGCCAGGGTGGCCGTGCCGCCCTCGGCCGACTCCTTTTTCGTGAGGCCCACGACGCCCAGCGTGAACAGGCCCACCAGGGCCACGGTGACCACGAGGCTGATGCCGAAGACGGAGCCGAGTGCTGCCCAGTCGATCTTCATGGTGGTGATTCCTTAAACCGTCGCGGCGCGGTTCGGTTCCGCGGAGGGGTCGGCCTCGGGGGCCGGGATCGTGGTCTTCAGGTCGGCGGTGGCGTTCGTCGCGACCGGGCCCGCCGGCGGCGGGGTCACCGCGGCGACCGCCGCAGTGACGACGCCCGGGGATTCCGGCTCGACCTCGTGGATGTTGTCGCTCGTGACCGGCTGGCGGCGGGACAGGGCCCAGATGACGGCGGCGCCGGCGACCAGCAGTACGCCGGTGGCGATCGTGCCCCAGGTGCCCTGCCTGGTGAGGAGTTCGGCGCCCGCGCCGACCAGGCCGGCGGCCGGGAGCGTCAGACCCCAGGCGGCGAACATCCGGGTCGCGGTGGACCAGCGGACCACGCCGCCCTTGCGGCCCAGACCCGCGCCCATGACGGCACCGGAGCAGACCTGGGTGGTGGAGAGGGAGAAGCCGATGTGCGAGGAGGCGAGGATCGCGGTCGCGGCGCTGGTCTGGGCGGCGAAGCCCTGCTGCGGCGCCAGGTCCGTCAGGCCCTTGCCCAGGGTGTGGATGATGCGCCAGCCGCCCAGGTAGGTGCCGAGCGCGATGGCCAGACCGGCCGAGACGATGACCCAGGTGGGAGGGTTCGAACCGGGGGCGAGGGCGCCACCGGTGACGAGTGCCAGCGTGATGATGCCCATCGTCTTCTGGGCGTCGTTCGTACCGTGCGCCAGGGAGACCAGGCCGGCGGAGGCGATCTGTCCGGCGCGGTAGCCCTTGGAGGCGGCCTTCTCGTCGGTGTGGCTGGCGATGCGGTACGACAGGCGCGTGGCCAGCATCGAGGCGAGCCCGGCCACGATCGGCGCGGCGACCGCGGGGATCAGGACCTTGGTGACGACGGTCGAACCGTTCACCGCGGACCAGCCGGCCGACGCGACCGCGGCACCGATCAGACCGCCGAAGAGGGCATGGGAGGAACTGGAGGGAAGCCCGAGGAGCCAGGTCAGCAGGTTCCACAGGATGGCGCCCACCAGGGCCGCGAAGATCACTTCGACGCGGATGCCCTTCTCGTTGATGATGCCGCCGGAGATCGTCTTGGCGACCTCCACGGAGAGGAAGGCACCCACGAGGTTCAGCGTGGCAGACATCGCCACCGCCGTCTTCGGCCTCAGGGCGCCGGTCGAGATGGTCGTCGCCATCGCGTTGGCTGTGTCGTGGAAACCGTTCGTGAAGTCGAACACGAGAGCGGTGACGATCACGATTCCGAGGAGGAGCGTGATGTGTTCCATTTACCCAGGCTTCTGTGGGAGGTCAGTGGCGAGTGGACCGTAGGCAACCTGGGTGAACGGAAGGTGAACTGAGGCAGGCTTCGGGGTGTAGCCAAAGGAATGCCGTCGCTCCGCTTGTGAGGGGGTGGCGGCGCCCGTACGCCCGAACGAAGGCGGAATTTAGGCGTCCGGAGGTCTTCGAGGGTCTTCTGGGCCGCTCCGCTCGGTAATGCGCCGCACACCTCTTCGGCCGGGCCGGGGATCCGCTGACGAGACTTTTGTCACCCCACGCATGCTCACCGGCGGGCCGGGTTCCCGCCTGGCAGGATCACCGCATGGCTGAGCAGCGACCCGGGGCGCGGGACGTACGGGCGGACGCACAGGGCGCACGAGGGCGGGGCGGACCGGTTCCGGCGGACGTACTGGCATCGGCATGGAACGAGGTCGTCGAGACGGCCCGCCGTACCGTGTCCGAGGGGCTGGTCGTCGGCACGTCCGGCAACGTCTCCGCGCGTGTCGGCGACACCGTGCTGGTCACGCCCACGGGCGTGCCCTACGAGCGGCTGACGCCGGGCGACGTGGTCGGAGTCGACCTCGACGGCAGACAGGTGCTCGGCTCGCTGCGCCCGACGAGCGAACTGCCGATGCATCTGGCGGTCTACCGCACCACCGGGGCACGCGCCGTCGTCCACACGCACGCCGTGCACGCGACGGCCGTCTCCACGCTGGTACGGGAACTGCCGCTGATCCACTACATGGCCGGTGCGCTCGGTGGGCCGGTCCGCGTCGCCCCGTACGCGACCTACGGCACGCCGGAACTGGCCGAGAACACGGTCCGTGCGCTGACGGATCGCACCGCATGCCTCCTCCAGAACCACGGCACGATCGCCTACGGGACCTCGCCGGCCGAGGCGTACGACCGTACGGCCCAGCTTGAGTGGATGTGCCGCGTGTGGCTGACGGCGTCGTCGGTACCGGGCCTGTCGCCGACGCTGCTCACACCCGAGCAGGTGGCGCAGGCGGGGGAGCGGCTGCGGGGATACGGACAACCCTAGTGCCGCAGCAGGCAACGTCTGCCCCCAGGCCGATTTCCCGGTGGCCGGAGGCGGGGTCCGCCGGGAGACTGGAGAGGTGGGCACTGTGAAAGCGGCGGCCGCAGCCGTCACCGCAGCCATCGCCGTCGGCGCGGCCGGCATCGCCGTGGGCCGCTACGCCAGCAACGCCGCGCTCAAGGCGCCGCCGGGCCGCCCGCTCCCCTCCGAACCCCGCCTCACCGTGCACTCCCTGGCTGCCGGCCGGGTCACGCTCACCCGTGACCTCGCCTCCCTGCGCCCCGGGACCTACGGTCTCTCCGGCGACGGCTCCCACGCGGTCGTCGGCCCGGTGCTGGGCGCCGCCGGCCACTCCGCCGACACCGTCGTACGCCGCCTGGAAGGCGTCACCCACGGCACCCTCGAACCCGGCGACAAAGCCTGGCTCACCCCCAACCTGTATGTCGGCGATCCGCGCACCGCCCTCGGCCTCGAGCACATCGACGTCGACGTGCCCGGCGAGCTCGGCGCTCTTCCCGCCTGGTTCGTGCCCGGCGCCCGCGACACCTGGGTGATCACCGTGCACGGACTCGGCACCACCCGGGAACATCCCATGAACGTCATGGAGTTCTTCCACCGCTACCGCTTCCCGGTCCTCGACCTCGCCTACCGCGGCGACCTCGGCGCGCCCCGCTCCCCGGACGGCCTGAACCACCTCGGCGAGACCGAGTGGCGCGACGTGGAGGCCGCCGTCCGGCACGCCGTGCACCACGGCGCCGAGCGCGTCGTCCTGCACGGCTGGTCCACCGGCGCCACCATGGCGGTGCGTACCGCCGCGCACTCCGCGCTTCGCCGGCGGATCTCCGGACTCGTCCTGGACTCTCCCGTGCTCAGCTGGGAGGCCACGCTGCGCGCCCTCGCCTCGGCCCGGCGCACCCCCGGCGCCCTGCTGCCCCTGGCGGTCCGCGCCGCCCAGGGCCGCACCGGTCTGCACGGCGACCGCGCCCAGACGACCGCGGACCTCGACCGCCTCCAGGTACCGGTCCTGATATTCCACGGGCCCGACGACGCCATCGCCCCGTGGGAGCCTTCGCGTCGCCTCGCCGCGCGTCGCGCGGACCTGGTCACCCTGAACACCGTGCTGAACGCTCCGCACGGTGCCATGTGGAACCCGGATCCCGAGGCCTACGAAGAGGCCATGCGCCGCTTCCTGACCCCGCTGATGTGACGGTCGGCTGGTGCGGGCGGGCCGGGACTGCCCCTGCGAAGTGGGCCGCCCGGCCGGCCCGCACCCCGAAAACCCCGGCTGCGCGCCCCTTCCGCTTACTCCTCCCGACAGCCCTTTGCCCCCTCGGACCCCCCTCCGACCCCGTGCGTTGGCCAGCCCCGTCGCCCGGCGTGACCTTCCGTTTGGGTTTTCGGACCGTCAACGGGAAGACTGCACCCGTGACGTCCCGTAACCCGCGCGACTCCAGGCTCCGACTCGTCAGCCCGCGGCCCCTGGCCGCCGCCCCCCGAGCGGTGACCCAGCGCCGCTCGCCCCGCCCCGCCCCCCGGCCGCCCGAGGGCACACCCCCTCCCGCGGAACTCGCCAGAATGGCCCGGACCCGCCTGGCTGACGCGGCCGGTGTCGCCCACTGGGCCGACGTCGCGCTCCGCCCGGGGCGCGACGGCGCCTCCGCGGACGGCAAGGGCACCCTCTCCGACGCCACCGCCGAGCGGGCCGCCGCCGACCTCGGCCTGAGCGTCGCCAAGGTCCGCGCCGACTGGGACATCGCCCGCCTGGCCGGCCTCGTCGAGGTGCACGGTGACAGCGCCCGCCCCGGCTGGCGGCTGCGTGCCTGGAATCGCGACGACTCCGCCGTGCTGCGCGGCTGGGTCGCCCTCTTCGACGCCTGGTCGCTGGCCTACCCCGAGCCCGAGGGCCGCGAGCAGTCCGCCGTCGCCGACGTCGTCTCGGCCATGCCGCAGGTGCTCTCGTTCCTGATGCTGTCCGCGGGGCCCGTCCCCGTCGAGCAGCTTCTCGACCTCCTCGGACAGCGGGTGACCGAACTGCGCACCGAGCGGTGCGAGGTCCGCTACGTCCCGGGTGTCGTCCGGCAACCTGCGGGAGACGAGGTCTTTCGCGCCGGGCCTCCCGCCGCCGAACCCGCCGACGCGCCGGACCGGGGCCCCGTCGAGGACGCCCCGCTCGCCCTCCTCCTCGACTGGGCCCTCGACGCGCTCGCCCGTATCGGTGCCCTCACCTGCTCCCAGGGGCAGGCCACCCTCACTCCGCTCGGCAGCTGGGCGGTCTGGGTCAAGCTCGAGCAGATCTGTGTCGCCGCGCAGAGCCCCGCGGGGAACATCGAGCAGAACGCCGAGGCCATGCTGCGGGGCTGTGCCCGGCTCCGGCCCAACGCGGCCCGTGCCGAGTACCGCGCGTGGCTCGCCGCACGCCCCGTCGGCAGCGCCGTCACCGAACTCCTGGACGCCGCCCGCGGTGAGGACGCCCTCCTGCGCGGCCTTGCCTTCGAGGCGCTCCGCGTGGTCGGCGCTCCCGCCGAGCCCGATGTGCGCGCCGTCGCCGACGAGACACCGCTGCGCCCCTACGCCCAGCTCTGGCTCGCCGAGCACGACGGCGCCGACCCGGAGGACGCCCACGAGGTGCTCACACGCCAGGAGGCCACCTGGCTGTGGGTCGACACCGCCGCGGCCATCGCCGACCACGGCGAGGCCCCGCTCCTCGTGCGGCACCTGGAGTCCGCGGTGCAGCCCACCGTGCCCGCCCTCCTCGACGAGGTGCGCGCGGTCGGGCACCCGCGCACTGTGCAGGTACTGGTCGCGCTCGCGGCCGCTCACCCGGACCCGGCGCTCGCCAAGGCCGTGCGCCGCGCCGCGTTCCAGGTCCACACCGGAGGTGTCTGACGCCTCGTCAGCGGCCTGGTACCTCAGGGGCGTAGGTACCGAAACTCCAGATGTTGCCCTCGGCGTCCCGGGCCACGTACTCCCGCGAGCCGTACTCCTGGTCCGTCGGAGGCATCAGGACCTCCGCGCCGTGCTCCACGGCCCGTCGGTGGTGTGCGTCGACGTCGTCCACCGCGACGTACACCCCGCACGGGCCCGCGCCCCTCATCGCCTCGTCGAAGGGGCCGCCGTGGCCCTTCGAGCCGAGCATCACCGCTCCGTTGCCCTGTGTCAGCTCGGCATGGAGCACCGAGCCGTCCTCGTCCTCGTACACCGACAGCTCCATGAAGCCGAAGGCCTCCGTGAGCTGCTTGATCGCCGCCCTCGCGTCGGCGTACAGCAGCGTCGGGAAGATGCTCGGACGCCTGCCGTCCATGCCCGCCATACCGATCAGTCCCTCCCGTGCCCCGGCCGACGAACACGGCCTGCGGCTCAGTCTCGCACCGGGGACCGGTGACGGACGGCGGGGCGAGCATCACATGCCGAACGTCCGCACAGAGGGAAAGCGCTTGCACAGCCCCGTTAGACTGGCCCCATGGCCATTCTCCACGCGCATTAGACGGCGGGAACGTCCTCAGCCGCCCATTCCCGCCACTTCCCCCAAAGCTCGCGACGTCGCTCGAGCAGGGGGCCCAGCCTCTGGAGTCTGTCCGTGATCTCCGCCTCCGGCATCGAGCTGCGCGCCGGTGCCCGCATCCTCATCGAGAACGCCACCTTCCGCGTCGCCAAGGGCGACCGCATCGGGCTGGTCGGCCGTAACGGTGCAGGGAAGACCACGCTCACCAAGGTCCTCGCCGGCGAGGGCATGCCCGCCGCGGGCACCGTCACCCGCTCCGGCGAGGTCGGCTACCTCCCGCAGGACCCGCGCACCGGCGACCTGGACGTGCTCGCCCGCGACCGCGTCCTGTCCGCGCGTGGCCTCGACGTCCTGATCCGCAAGATGCGCGAGAACGAACAGCGCATCGCCTCCGGCCAGGGCGCCACCCGCGAGAAGGCCCTCAGGCAGTACGAGCGCCAGGAGACCGAGTTCCTCACCAAGGGCGGGTACGCCGCCGAGGCCGAGGCCGCGACCATCGCCGCCGCCCTCAACCTGCCCGACCGTGTGCTCGGCCAGCCGCTCCACACGCTCTCCGGCGGCCAGCGCCGGCGTATCGAGCTGGCCCGCATCCTGTTCTCCGACGCCGACACCCTGCTGCTCGACGAGCCGACCAACCACCTCGACGCCGACTCGATCGTCTGGCTGCGCGACTACCTGAAGACCTACCGCGGCGGCTTCATCGTCATCTCGCACGACGTCGACCTGGTCGAGACGGTCGTCAACAAGGTGTTCTACCTTGACGCCAACCGGTCCATGATCGACGTCTACAACATGGGCTGGAAGCTCTACCAGCAGCAGCGCGAGGCCGACGAGAAGCGGCGCAAGCGCGAGCGCGCCAACGCCGAGAAGAAGGCCGCCGCGCTCAACGCGCAGGCCGACAAGATGCGTGCCAAGGCCACCAAGACGGTCGCCGCGCAGAACATGGCCCGCCGCGCCGAGAAGCTGCTCTCCGGTCTGGACGAGGTCCGTCAGTCGGACAAGGTCGCAAAGCTCCGCTTCCCCGAGCCCTCGCCCTGCGGCAAGACCCCGCTGATGGCCGAGGGCCTGTCGAAGTCGTACGGCTCCCTGGAGATCTTCACCGATGTCGACCTGGCCATCGACAAGGGGTCCAGGGTCGTCATCCTCGGCCTCAACGGCGCCGGAAAGACCACCCTGCTGCGGCTGCTCGGAGGCGTCGAGCAGCCGGACACGGGTGCGGTCGTCCCGGGCCACGGCCTGAAGCTCGGCTACTACGCGCAGGAGCACGAGACCCTCGACCCGGAGCGCACGGTCCTGGAGAACATGCGCTCCGCGGCCCCGGACATGGACCTGGTCGAGGTCCGCAAGGTGCTCGGCTCGTTCCTGTTCTCCGGCGACGACGTCGACAAGCCGGCCGGTGTCCTCTCCGGCGGCGAGAAGACCCGCCTCGCCCTCGCCACTCTCGTGGTCTCGTCCGCGAACGTGCTGCTCCTGGACGAACCGACCAACAACCTCGACCCGGCCAGCCGCGAGGAGATCCTCGGCGCGCTGCGCACCTACAAGGGCGCGGTCGTCCTCGTCACCCACGACGAGGGCGCGGTGGAGGCGCTCCAGCCGGAGCGGATCATCCTGCTGCCGGACGGCGTCGAGGACCTGTGGGGCGCCGACTACGCGGACCTCGTGGCCCTCGCCTGAGCACACCGGACCGGGTCGGTCAGGGCCGCTTGACCGAACGGTTGATCCACTGCGTATGGATCATTCGGCCGACCCGGGATCCGTCATCTGTGTGAGATCTCCTCGTACCGGGTGTGTCGTACACGGAAATGCCGGCTGATGCCCTCTGTTCCGGGGCTCGGCCGGCGCGCGCCGCTGACCTGCTGCTTCCCGGATGAACCCGTTCGGACGTACGGGCGACATCGGACGGAATCTCGGATTCCGCTCATGGAGACGCGCTCCTGTCGTCACAACCATGTCCCACGGACCTTGCCGAATGGGTGGCCATCAGGCCCCCGAGGGGTGATCATGAGGGGACCAGAGCGCACTTCCCATGAGGAGGCACGGGTGGCCGAGACTCTGAAGAAGGGCAGCCGGGTGACCGGCGCCGCGCGCGACAAGCTCGCGGCAGACCTGAAGAAGAAGTACGACTCCGGTGCGAGCATCCGGGCGCTGGCCGAGGAAACCGGCCGCTCGTATGGCTTCGTTCACCGGATGCTCAGCGAGTCGGGTGTCACGCTGCGAGGACGTGGCGGGGCGACGCGAGGCAAGAAGGCCGCGCAGCCCTGACGCCGAGCGGCCCATCGGATCGGCTTCGGTGGTAGCCGCCCGGTCGGTCGGTCCCCCAGTGCCTAAAGGGACCTGGGGGCGCCCCCATCCGGCCGGGTGGTTACTGTGCAGTCACTTGTGGATGTCGTCGTACGGCATCCTCTCCTGACCGCACCCATCGGAGGCGTCCCATGGCTTCGTTCGACCCGGTACTCGACAAGGACGGCGTACGGCTCACCGTTGACGAGGCGATCGCCACGGTGACGCTGACCAATCCGGCCAAGCGCAACATCCAGAGCCCTGCCATGTGGCGGGCGCTGGCGGAGGCCGGACGTGCGCTGCCCGGTTCCGTCCGTGCGGTCGTGCTGCGCGCCGAGGGCAAGTCGTTCTCGGCCGGACTCGACCGGCAGATGTTCACGGCGGAGGGAATCGCAGGCGAGCCGACGTTCATCGACATCGCGCGCAGCAGCGACGCCGAACTGGACGCGACCATCGCCGAGTACCAGGAGGCGTTCACCTGGTGGCGGCGCAACGACATCGTGTCCATCGCCGCCGTGCAGGGGCACGCGATCGGTGCGGGTTTCCAGCTCGCGCTCGCCTGCGATCTGCGCGTCGTCGCCAACGACGTGCAGTTCGCCATGCGCGAGACCAGTCTGGGCCTCGTACCGGACCTCACCGGCACGCATCCGCTGGTGAGCGTCGTCGGATACGCCCGCGCGCTCGAGATCTGCGCCACGGGCCGCTTCGTCCAGTCCGACGAGGCCGTCAGCACGGGGCTCGCGAACATCGCCGTACCGCGCGAGCAACTCGACGAGACCGTACGGGACCTGGCGTCCGCACTGCTCTCGGCGCCCCGCGACGCCGTGATCGAGACCAAGGCACTGCTGCGTGGAGCGCAGGAGCGGTCGTACGAAGAGCAGCGCGCCTCGGAACGGGCCGCGCAGGCAAGGCGCCTGCGCGACCTGGCCGGGGTCGGCGACTGACACGGACGGCGGCTACGGCACGGCGGTTCCAGGGCTGCCCTAGAAGCCGTGCCGGGCGCCGCCGTCCACCGGCAGCATGACGCCCGTCAGATACGACGCGGCGGGCGAGAGCAGGAACGCGGCGGTGCGGCCGAACTCCTCCGGGGTGCCGTAGCGGCGCAGCGGAATGTGGGACTCGTGGGCCAAGCGCGTCGCCTTGGGGTCGGCGGAGAGCCCGTCCAGCTCGCGCACCCGGTCCGTGTCGATGCGGCTCGGAAGCAGACCGACCACGCGGATGCCGCGCGGGCCCAACTCGTCCGCGAGGGACTTGGCGAAGCCCGCGAGTCCGGGGCGCAGCCCGTTGGAGATGGTCAGGCCCGGGATCGGCTCATGCACGGAAGCCGACAGGACGAACCCGATGACGCCGCCTTCCGTCAGCTCCGCGGCGGCCGCGCGGGCCAGCCGCACCGCACCCAGGAACACCGACTCGAACGCGGTCGTCCACTGCTCGTCCGTGGTGTCGGCGACAAGGCCGGGCGGCGGGCCGCCGACGCTGACGAGGATGCCGTCGAAGCCGCCGAAGCTTTCGCGCGCGGCGGCGATCAGCCGGGACGGCGCCTCGGGGTCGGCGTTGTCGACCGCCACCCCGACCGCGTTGGTGCCCAGCTCGGCCGCTGCCTCGGCGGCCCGCTTCTCGTCGCGGCCCGTGACGACCACCTTCGCTCCATCGGCCACGAGTTCTCGTGCGGCCGCGTTACCCAGCCCGCGGGTGGCGCCGGTGACGACATACACACGGTCCTTCAACCCAAGATCCATGGCCCCTATCCTGCCCTCCCGCCCTCGAACAAAGCGAGGGCGGTCCCCACCAGGCCGAGATGGCTGAAGGCCTGCGGGAAGTTGCCGAGCAGGTGGCCGGTGGCCGGGTCGTACTCCTCGGCGAGCAGCCCGACGTCATTGCAGAGCCCCACCAGACGTTCGAACAGCTCGCGGGCCTCGTCGCTGCGGCCGATGAGGTGCAGGGCGTCCGCGAGCCAGAACGAACAGACCACGAAGGTGCCCTCCTTGCCGGGCAGCGGGTCGGCGTCGGTGCTCTCCGTGTTGTACCGGCGCATGAAACCGTCAGGGGCGAGCTCCGCGCGCACCGCGTCGACGGTGCCGATGACTCGGGGGTCGTCGGGCGGCAGGAATCCGACGCGGGGGATCAGCAGCAGCGAGGCGTCGAGCGCGCGCGAGCCGTAGTACTGCGTGAACGTGTTCCGCTCGGGGTCGTAGCCCCGCTCGCACACCTCCCGGTGCACCTTGTCGCGCATCGCCCGCCAGCCCTCGAGATCGCCTTCGAGCTCGGGGCGGTCCTCCAGGGTGCGGGTGGCGCGGTCGGCGGCCACCCACGCCATCACCTTCGAGTACACGAAGTGGCGGCGTCCGCCGCGCATCTCCCACAGCCCCTCGTCCGGCTGACCCCAGACCGTCCGCAGGAACTCCATCAGCGCGCACTGCACCCGCCACATGTGCGGTCTGATCGGCAGGCCCGCGCCCCGCGCCACCGTCAGCGAGTCGATGACCTCGCCGTACACGTCCAGTTGGAGCTGCTTCACCGCGTCGTTGCCGATCCGGACCGGTACCGAGCCCTGGAAGCCGGGCAGCCAGTGCACCTCGTACTCGGGCAGCCGTCGTTCGCCCGACAGGCCGTACATGATCTGCAGGTCCGCCGGGTCACCCGCGACAGCGCGCAGCAGCCAGTCGCGCCATGCCTCGGCCTCCTCGTGGTAGCCGGCGGACAGCAGTGCCTGCAGGGTGAGCGTGGAGTCGCGCAGCCAGCTGTAGCGGTAGTCCCAGTTGCGGACGCCGCCCGGTGTCTCCGGCAGCGACGTCGTGGGGGCGGCGACGATGCCGCCGGTCGGCGCGTAGGTGAGGGCCTTGAGGGTGATCAGGGAGCGGACCACCGCCTCCCGGTGCGGCCCGCGGTAACGGCACTGCGCCGCCCAGGCACGCCAGTCCGCGACGCTGGACTCCAGGGCGTCGAAAGGGTCGATGAGGCGAGGACGCGGCTTGTGCGAGGGGTGCCAGGTGAGGACGAAGGCGACCCTCTCTCCTTTCTCGACCGTGAACTCGGAGTGGGTGGCGAAGTCCTTGCCCCAGGTGTGCACCGGGGGTTGGCTGCGCAGCCACACCGAGTCGGGTCCCGCGACGGCCACGCGATGGCTGTTGGTCCGGCGCATCCACGGCACGATCGAGCCGTAGTCGAAGCGCAGCCGGAGCGTGCTGCGCACGGTGACCTTGCCGTCGAGGCCTTCGATGATGCGTACGAGGTCGGGGGCGCGGTCGCGCTGGGGCATGAGGTCGGTGAGGCGGACAGAGCCGTCCGGGGTGTCCCACTCGGAGTCGAGGACGAGGGTGTCGGCACGGTAGGAGCGGCGGGTGCAGGGGCCGCCGTGCCGGGGGGCGATGTGCCAGTGGCCGTGGTTCTCGGTGCCGAGCAGGGCGGCGAAGCAGGCCGCCGAGTCGAAGCGGGGGAGGCAGAGCCAGTCGACCGAGCCGGTTCGGCTGACCAGGGCGGCGGTCTGCTGGTCGCCGATGAGGGCATAGTCCTCGATGGTCCGGGTGGAACGCTGCACGGGTTCCGGGTTCCCGGTGCGGCGAGAGGGCAATCTGGAGTACGGCCGGGTGGGTGACGTGTCCCCGGGGCCGTGTCTCGCTCGGCGGGTCGGGACGGCTACGCCGGAGCCGGTTGCGTCTCCGCTTCCGTTTCCGGGGTGCTCTCCTCGGCCGCGGCCCGCGCACGGTCGCGTGCCTCGCGGCGGGCCAGGACCACCCAGCCGACCGGGACTCCCGCGGCGAACAGCCACCACTGGATCGCGTACGCCATGTGGGGGCCGATGTCACTGTGGTTGGGGGCCGCGATCAGCTCCGGGGTGTTGCCCTTGGGGGCGGGGGAGACCAGTTCGACATAGCCGGCGAGGACCTGCTTGCCCAGGTACTTGGCCTGCTGCCCGCTGCTGATCAGCATGATCTGGCGGTCCGGCAGCCCCTTGACGTTCTTGATGCCGCTCTCGGCGGTCGTCTGGTCCGGCATGAGCCGCCCGGTGACCGTGATCTCACCGCTCTCGGGCGCCGGGATCTTCGGGAACTCGGTCTGCGCGAGGTCCGCCGGGATCCAGCCCCGGTTGACCAGGAGCACCTTGCCGTCTTCGAGCACCAGCGGGGTCAGGACGTGGTAGCCGATGTCGCCGTTCGTGTTCGTCCGGCGGCGCACCACGACCTCGTGGGCCGTGTCGAAGTGGCCCTTGGCGGTCACCCGCCGGTACAGGTCGACGTGCTTGACGGTGGCACCGGGTGAGGTGAGCGTCTCGGCGGGCACCGGCTTCGCGGCCAGCGAGTCGCCGATCACCTTGTTGAGCGCTACCTTGTGCTCGTGGCGGTGCAGCTGCCAGAAGCCCAGCTCGATCATCGTCGGGATGAGCGCCAGCATCACGAGGGTGAGGATCACCCACTGCCGGGACAACAGGAAGCGGTACACCCACTGACCGTACCTCGCACGCGTCAGCCCGCTACGGGAGGGTCCCCGTAGCGGTAGCGACGACCCGGTCCCGCGGTCACGCGCCATCGGCTCACACCTTGTCCACGATGCCTGCCTTCCCATCGGCGCGAGCGCAGTGGGCGCCGCAGTACCAGTGGCCCCCCGCCTCGACGCCCTGGCCGATGATCTGGACGCGACAGTGCTCGCAGATGGGTGCCATCCGGTGGATCGCGCAGGCGAAACAGTCGAAGACGTGCACGGCGCCCTGCGCGTGCACCTCGAACGTCATGCCGTAGTCGTTTCCGCAGACCTCGCAACGTGCCATGCGCCACAGGGTGAGTCGTCGCCGTGGTGCGGTCGAGCGGGTGCCGGGCGAGTCGCACGGCAATCACCCGTCCGCACGGGTCACTCTCCCGACTCCGGCTCCACGTCCCTGAGCAACTGCCCGAAGGCCGCCTCGTCGATCACCGGTGTGCCGTACTGCCGTGCCTTGACCGTCTTCGACGTGCCCGAGTCCGGGTCGTTGGTGACCAGGAGGCTGGTGAGCCGGGACAGGCTCGTCGCGACATGCAGTCCCGCCTCCACGGCCCGGTCCTCGAGCAGTTCACGCTCGGTCGACGTGTCCCCGG
This sequence comes from Streptomyces sp. NPDC001020, assembly GCF_053599115.1. NCBI lineage: Bacteria > Bacillati > Actinomycetota > Actinomycetes > Kitasatosporales > Streptomycetaceae > Streptomyces > Streptomyces sp. NPDC001020. The sequence goes on along the minus strand of NZ_JBSFLQ010000013.1, from coordinate 7,073 downwards.
AGAACGCCACCCTCATGCCCTTTTTGAGGCGTTTGCCCTCTTCGTAGCGTCCCGGGTTGGGGTAGGGGCAGGCGGGGCGCTTGCGCGAGGGGCGCCAACTGGCCGGACGGTAGCCGCCGGGTGACTGCCGTCCGATCGTCGGGGAGGCGGCCAACTCGGTCAGCGGGCGGCACTCCAGCAGTGGCAGCCGTACGCCGTCCCGGGCGGCGGCATGCAGGCTCGGCCGGAACGCCTCGGCCAGCACGCGCGCGTCGTCCAGCGCGTGGTGCGCCCGCTGCTGGACCACGCCGAAGTGCGCGGCCAGCGTCTCCAGCTTGTGGTTGGGCAGCGGCAGGCCCAGTTCCTTGGAGAGTGCGATCGTGCACAGCCGCTGACGGACCGGCGCCTCACGTTCCGCGCGCGCGTACTCCCGGGCGATCATCGACCAGTCGAAGACCGCGTTGTGCGCGACGAGCACCCGGCCGTCGAGCCGGGTGGCGAACTCCTCGGCGACGTCCTGGAAGAGCGGCGCATCGTGGAGCATCGAGCTCGTCAGTCCGTGGATCCACACCGGGCCCGGATCGCGTTGCGGGTTGACCAGTGTGTACCAGTGGTCCTCGACCTCGCCACGCCCGTCCAGCCGGTAGACGGCGGCCGAAATTATCCGGTCGTCCCGGCTCAGGCCGGTGGTCTCCACGTCGACGACCGCGTACCCCTCCGGGTACGCGGCCGGCCAGGGGGCCGGGGACGCTGCGGTCGTACGGTCTTCGAGCATGGTCACTGAGGATACGGGCCGCCACTGACACCTCCGCCCGGGGGCGTGCGTCCGAGATGTGCGCTGACGGGCCGTCAGGACGATGGGGGCGGCACTTCGGCGCGCCGATGCTCCCGACATGCGGGACCGGCGGCGTCCGGTGACGGGCGGGTGGGCCGGCCGAGTCGGTGCGGCGCCTGGGGCGGCCGGGGTGCCATCCTCCCGGTGTGACGGAACCCATGCATGAGGAGGCCCACGGCGGTGCGCTCGGCTCGCGGCTGAACTGGCTGCGGGCGGCGGTCCTCGGCGCGAACGACGGCATCGTCTCCACCGCGGGCCTCGTGGTCGGCGTCGCCGGCGCGACCAGTGACCGCGCGGCTCTGCTGACCGCGGGTCTCGCCGGGCTGCTGGCCGGGTCCATGTCGATGGCGGTGGGTGAATACGTGTCGGTGTCGACCCAGCGGGACTCGGAGCGGGCGGCGCTGGCCCTGGAGAAGCGGGAGCTGAGGGAGCAGCCGCAAGAGGAACTGCAGGAACTGACGGAACTGCTCGAGCGGCGTGGCCTGTCACGGAAGGTGGCCCGGGAGGCGGCGCTGCAACTGACGGAACGGGACGCGTTGCGCGCCCACGCGAGCGTGGAACTCGGCATCAACCCCGACGAGTTGACGAACCCGTGGCACGCGGCGTGGGCGAGCTTCCTTGCGTTCATGGTGGGCGCGCTGCTGCCGCTGCTGGCGATCGTGCTGCCGCCCCGGGGGCTGCGGCTCCCGGTGACGGTCGGGTCCGTCCTGGCCGCGCTCGTCGTCACCGGATGGGCCGGCGCGCGGCTGGGCGCCGCCAGGCCTGGACGGGCGCTCGTGCGGAATGTGATGGGCGGGGCGTTGGCCATGGGCGTCACCTATGCGGCCGGGGCGCTGCTGAGTGCGACCGGGGTCTAGTGCCTACCGCCGCACCAGGACCCGTCGATTGGAGGAGGTCACCAACAGACAAGCGGATACCGCCGGTAATACTTGTGGGTAACAGACTCTGGTCCCAGCCGACCAGGGGCTTTACGGTTCAACCATGCCGAACCTCCCCAACGTCGTGGTCTGGTCGATACCAGCCTTCGTGCTGCTCACGATCATCGAGATCGTCAGCGTCCGGCTCCATCCGGACGAGGACGACGCCGGGTACGCGGCGAAGGACGCGGCGACCAGTATCGGTATGGGGCTCGGCAGCCTCTTCTTCGACTTCCTGTGGAAGTTCCCGATCGTCGCGATCTACTCGGCTGTCTACGCACTCACACCGCTGCGCGTGCCCGTGCTGTGGTGGACCGTGCTGCTCATGCTGCTCGCGCAGGACTTCTTCTACTACTGGTCCCACCGCGGTCACCACGTCATCCGGATCCTGTGGGCCTGCCACGTCGTCCACCACTCCAGCCGGAAGTTCAACCTCTCCACCGCGTTGCGCCAGCCCTGGACGTCGCTCACCACCTGGCCCTTCTACCTCCCCATGGTCGCCGTCGGCGTGCACCCGGCCGCGGTGGCGTTCTGCAACTCCGTGAGCCTCGTCTACCAGTTCTGGATCCACACCGAGCGCATCGACCGGATGCCCCGCTGGTTCGAGTTCGTCTTCAACACCCCCTCGCACCACCGGGTGCACCACGCGTCCCAGGGCGGCTACCTGGACCGCAACTTCGGCGGGATCCTCATCGTCTGGGACCGCTTGTTCGGGTCCTTCGTCCCCGAGACCGAACGGCCCGTGTACGGGCTGACCAAGAACATCGAGACGTACAACCCGGTGAAGGTCGCCACGCACGAGTACGTCGCCATCGCCCGGGACGTGAAGGCCGCGACCGCCTGGGGCGAGCGCGCCGGACGCGTCTTCCGTGGCCCCGGCTGGCAGCCCGCGAGCCGGACCACGGCCCCGTCCGCCGTCGTCGACGAGCCCGTCGCATGAGGCCCCGCGGAGAGCGGCTCGCCGAAGCACGCGAGCCGCGGCAGCCCGAGCACCTCGCGCGTGTGCTCCTCCTTCTCTTCTGGTGCGCCGTCGCCGCCGACCTCGTCTGCCTCGCCGCAGGACAGAGCCTCGGCCATACCCTCGCCAAGCCCCTTCTGATGCTGCTGCTCGCGCTCCACGTGTGGGTGCGGGGCGCGCCGCGCCTCCTGGTCACGGCCCTGCTCTTCGGATGGGGCGGCGACGTCCTGCTGCTGCTCGACGCCGATGTCGCCTTCCTCGCCGGGATGGGCTCCTTCGCGGCGGGACACGTCTGCTATCTCCTCCTCTTCCGGAGGCACGGCACTTCCCGCGCGCGGGGAGCATGGACCGCCGGTGCCTACGGTGTCGCCCTCGTCGCCCTCGTCGTCCTGCTGTGGCCCGGCCTCCCGGCCGGTCTGCGCATCCCCGTCGCGGGCTACAGCCTGCTGCTCACCGCGATGGCGTACGGCTCCACCCGGCTCGGGCCCCTCGCGGGCGTCGGCGGCGCGCTGTTCCTGCTGTCCGACACGCTCATCGCGGCCGGGATCGCCGACTGGCCGCCACTCCCGGGGCCGGACGTGTGGGTCATGTTCACCTACGTGGTCGCGCAGTTCCTGCTGGCCTGGGGCGTCCTCGAACGGCACCAGGCACCTGCGGTGACGACGTACCGTGAAGTGCCCTCGGCCACCGGCTGAGGCCGGCACGAGGGTCACCGCTTTCCGGGGAGCGTACGCAGGAGCGGGTTATCGGCGGCTGATCACGGCCAGCGGATCGGTAGCGGCAGTGCAGTCAGCAGCCCTGACACCGCGACGACCAGGCTCAGCGCCACCACTTCCGCGCGCGCGGGAGTGCAGGCGCCGAGCGGGTCGGCGGCGTGCCGCAGCCGCAGGCGCGCGACCAGGGCCAGCACGGCGACGACGGCCACGAGCAGCACCTTGGCGAGCAGCGCGCGGCCGTACGCGGTCTGCGTCAGTTGGTCGAGGATCGTCTCGCGTGGCATACGGCGCAGCGAACTCCACACGCCCGTCGCGGTGAGCGCGGCGAGCAGGGCGGCCGCCACGCGCGCGTAGCGGCCCAACAAGGCTGCGCCCGCACCTGGGGCGTCGCGCCAGTGCCACAGTGTCCGCAGGACGTGCAGCAGGCCGCCCACCCACAGGGATGCGCAGGTGAGGTGAATGAGCGTCAGGCAGGAGCCCACCAGCGGACTGTGCTCTGTCGTGGGATGGGCCCGCAGTGCCTCGGCGGCGGCCACCGCGGCCAGCGGCCACACCATCAGCGACTTTCGGCGCGAGGGGGCGCACAGCCCGGCCACGAGGAAGGCGTTGACCTCCACGAGCGCGAGCGCGCCGTCCCGAGTCCGGTACAGCCCGCCGACATCGATCTGACCGAGTGCGTGCGGGACCAGATTGCCGGTGGCCACGACCGACGCGAGCCCCAGCGCGGCGAGGAGACCCGCGCAGGCCGCGTAGGGCGCCCAACTGCGCGGCGCGACCGTCAGAGGTGCGCCCGGCACCCGGCGGGCCAGCCGGGCGACGAAGAGTTCGCCCGCGGGTATGCCCAACGCCACGAACAGCACGGTGCGCAGCAGACCTATGCCGCCCACTCCGGGTGCGGCCGCCTCGCCCGTGCCGTGCAGCGCGGCCGAGGGGACGAGCAGCGGTATCAGGGCGGCGGTCGTGACGAGTGCGAGCACCAGGACGGCTCGACGCGCGGAGGTCCGGGGCGCGGGGTCGGCGACGGACCCGGAAGACGCTTCCGTGTCACGGTCGCCGGGATCCGCTGTCGATCGTAAGGAACTCATCCACGGATACTCGCGAGTCGTCACGGATCCGGGCAACCTCGGTAAATCAACCGGGGCAACCGCATTCCGGCCCTACGAAAGCTTTCGGTCGTATCCCGCCCGGATCCGGACACCGGGCACCCGCGCTCACTCCCAGCGCGCCGGATCCGCGCCCCATGCCCCCGGCGGTCGTGCCCAGTCGTCCGGGCCGTCGGCGAAGCGGACCGGGGGCAGGGCGTACCTGAGCCGTCCCAGCACACTGCCGGCCTCGGTCAGCCAGGCGTCCGGGCCGTCGTACGCCGCCGGTGCGTGCTCGGCGTCGTCCCGGGCGGCCCCGTCCAGCAGCCAGGCCGCCGTCCGTGCGAGCGCCAGCCGTACGACCCGGCTCCCGCCCTCCTCGGTCTGGTCGGTGAGGGAGCGCAGGACCGCGGCGGCCAGCAGATACCCGGTCCCGTGGTCGAGGGCCTGCGCGGGCAACGCGCCCGGCCGCCCCACCGACCCCTCGGTCACGGCGATACCGGTGGCGACCTGTACCAGGCTGTCGAAGCCGCGCCGCCCGCCCCAGGGCCCGTACGCGCCCCACGCCGACAACTGCGCCACCACCAGCCCGGGCCGTCGCTCCGCAAGCTGCTCGGGGGCGAGTGCGAACCGGTCGAGCGCGCCGGGCCGGTAGCCCGTGACGACCACGTCCGCCTCCGCCAGCAACTCCTCGAACGTCCTGCGGTCCGTGGACGCCGCCAGATCGAGGACGGTGGACCGTTTCCCGATGTCCATGTCGGCGTGCGCGTCGGGATGTTCGGGAAGGTGAGGGCTGTCGACGCGCAGGACGTCCGCGCCCAGCAGGGCCAGCGTGCGGGTGGCCACCGGGCCCGCGATGACCCGGGTGAGGTCCAGGACGCGCAGGCCCGCAGCGGGCAGCAGGGGACTCCCGGTGAGCGGCCGCAGCGGTCGTACAGGTGCCGTGCCCAGCCGCTCGCGGCCCACCAGGGGATGTGCGGCGATCATGCGCCCCTGCTCGTGCGCCGCCCACTGCTCGGGCGTGCGCAAGGCGACCGCGAGCCCTCCGGCCGCGTACACGTCCTCCTCCACTTCGGCGGCCGACCGCTCGGCGAGCGCGGCGGCCACGGCGGCCACGTCCGCCTCCGCCGGCAGTCCCAGTGCGTTCAGCAGGCGCGTTCGGTGATGCGGATAGTTGGCGTGCGTGCGCACCCAGCCGTCCGCCGTGGGCCAGAAGCGGGACAGCGGCGCGAAGTTGACCGGTTCACGGCCGTCGACCAGCAGTTGCCGCTCGCTGTGGAAGGCGGTGGCCACGGCCCCGTCGTCGACCCGGACCTCGGGCACGACCGGCAGCCCGGCCCGCCGGGCGCCCCACTCGGCGGCGGCCAGCGCACACGCGCCGACACAGGCCCGCGCCACTTCCCGCACGGGCAGACGCGCGGGCAGCGCACCCTGCCGTACGACGGTCGAAATCCGTGACATCAGTGCGGGGTCCCCGCCCAGTGCCGCCCATACGGTGCTCGTATCGCTCATGAGTTCACTCTGCGGGGTGTAATGGATCAACATGACGGAAGGGGCCGGGCGATGGCCCGGCCCCTTGCGCGCGGAAGGTGCTTACTTCGTCACGGCGTTCAACGCGTTGACGATTCCCGCTCCGTAGAACCCGTTGTGGTTCTTGGACCCCAAGCACACGGCGTCGATCTTGCCGTCGGAGTTGATGTCGTACGGGTCCGTGCACGGCGTGGCGTCGGCCTGGGCGGACAGCAGGGCCTTGAGCTGGCCGGGGGTGGCGTGCGGGTGCGTCGACTTGATGAGGGCGGCCACCCCCGAGACGTGCGGGGAGGCCATCGACGTGCCCGCCATGTAGCCCCACTTGCCGCCGGGCAGCGTGCCGAGGATCAGACCGCTGGTGGCCGGCGCCTCAGGGCGCTGGTAGGCGGTGGAGTCGCCACCGGGCGCGGCGACGTCGATGACGTTCAGGCCGTAGTTGGAGAACGACGACTTGATGCCCTTGGCACCGGTCGCGGCCACGGTCACCACACCGGGCAGCTGGGTCGGTATGTCGAAGCACTTGTGCGGGTCGATCACCCGGTCACCTGCCGCGCCGTCGTTCGGGGAGACGGGGTCGGTGATCGAGCGCGCGTCCAGGTCGTAGTTCTCGTTGCCCGCGGCCGCGACGTTGACCGTGCCCTTGCGCTCCGCGTACTTGGTGGCCCGGCCGACGGCCTCGACGAGCGCCTTCTGGTCGGCGTCGTCGAGGCAGTTGAAGTTCCACGGGTCGGTGTAATAGCTGTTGTTGGTGATGTCCACGTTGTGCTCGGCCGCCCAGACGAAGCCGCAGACCACGGCCTCGGTGTAGAAGTAGCCGTCCGGGTTGGACACCTTGATACCGGCGACCTGCACGCCGGGTGCGACGCCGGTCATGCCGACGCCGTTCTTGGCGGCCGCGATCTCACCCGCGACATGCGTACCGTGCGGGCTCTCCGACGCGCTCGGCCGCCAGGCCCCGTCTGCGGTGTTCGGCTTGCCGGACACGCAGTTGACGGACGCGTTGCGGTTGAAGTTCGGGGCGAGGTCGGGGTGGGTGTCGTCGACGCCGGTGTCGAT
>NZ_JBSFLQ010000012.1:0-188730 GCF_053599115.1 Streptomyces sp. NPDC001020 | reverse complement strand
CACCACCGTTCCCGACGCACGACCCGCCGGTACGTCTCGGTGCCCTCCCGGACCTTTCTGCAGTCCTGGTACCGCTCGGTGGTGTACCAGGTGCGCCCTCCTCCACCTTGACGCCCGCCTCGGCACCCACCGCGCGGCCCGCTTCACCCAGCCCGACGGTCTCTGGGACCAGTGGCCCTCGTCCACCTCCGCGACCACCCCGACTACACCCCTGCCGAGCAGCGCCGCTGGACGGACCTCCACTGTGCCTTCGCCAACGGCTGGACCCGGTCGTAGGCGCAGCCACCTGACTGCGGCTACGTGAAGTGTGGGCGACCTTGAGGGACTCGGGCTTCACCGTGCGGCCAGTCGTACAGCTCGCGGACTGCCGTCTCCGTGATGGGCTCGCCCGGTTCGCTCTTGCCGACGGGGAGGTCCCACATGCCTTGGGCGAACTTGGCGTTCTCGCTGCGCTGGAGGAGGACGACGCGGTTGGTGGCCTTGTCGTGGACGATGACGGCCGCGACCAGCAGTGTCATCGATTCGAGCGCCGGCTTGAGGGCTTGAGAGCGGTCGTCGGTCTGCTGGGCCACGGTGTTCCCTTCGTCGGGCGGGTTGTTGGGGCGACTTTCGTCAGGGTGCCCAATCATCCCCAGGGATGACCGCGCAGGTGACCGCTACGCCCCAGGACTGTCCCCAGGACGGTCACACGGGTTGACATCCGGGCCGGTTTCCGTGGCGACGATGGACGGGTCCTCATGACACGGCCCATGTAGCCATCGTCGAAATCCGGCCTCGTGCCCCTCCGGCGGCCCGCACGTCCCGACAGGAGCCCCTCCCCGTGACCACCACCCACTTCGGCGTCCCCTCTGCCAGCTACGCCACGGCGGTGGCCGCCCGCGCCACGGAACTCACCAAGGTCTACGGGGAGGGAGACACCCAGGTCGTCGCGCTCGACGCCGTCTCCGTCGAGTTCCACCAGGCCCAGTTCACCGCGATCATGGGCCCCTCGGGGTCCGGTAAGTCGACGCTGATGCACTGCATGGCCGGGCTGGACACGATGTCTGGGGGCTCCGCCCGCATCGGCGACACCGAGCTGACCGGTCTGAAGGACAAGAAGCTGACCCAGCTGCGCCGCGACAAGATCGGCTTCATCTTCCAGGCGTTCAACCTGCTGCCGACGCTGTCCGCGCTGGAGAACATCACCCTGCCCATGGACATCGCGGTCCGTAAGCCGGACCGCGCCTGGCTGGACCGCGTCGTGGCGACCGTCGGCCTCTCCGGCCGCCTCAAGCACCGCCCGAGCCAGCTCTCCGGCGGCCAGCAGCAGCGCGTCGCGGTCGCCCGCGCGCTGGCCTCCCGGCCCGAGATCGTCTTCGCGGACGAGCCCACCGGCAACCTCGACTCCCGCTCCGGCGCCGAGGTCCTCGGCTTCCTCCGCGACTCCGTACGCGAACTGGGCCGGACCGTCGTGATGGTCACCCATGACTCCGTCGCCGCCTCCTACGCGGACCGTGTCGTCTTCCCGCGGACGGCCGGATCGTCGACAACATGCCCGACCCGACCGCCGACAAGGTGCTGGAGCGGATGAAGGGCTTCGACGCCAAGGGACGCACCAGCTGACCGGCAGCCGACCGCACTTCGCCCCTCTTCTCCAGGACTGACTCACCCATGTTCCGTACCGCCATGCGCAATGTGCTCGCGCACAAGGCCCGGCTGCTGATGACCGTCCTCGCCGTGATGCTCGGCGTGGCCTTCGTCTCCGGCACCCTGGTCTTCACCTCGACCATCTCCGAAGCCCTCCGCGACAGCGCCCTCAAGGGCTACGCCGGCGTCGACGTCGCCATCCAGCCGGACAGCTCCCAGACCGGCCCCGGCGCCCGGCCCTCCCTCGACCGGAAGCTGCTCGACAAGGCCGCCAAGGTGCCCGGCGCCGAATCGGCCTCTGGCACGGTCACCGGGTTCACCGCCATCGCCGACAAGAACGGCAAGCTGATCGGCCACGGGTTCTCCACCCGCGGCGGCAACTACTACCCCGGCGCCGACGGCAAGGACCCCCGCTACCCGATGCGCGACGGCAGCCCCCCGCACAGCACCGGCCAGATCGCCCTGGACTCCCGGACCGCCGACGAGGCCGGCTACAAGGTCGGCGACACCGTCCGCGTCTCCGTCGACGGACCGGTCCGCAAGACCACGCTGACCGGCATCTTCACCACCGACGACGGCGCGGTCACGGCCGGCGGCAGCCTCGCACTGTTCGACAATGCCACCGCCCAGAAGCTGTTCACTGGCCCCAGCCGCTACAGCGAGATCCACGTCAAGGCCGCTCCGGGCACCTCGCAGGCCGCGCTGCTCTCGGAGATCGAGAAGGTCCTGCCCGCCAAGGGTGCCGACGCCGGCACCGGCAAGAAGCTCGCCGAGGACGACGCCGAGCAGACCGAGAAGAGCATGGACAGCGTGAAGACGGGCCTCCTGGGCTTCGCCGGCATCGCGCTGTTCGTCGGCGTCTTCCTCATCGCCAACACCTTCACCATGCTGGTCGCCCAGCGCACCAAGGAGTTGGCGCTGCTGCGCGCGGTCGGCGCGAGCCGCCGCCAGGTCACCCGCTCCGTGCTCATCGAGGCCGTGGTCGTCGGCGCGGTCGCCGCCGTCACGGGTCTGGCCATCGGCATCGGCATCGGCGCTGGGATGCGCGCCCTGATGAGCAGCACCGGCGCGATCGTCCCCGATGGCCCGCTGGTCGTCTCCGTCTCCACCGTCTTCACCGCGCTGCTGGTCGGCGTCGGCGTGACCGTCCTCGCCGCCTGGCTGCCTGGCCGCCGCGCCGCGAAGATCCCGCCGGTCGCCGCGATGAACAGCGTGCACGCCACCGCCACCACCAAGTCGCTGGTCGTCCGCAACACCGTCGGCGCGCTCTTCGCGGGCGCCGGTGTCGCCGCCGTGCTGGTCGCCGCCGGCATGAAGGACGGCAAGGCCGTGATGGGCCTGGGCGCGGTGCTGCTGCTGATCGGTGTGTTCGTCCTGACGCCGCTGCTGTCCCGCCCGCTGATCGCCCTCGCCGGGCCCGCGCTCCGCGCGTTCGGCATCGCGGGCACCATCGCCCGGCAGAACGCGGTACGCAACCCCCGCCGTACGGCGGCCACCGCCTCCGCCCTGATGGTGGGCCTGACCCTCATCACCGGTCTGACGGTGATCGGGAACAGCGTCCAGAAGGGCATCGACAAGATGGCGAGGGATTCCCTCAAGGCCGACTACGTGGTGTCCATGGTCGGTATGACGCCGCTCTCCCCCGAGGTGGAGAAGAAGCTCTCATCCCTCGACGAGGTCACCGCCTCCAGCGCGCTGCGCAGCTCCGCTGCCCGTATCGGCGGCAAGACCACGTACCTGACCGGCGTCAACGGCGCGGCCTTCGGTGAGCTGACCCGTCTCGACTTCTCCTCCGGGTCCCTGGACGGCCTGGTCGGCGGCAAGGCGGTCATTGACAGCGGCACGGCCAAGGAGAAGGGCTGGAAGGTCGGCTCCCGTCTCCCCGTGACGTTCGAGGACGGCACGAAGGAGACCCTGACCGTCTCGGGTGTCTACCAGGGCAACGAGATGATCCGGCAGATCCTCGTCGACAACAGCGTCCTCGGCACGCACCAGAAGCACGTCAGCGACCTTCAGGTGATGGTCAAGACGAAGGGCGGCGCCACCGAGGCCACCAAGGACAAGCTGATCGACGCGCTGGGCAAGAACCCTGCGATCTCCGTCCAGGACCAGGACGACGTCTCCGAGGGCATCTCCCAGTCGGTCAACCTGCTCCTGAACATGCTGTACGCGCTGCTGGCCATGGCCGTGATCGTCGCCGTCCTCGGTGTCGTCAACACGCTGGCGATGTCGGTCTTCGAGCGCTCCCAGGAGATCGGCATGCTGCGCGCCATCGGCCTGGACCGCTCCGGCGTCAAGCGCATGGTGCACCTGGAGTCGCTGCTGATCTCCCTGTTCGGCGGGGTGCTCGGCATCGGGCTCGGCGTGTTCTTCGGCTGGGCAGCCGGTGAGCTGATCAGCGCCTCGCTCACGACGTACGAGCTGGTCGTGCCGTGGGGCCGGATGGGCATCTTCTTCGCCCTGACCGCCGTGGTCGGCATGCTGGCCGCGGTCTGGCCGGCCCGCCGCGCGGCGAAACTGAACATGCTGGCGGCCATCAAGGCCGAGTGACCGCGCCGCCCGCATACCGGGAAGGGCCCCGGACTCCACATCGCGGGCATCCGCCGTTCCTGTGGGGCCGGCCACGCGGCTCCCGCCTCCAGCCGAAGCAGTGCTACCGCCCGGAGAGAACGGCCTGCCGCAGCATCTGCTGGCGTATTACGACGTTCGGGACCGGTGGGCGGCCGTCGCCACGTACCGCCACCTTGCAAGGCAGTTGCCTGATCAGCACGGGACGAAACTTGCAACTTGAGTAGGTGTTTTCGACCCTCAGGCTTGGCGGGGGATCGGGTCATCCCGTGGGCGTGGCGAGGTCACCCACGGGATGTGCTCACCTGGGGAACTGGGAGGTGAGATGCCGTTGCGTGATTGGGCTGCCGATCATGCTGTCAAACGCCAGAGGGACGTGGTCTCGGCGCTTCGTGCTGCGTGTAGTGGGTCGGTGGCGTCCTTGGCGCGTGGATGCTGGGGCTTGGTGTCGATCTTGTCCACAACGCGGAGGCGTGCTGCTTGGATGGCGTCGAGCAGTTGCTGACGTGTCCGGAGGCCGAGGTGCTCTGCCAGGTCGGACAGGATGAGCCAGCCTTCGCCGCCTGGCCGGAGGTGGGCGGAAAGTCCAGCGAGGAAGCTGTGGAGCATGGTGCTGTCTGGGTCGTAGACGCCTTGCTCGATGGAGCTGGTCGGACGGGCGGGGAGCCAGGGCGGATTGCACACGATGAGGTCGGCGCGGCCTTCGGGGAACAGGCCGGGGCCCGAGACCTCGATACGGCCGGTCAGTGCGAGCCGGTGGGCGTTCTCCCTGGCGCAGGTCAGGGCGCGTGGGCTGATATCGGTGGCCACGACGCGGTTGATTCCGCGGCGGGCAAGGACCGCGGCGAGGACGCCGGTTCCCGTGCCGAGATCGAACGCTGTACTGGTAGCGGGACTGTGCCGGGTCTGCGGTGGCAGAGGCGCATGGGCGACCAGGTCGACGTACTCGCCTCTGACAGGCGCGAACACGCCGTAGTGGGGGTGGATCCGGGTGCCGAGCGCCGGCACGTCGACCCCTTTCAGGCGCCACTGGTGAGCGCCGATCACTCCCAGCAGTTCACGGAGAGAGACCGCCGTGGGTCCTTGTGGGGGACCGTAGGCTTCCAGACATGCCTGGCGAACGTTGGGAGCTCGGCGCAACGCCAGCCTGCAGTCGTCGTCCAGCAGCACCAGGAGCTTTCCGAGGACAAGGGCGCGGTGACTGCTGCTGCGTCGGTGCAGGTGGAAGGCCTCGCTCAGGGAAGTGCTGGGCCTGGGCGATTTGCGGTCGATGCGGCGGCCCATCGCCCGAAGCAATTGCCGGGCGTTGTGGAAGTCGCCTTGCCAGAGCAGGGCAGTTCCCTCACATGCCTGGCGGTAGGCGTCGTTGGCCTTCATCCGGTCATCGGCGACGACGGTTCGCTGTGGAAGGGGTGCGCCGATCTCGGAATGCCAGCGGGCGGACTGGTGGGTGTGGCCTGTGGTCCAGTGGATGGTGGACACCACGTACTCCTCGTGGTCGAACGTGCGGGGGCAAGAAGAGCACTTCGACGGGGAGCAGGCTGAACCGACGCCTGTCCATCGGACAGGCGTGTGGGTTAAGGCAGGTGGTCGTTACCGCTCTCGCGTCGAAGCGCGAGAGCGGACGTCCCAGACAACCATGCCGAGCATCAAGGCCAGTCCTTTCGGAGGAGTGGCAGCAGGCTCGCACAGGTGTTGCTCGGCTTCCAAACACCATCTCGGCCAGGCCAGCGGGTGGGCTTTTTCGTCCACTGACTGGTGCGGGGGCTCTTGCGGATGAGGCGCCTGGTCATCATGGTGATGAGTGCCCAGTTCAGATGGGCCTCGGAGTGCTGCGGGAGACGTTCGTAGTCGCGTGCGTTGCGGCGGGCGTTCATGCACAAGCCGATCGTCCGCTCGGCTTTAAGGCCACCCTCGGCACGATGCGGGGCGAGATCAAGAACGCCCGCCACGTTCAGCACCGCGATCCCGGCCCCCGCTGGCGATCCGATCGGCCCCGCCGAGACCATGATGCGCACGCTGTGGCAGGGGCAGACCTCACGCCACGGCGGACCGCGACGGTGCCCGAGACCCTGGAGACCGCCCAGGCCGGGGTCCACCTCGCCGCGACGCTGGTGCAGTGGTTCGTCTCTGGAGCCGTGTCGCACGCCCTGAAGGGTCGTCACACGGTGGCTCGACTTCACGGAGCGGACCATCGTCCGTTGTGCCAAGGGGCACATGTTAAGTACCGCCTCGATGACGTTCAATCATCAGCGACAAAGTCCGAAAATGAGTACAAGCGGGTCGTACTGATCCCGACCGCATACCCCTTGGTGTGCCTGACAGGGGCATGACCCAGATACGTCAGAAACCCGCCACGGGATGATCTTGGAGCCCGGGCAGCTCGTTACGACTTGGCGTCCGGCGTGAGGATGCGGGCCGACCGGGGCCGGGGGATGTCGTCGGTACCCTGGAGGGCCACAAAATCGTCTCGGCCGCCTCGATGACTTCGGGGTACGCCTGGGACTTCTCGTGTTCGGCGAGGGCCCGGTAGATACTGGCGACGCTGGGGCTCTGTCCCTTGCGTTTGCCGGTGGGGATGATCAGGTCAGGCCGGATCTGCTCGACGGACTCGCCCGCGCGGCGCCGCAGCACGGTGTGCAGCATGTCGTCGGTGATGACCTGGGGCCGGCCGCCGTGCTTGCCCCTGCGGGCCGCAGCGTCGAGCCCTTCGAGCGTGGACTCGCGGATGTTCTCCCGCTCGGTCTCCGCCATCGCGGCGAAGAACGCGAACAGCAGCCTTCCGTGCCCGCTCGGGTCGTACATCCCCTGAAGCGGTCCGGCGAGCATCTCCAGTACCAGGCCGTGGGCGGCCAGGTGGTCGGCGAGCGCGGTGAGTTCGGCGGCGTCGCGGCCGAGGCGCTTCATCTCGTACACGGTGAAGATGACCCGGCAGTGCGGGGCGTGGGCCTTGATCTCGCGGGCGGCCTTGAGCGCGGCCTCGAACTGCGGGCGGACTCTCACGCGGGTGCTGATCTTCTCGCTGAAGATCTTGTCGCGTGGGATGCCGCGCCCTGCAAGTGCGTCGAGCTGCGACTGGAGTTCCTGGGCGAGGGTCGAACATCGCGCGTATACGAAGCGGATGTCCGCGCTCAGGGTGTCCGGGGGCGATGGGCGCCGGGGGCGAGGTGCCGGGCCGCCCCGACTGTCCGGGCCCCCGGTCGGCCGGAGTTGGCACCCGAAGCATCTTGGAGAGTCGAGGCACCTTCTTGAATCGCCCGGTGTGGTAGATCCCGGCGACCGCTCCGCCGCGTGAGCGGCATGGCGAGCCAGGCTCGGCCGCGCACCGGGGGCAGGGGTGGCGCTCGACTTCGTCCGCGTCGGTCAGGGAGGGTCTTGAGGGTCCGTCATGACCCCAGTTCTTGTCACAAACGGTTCTCAGAAGAGAGTGGATCGCCTCTTTACGTGAGAACGAGTTCTGAGAACCGATCCGAGTTCAACGACGGCTCGGCGGCCCATTCCCAATCTTGCTCCGGGAAAGGACCGTTTATGAGAGGAGGTTGGCGTTCTGAGTGTGCGTGAGGCCCCACCTTGACCGGATTCGCGAGTCGTCATCGCTGCTGGTCGAGGGCGGCGGCGACTGTTGGCCTGGGAGGACGGTGGCGGGCCGTACGGCTCAGCATCGCCGCCCCGTACAGCCCGCCGTTCGACCGCGGAGGAGCTGCTCTGGCCGCACGTCAGGGCCGGACACGTCTCGACAGCCGATCGCGCTACGGCGCTGTTCATCGACCACGCGGCGAGTTGCGCCTTTGCAGTCTCGATCCGTGGGTTCGTCCTATTCGGGAATGATCGCTACTGCGTCGATCTCCACGAGCGCGCCTGGGCGAGCGTGCCCTGCGGTGGAAACGACCGTGATGGCTGTGCGGTGATTGCCCCACACTGATCGCGACGCCGCGTATCCCACCTGTGCGTCGACCCCATTGACGAGGTAGATGTTGAGTTTGGCGACATGCTCAGGACCGGTACCCGCGGCAGCAAGCACAGTCAGCACGTTTCGCATTGCCTGAGCGGTTTGCGCCTCAATACCGTCGAGCAGGTTTCCGGCGCTATCGGTGCCGAGTTGGCCACCAACATGGAGCGTCCGGGCAGCGGGTGCGATCACACCCTGCGTGAAGGCAGGGTTGCTGTGGAGTTCCTCAGGGTCGAGATGTGTCGTCTTTGCGGTCATGGGCCTCTCCCTAGAGGTGCCAAGTTTCCTGTGCAGGTAGAGGTCGCGCAGCAGGCAGACCTCGGACAGGTGATGGATCAGTTCGCGGTGGATGTGCAGCACCAGGTCAGCCATGGGCATGTCGGGGAAGGGCTCCTTCGCGCCGACCGGTACCCGGAGCCCGGCGTTGCCGAGGCCGCGCACCCCGGCCAGCCAGACGTCGAGCTGGGTCTGGAGTTGGTCGAGTGCGGTGGCCGCGCTGCCGGCGTACTCCCAAGTCTCGTACGACGCCGCCGGCGCGCCGAAGTGCACCGCGTTGCGCGCGGCGAGCACGCCGACGATGACGTGACCGAGTCGCCAGGCGATCGTGGTGAAGGCCGCTGGGACCGGCTGGGGGGAGGCGTAGTCCATCGTGAAGTCCCCGGCACCTAGCCGCACGGGCGCCGTCGAGTTGCCGCGCGGCTGCACGCTCCAGGCGTCCGGCACCGGCGACCAGAAGTACTCGTCGTCGGTCAGGCCCTCAAGCCGGGCTCGGAGCTGGTGGTTCCAGTGAAACTCCAACTGCTCGCGCAGCGTCCGGTTCAAGTCGAGTTCGTTTGCGTCCATGGAGTCACCCTGACACCTCTAGCGGACAGGATCGGTCCGCTATTTCTGGCATGGTGGGCGACATGGATGTGGCAAGCGGTGACGAGCGGGGTACGACGGAGCGGGTGCTCACGCTGC
Organism: Streptomyces sp. NPDC001020; assembly: GCF_053599115.1. Lineage (NCBI taxonomy): Bacteria > Bacillati > Actinomycetota > Actinomycetes > Kitasatosporales > Streptomycetaceae > Streptomyces > Streptomyces sp. NPDC001020. Next base: position 179,627 of record NZ_JBSFLQ010000012.1, on the reverse strand, counting down.
TCGGGCTGTTGCAGCAGCGTCAGGTCTGGACCGGCCCCGAGCTCGCCGACCGGCTCGGGGTCACGCCGCGCACGGTACGGCGTGATGTCGAGCGGTTGCGCGCCCTCGGCTATCCGGTGCATGCCAGCCAGGGTGTCGGCGGAGGCTACCAGCTCGGCCCAGGGCAGGACCTGCCGCCGCTGCTTCTCGACGACCATGAGGCCATCGCCACCGCGATCTCGCTGCTCGCCGGCGCGGGCGGCGCGGTCGCCGGCGCCGGCGACGCCGCGCTCCGGGCGCTGACCAAGCTCGACCAGGTACTGCCCACCCGGCTGCGGCACGAGATGCGCGCTCTCACCAGCTCGGTGGCGTCCTTCGACGGAGGCCGCACGCCGGTCGACCCCGAGGTGCTCATGATGCTGGCCAGAGCCTGCCGCGACGAGGTCGAGGCAGGCTTCGACTACCCGTCCGGGAGCGAGGTGCGACGGCGACGGGTCGAGCCCTATCGCCTGGTCACTTCCGACCGGCGCTGGTACCTCCTTGCCTACGACCTCGATCGCGCCGACTGGCGCAGCTTCCGCGTCGACCGGATGACCGATGTCTCTGCACGGGCCTGGCGCTTCCGCCCGCGCGCGGCGCCCGACGCAGCGACGTACGTGCAAGAGGGCGTGGCGAGCCGGGTCTACCCGCACCAGGCGCGCTTCCTCGTGCACGCGTCGGCCGACACGGTGCGCGCGCAGCTTCCGGCGTCGGCGGCCGTTGTACGACAGCGCGGGAGCGAACTCTGCGAGGTGCTCAGTGGCGCCGAACGCCTCGACGCCGTGCTCATGCACGTACTCCTGCTGGGACACGACTTCGAGATACTCGACCCTCCGGAGCTCGGGACGCGATGCCGTGCACTGGCGCAGAGACTGCTGTCGGCCGGCGCAACGATCTCACCGGCGCTGGACATGCATGAGCAATGAGCCGCGACCACGCCAGCGCCGAGGAGCGCCTTCGCTGCCTCCTCGCCGAGCACGTCGACCCGATCTCTCGGCTTCGCCATGCGCCGGGCCGACGACGCCGCAGGCATCGGGCCTGATGAGGCAGCGGCACGCCCTGGCTCTCCTGTGAGCGGGGGATCATGCTGCCTGCCCGTAGCCGTCGGCACCGGGTGGGTCGTCCCCGCGGAGCGGGCTGAAGTCGATGTCCAGGTGCGGGTCGTACGCCTCGGGCTGGAGGCCGAGTTCATGGGTGGAGTACTCGCCGAAGCGGCGGATGTGCTCGGTCAGGTACGGCGAGATGTGGGCCAGATCCTCGGGGTCGATGACGTGGCCCTCCTCCTGGAGCTGCCGGACGATCTCGGCGATGTCCAGGGCGTACAGCACGGATGGCTTCCGCGATCGGCGGAGCGAAGGTGAAATGTCGAGCGCCGACATGCCAGGTCAGTGGTGTCTGAGGCGCTGTGTATCGGGCCAGATGCCGTCCGCCGGCATGTCCAGCCGGTCCGTCAGCGGCCGCTGCCACTCCGGGGTAGTAGTCGGCTCACCCCAGTAATCGGTAACACGGATCGCCTTGCCGTCCTGGACCTCCGCGATGCTGACGTTCCGGTAGAGCCGGCCATTGCGCGTCCGAGGTCGGGCGGCCGATCACCGGGCTGACGAAGGAGGTCGTCGCGGCCGCCTTCAGCGTGGACGAGACGGATGTGCACATCCACGCCGTGGCACGGCTATACGGGCGCGAGGGCGGACCCGGCTGGAAGGAAGTCCAGGTCACCCCCGACCTGTCGGAGCAGCGCCGCAAGAATCCCACCGACCACGAGTGGTGGGCCGACCGCGTAGGCGCCGACGGCGGTCCCATCCCGGGCAGCGTGTTCACGGACAAGGTCCGTGACAAGCAGCGCAAGGTCACCCACTACATCGCCCAGATCCCCGACGAACTGGGCGAGCCGCGCGTCAACCTGCACTCTCTGGCGGCCGCGTTGAAGACTAAGAGGTTGTCTCATTTGGCGTAATCGGTAGTCTGACTTGGTGCTGATAGTGGAACGCTTGGTGCCGGACGAGTTGTACGACCTCTTCCAGCGAGTGGTGCCTCCACCCCCGACGCGGCCACAGGGCGGGGGCCGTCGACGCCACGGTGACCGCGAGGTCCTCGCGGCGGTCATCTTCGTCGCCGCGACGGGCTGCACCTGGCGGCAGTTGCCGCCGGTCTTCGGCGCGTCGGGACCGACCGTGCACCGGCGTTTCACCGAGTGGTCCGAGGCTCGGGTGTGGGCCAAGCTGCACCGGCTGGTCCTCGACGAGTTGGGCTCGCGTGGTGACTTGGACTGGTCGCGTTGCGCGATCAACTCGGTGAACATGCGGGCCCTGAAAGGGGGGAGCTGACAGGTCCGAATCCTGTAGACCGGGGCAAGAAAGGCTCCAAGATCCATTTGATCACTGAGCGGGCCGGATTGCCCCTGTCCATCGGCATTTCCGGTGCGAACCTCCACGACAGCCAGGCACTCGAGCCACTCGTACGCGGGATCCCACCGATCCGCTCACGCCGCGGCCCGCGCAGGCGACGGCCCTCCAAGCTCCACGCAGACAAGGGCTACGACTACGACCACCTGCGCCGATGACTCCGCAAGCGCGGCATCCGACACCGCATCGCCCGCAAGGGCATCGAGTCCTCAACACGACTGGGCCGGCACCGCTGGACGATCGAACGCACCGTGTCCTGGCTCGCCGGCTGCCGTCGCCTGCACCGCCGCTACGAGCGCAAAGCCGAGCACTTCCTGGCCTTCACCGCCATAGCCTGCACCCTCATTTGCTACCGCAGACTCACCAAATGAGACGACGTCTTAGAAGCTGTTGTCTTTCCAGACGTGATCGCTGTGTTTCCGCTGGTCGGGGATAGGAGTGGGGTTTCCGTGGGAGTGGTGGCCTGTCGGGTCGTCGCTCCCCGGGAGGTCACGAATGCCGTCAGTCGTCGGACTGCTGGAACGGCATGAGCTCGCCGCTCGCCGTCGGGTCGATGAGCTGCGCGAGGAGGCCGACCGCATCCAGGCCGCGCTCGCCGAGGCCGAGCAGGAGTGGCAGGAGTGGGCGATTACCCGCAGGCGGGTCGATGCGGTGCTGGTTCCGGACGGCGGCACCGCCGATACGGAGGTCCCCGAGGATCCGCGGGGTGCGGAGGCGCGGTCGGTGTCTGGGGATGCGGCGAAGCCGAAGTCGCAGGTGCCGGTGTGGCGTGAGGGTCTTTCCTGGTCGGTGCTGTCGGTGGACTACCAGCGCATCCTGCAGGCTCTCGCGGACCGTGTCCGGCTTGGGCAGGGGCCGCTGACTTGCCAGGAGATGGCCGCTCAGTTCGGCATGGACGTGGTGCCGGCGCGGGTGGAGGCGCTACGGTCGAAGGCGAAACGCCTGGTCGCGCGCGGCTGGCTGGCTGAGCGGCAGCCGGGCCGGTTCACGCTCGCTGCGGGCGTGTCCGGGCCAGGCGGCGGGTCATGAGCAGGGTCATCGACCAGTAGACCATCGCCTCGGCGCTGGTGGTGCGGCGCTCGAAGTCGCGCACCAGGCGGCGGCTTCGCATCAGGTGGGCGAAGAGGCGCTCGACGATCCACCGCTTGGGCAGCACCACGAAGCCGCGCATGTCGTCGCTGCGTTTGACGATTGCCAGGACCAGCGCGAGCGTGGCCAGGCAGTGCTCGACGAGGCTGCCGGTGTAGCCGCCGTCGGCCCAGACGAGGGCGAGGCGGTGGTGTGAGTCAGCCACTTGCTTCAGCAGGACGTGGGCGGCGGCGCGGTCGCCGGTGTCCGCGGCGGTGACCATCACGCCCAGCAGCAGGCCGAGGGTGTCGACCACGACGTGCCGCTTGCGGCCGTTGATCAGTTTGCCGCCGTCGAAGCCGCGGCTGTCCACGCCGACGACGGCGTCCGCCTTGACGGACTGTGAGTCGATCACACCCGCACTCGGCTCCGCATCGCGGCCCAGCCTCTCGCGGACCCTGGCGCGCAGCCGGTCGTGGAACTCCTTGACCAGCACGTGGTCGCGCCAGCGGCGGAAAAAGGCGTATACCCGGTCCCACGGCGGGAAGTCGGCGGGCATCGCCCGCCACTTGATCCCGTTGTCCACGAGATACCGGACCGCGTCCAGCAGCGCGCGGTGGCAGTACCCTTCCGGCCGGCCGCCCCGCCCGCGCAGCCAGCCCGGCACCGGAAGCAGCGGCCGGACCTCGGCCCACTCCGCGTCCGTCATGTCCGTCGGGTACCGGCGCTGCCGTTCGGGCCGGTCGGCCGCGTTGCCGTACACGTGCGCGAGGCAATCACACGATGGAGCAGCCGAGTTGGACTGCCCGGCCGTCGACACGGAAGACTGCGGCACCGGGGCCTCCTGTTGCTCTTTGGATTCGACACCCACGAGCTGTTCAGGAGGTCCCGTCCTCATGCCCTGGCCACGACCAGATCACCCAACCGGGCACCCGTGTTCGACCGCCACCACTCAAGATCGAAAAGACAACAGCTTCTTAGGGCCGGCTGTCTGGGGAGTCGGTGGGGGAACCGGTACGCGCGTACGGCGACCCCGCGCTCAGCGCCTTGATGGTTGCCGACGGGATCGTGAAGAAAGCCAGCGCTGCGAGGGCCGCCACACTTGCTGCGAGGGCCACGGCGGCTGGAAGGGACCAGGCCATGAGCGATCCGGCAACCGCCGCGCCCAGGGCGAATCCGGTGATTTTCAAGCTGGCGCCAGTGGTGAAGATCTGGCCGCGTAGGTGTTCTGGAGCCTCCCGGTGGCGGATGGCGAACAAGGCGGCCATCTGGGGTCCTTCACCGATCCCCGCTACGAGTGCGGCCACGATGACAACGACGGGTGATCCCACAGTGGCCAAGGCCAGCGCGGCGGCCTGGACAAGGGCACTGGCCCAGATGATCGTGTCGGGGGCGACTGCACGCGGAATCCGGGCGAGTACGGCGTTGGCCACTAGGGCGGAGACCGCCGCGCAGGAGAGCAGCACCGCGCCGCGGCCAGCTCCGCCCAGGAGGACCCGTCCTTCTGCCTGTGCGCCTGGCGGGCCGATGAACAGGCAGGTGCCACTTAGTCCTGGTCAGCGGTCAACTGGTTCTGACACGCGTGGAGGAGCAGCCTCTTCAGACCGGCGAGGTAGTCCCTCATCAGGACGTCGTCGACCGGCTTCCGGTAAGTCGTCGAGGTGATCTTGACGAGCGTCGTGGAGGAGAGCGGTAACGCGGGAGGCGAAGTCCGGTCCAGGCAGGGGAATTTCGAAGTCGTGGCGGAGGTAGCCGACATCGACGGCAGTGGGCAGGTAGCTCATCAGCTGAGTGAGGACGCGGGCCCGGTGGCGCCTTCGGGCGAGCCGGCGCAGCACACACAGCATGGTGGTAGGGCTGGTGCCGAGCGGAGGGGTGGCGGCCGCCCATTCCCCTTCGGCGTCTGGGCGCGGCATGGGTGAGCAGAATCTGTAGCGGCCGGAGTCCGCGGATGGTGGCCAGCCGGTCGGTGATGCGGCGGCTGTCGAGAAAGGACGCGTCGATGCCGACGACGGTGGCCGCGGCCCGCTCGCGGTCGCCCTGGGCCGGCTGCAGCTCGGGACGGGCGGGGACCCGTTCGCGGCCTGGGCGCCGCCCGGATCCGGCGCGTTCATCCAGCGGACAGGAACTTCCGCAGATCGGTGGTGAGTTGCTCGGCGTGGGTGGCGAACAGGCCGTGACCGGCGTGGTCGTAGACCTTCAGTACGGCGCCCGGGATCAGGGCCGCGGAGCGGCGGCCGGTCAACTCCAGCGGGGCGGAGGCGTCGTGCGAGCCGTGCACGACCAGCACCGGCAGGTCGAGCTTCGGCATCTCGGCTGCGAGGTCGAGGCCCGCGACCACGGCGTTGGCCGCGTTGGCGCCCCGGGCGGTGGAGTCCAGGCATCGGTCCACCAGGAAGCGGACGTAGGCGGCGGAGAGGTCGTTGCGGTCGAGGACGAAGAAGTCGCGGATCGCGTCCTCGTCGTTGAAGAAGGCCGGCCGGTCCCGGCGGAAGACCTCGTGACCGGCGCGCAGCTTGGCCTGGTCGACGCCGGCGGGGTTGTTGTCGGTGCGGATGATGCCGGGGGCCATGCCGGCGACGAGGGCGACACGGGTCACCCGCTCGGTGCCGTGCCGCGTCAGGCAGTGCACGATCTCGGCGGCGCCCAGAGAGTGCCCGATCAGGGTCACCTCACGCACGTCCAGGTGGTCCAGCAGGCCCTGCACGTCGTCCGCGAGGGTGTCGAGGTCGAAGCACCACACGTCCTCGCTGCGGCCATGGCCGCGGCGGTCCAGGGCGACGCACCGGTAACCGTCCTCGGCCAGAGGCAGCGTCTGGTACTCCCACATCTGCGTACCGAGGTAGGAGCTGCTGAGGAAGACGGCGACCGGTCCGTCGGCGGGGCCGTAGTCCGTGTAGTGCAGGCGGGTGCCGTCAACGGGGCTGGTGAAGTGCGGCATGGCGGTCTCCCTGTGTCCGGTGGCGCTGGCTGGTGGGTACGTCATCGATCCTCGCCCAGCCCGTGGAGCGGGTCGATTACTTCCGGGGTCATGCGTGGACGCGGGTGGCCTGACGCGCCGAAGGGACCTCGGCGCCTCCCCCCGGGGAGTGGACACCTTGATCCGGCCTCTGACCTGGGGCCGGAGAGAAGATGTCCCTTATGGTGATGAAGTTCTACTCGCCGGAGTTCAAGGCGGACGCCGTCGCGCTGTGCCTGTCTGATGCGGACCTGACCCTGGCCGGGGTCGCGGAGGACCTGGGTGCGCACCGAGCTGAAGCAGGTGCGCAAACAGAACGCGACGCTCGCCGAGGAACGCGACATCCTGCGCAAGGCCACGAAGTTTTTCGCGACCGAGATGACCTGGTGAACCGCTGCCAGTTCATCGAGGACCACCGGCAGACCCACGAGGTCCAGCGGTTGTGCCGACTCCTTGAGGTCGCCCGCTCCAGCTACTACAAGTGGCAAGACGGGCGTGACGCCCGCGCCGAGCGTGAGCAGGCCGACGAGGACCTGGCCGAGAAGATCCGGGCCATCCACACGGACTCCGAGGGGACGTATGGCGCCCCGCGGATCACGGCCGAGCTCCGTGACACCCACGGCATGGATCAACGAGAAGAAGGTCGCGCGCGTCATGCGCAAGTTCCGCATCACCGGCGTGCGCCTGCGCAAGCGCGTGCGTACGACCGTGCCGGAGCTGTTACGGACGCCGGTGCCGGACCTGTTCAACCGGGACTTCACCGCTGACGCGCCAAACCTGAAGTACATGGGCGACGTGACGTATCTGCCGGTCGGCGACGGCGAGCATCTCTATCTCGCGACGGTCCTGGACTGCTTCTCCCGACGGATCGTGGGCTGGTCGATCGCCGATCACATGCGCACCGACCTGGTCGCCGACGCGCTGACGATGGCCGCCTCCACCCGCGGCAGCCTGGACGGCGCCATCTTCCACAGCGATCACGGAGCGCAGTACGGGCCCCGTCAATTCGCTGCCTCGTGCGCCAAGTTGGGCCTCACTCAGTCCATGGGTGCTGTCGGCACCAGCGCGGACAACGCCGCCTGCGAGTCCTTCCACGCCTCCCTGAAACGCGAGACGCTCCAAGGCGCCCGCCGCTTCGGCGGCCCCGGCGCCTGCCGGCGCCGCGTCTTCAGATGGCTGACGCGCTACAACACCAGACGCCGTCACTCGGCGAACGGGCAGCTCAGCCCCGTCGCCTACGAGCAGCGATCAGCTGCCCTGACACTCGCCGCGTAACCATACGAACTGGTGTCCACTTTCCGGGTGGAAGGCCCATCGCCCGGACCGACTCCCGGGTGGACGCCGTGCTGGCGGTGTCCCCCGGCGTCGTCGTGACCGCCGCAGCGGGCGTCCTCTAGTCCCCGAGCAGGACGACGGCCGCGAGGACGTGCAGCCCATGGGCCGGGATTCTTCTCATGTTCCTTCGCCTACCAGCGGACCTTCGGGGGCCGCTCCTCCCCCGCCCCGGATTCGGGGCAGCGATGAGGACGATGCCAGCCGCATCACCACAGGTCGAGACGGTTTCGGAGACCTCCCGTCGCCCGGTGCGAGCCTGCCGCCCACCGACGTGCGGGAGCGGGACCGGTGGCTGCCCTGCCATCAATGTTGATCGGTCATTCATCGGCGGCTGGCCTACTGGGAGAAGGTGTTCGGTACGCGGTCTTGGAGGACATAGAGCAGTACGACAGTCTCCGAACGCGCCGGAGCGGTGATGCCGCCGTCGAGGATACGGCCCGCACGGAGCAGGATCTCGTCCTTACGACCCGAGAGGGCAAGCCTGATCCAGCGCTGCACATGCTCTCCCCGGATGACCCCACCCCCGGCCCGCTCCCGGTACACGGTGTGCCGACGCCAGAGCATGTCTGCCAACTGCACTGCGGTGTCTTTCAGTTGGGCGCTCAAGGCGCGTCCTTCCAGAGCCGTACTCTCAATCGAACGGAAATCGTACTTCGGGCTCTCTGTTTCGCTCGGGCGCGCCAAGGTGGGGTGATGCGGTCTGCGGCATCTGCCTGCCCCTGCGGCGCAGGAGCCCGCACCGGGGGAAGCAAGCATCCGCGGGAGGTACGGCCGCCGGGTGGGCGCGACGACCGTCGCCATCACCGACACGCGCCACTCCCCCGCCGCGGAGCTGGCCGATCACGCCCTGACCGTCCCGGCCGAGGGAGTTTCCCAGCTCCCGTCCATGACGGCCGCGATGAGCCTGTCGTACGGGCTCGCCGCCGCACTGAGCGCCGTCGACCCGACGAAGAGCCGGTCGGCGATCTCCCACGTCGACGAACTCTGGCAGGACACGGACATCTTCGCTCCGGACACGGCGGAGGGCTGAGGAGCCGCCGGGAGATGCCTGCCGCACCCGGCCCCCGGCGAGTCACTTTCCTTGCGGTACCGCGACGGAAACCCGATCCTGATCTGAATAACGAACGGCCGACGACTGCAGCGTACGGTATATCGAACGACGACTGAAGAGAAGGGGAGAGCTGTGAGCGACTCCGAGAACTCGATCCGGGGCATGCTGGCCACCAATCTGAGACGGGCCAGGACCGAGCGAGGACTGTCGATCTCCGAGCTGTCCCGGCGTTCGAAGATCGGCAAGGCGACGCTGTCGCAGCTGGAGTCGGGCACCGGGAACCCCACCATCGAGACGGTGTTCAGCCTGTCACGCGTCCTGGAGGTGGCCGTCTCCGACCTCCTGGACGCGCGCCCCACCGGCGGCCTGACCGTGGTCCGCGCCCAGGAGGTGGAGGCACTCAGCGGCGAAGGCGTCGACCTGCGCCCCCTGCAGCGGATAGAGGTCGGCGACGCCGTCTTCGAGGTCTTCGACCAGCGCGTACGGGCAGATCGCCGGCAGGAGTCGCTCGGCCATGTCGGAACCGAGCACACCATCGTGCAGGCCGGCCGGCTCGGCGTACAGGTCGAGGGGCACGAGGTGGAGCTGGGGCCGGGTGACTACGTCGGCTTCGACGCCTCGGCCCCGCACAGCTACACGGCCCTCGACGGTGACGTGCACTCGGTCCTGCTGCTCCAGTACCGGGCAGATCAGCGGCTGCATCTGTCGGACCCCTCCCTGGAGGTCCCCGCCTCCCATTCCGCGGAGGGGTGACCACCCGGGCGAGGCGGCCCGACAAAGTCGATGCGACTCGACCGTTGACACGTTCCGAACTCCCGCCGTAGGTTCTGTTCGCTTTACCGAACACGGAGGGTTCGATGAACGGAACACGAGTGGCGGTGCTGGGCGCCGGGATCGTCGGCGCCGCCTGCGCTCGCGAGCTGGCCCTGGCCGGGCTCGAGGTCACCGTCGTCGACCGCGGCGGCGCGGCGTCGGCCACCACGTCGCACGGCGAGGGCAACGTGCTGGTCTCCGACAAGGGACCGGGACCCGAGCTCAAACTGGCCCAGCTTTCACGGAAGTTGTGGCCGCAGGTACTCGCCGCCGTCGCCGAACGCTCCGCGTCCGCGGCGCACGCGGTGGAGTGGGAGCCCAAGGGCGGCATCGTCGTCGCGACCACCGGCGCCGGCGCCGAAGGGCTGACCCGGTTCGCCGCCGACCAGCGCGCGGCGGGCGTACGCGCCGACGTCCTCGACGCGAAGGAACTCGCCGAGGCCGAGCCCTACGTCACCCGCGAGCAGACAGCCGCCCTGCACTACCCCGAGGACGCGCAGGTGCAGCCCGCCGGAGCCGCCGCCGCCCTGCTCGGCGACGCGCTGGCCGCGGGCGCGACGCTGCGCACGGGCTGCGAGGTGCTCGGCGCGGTCACCCGCGGCGGCCGGATCACCGGGATCCGCACCTCGGCCGGCCTGCTGGAGGCCGACTGGTTCGTGAACGCCGCGGGGCCCTGGTCCGGTGAGCTGTCAGCCCGCCTCGGCGCGCCGGTGGACGTACGGCCCCGCCGCGGCGATGTCCTCGTGACGACCCCGCTGCCGCCGATGGTCTTCCACAAGGTCTACGACGCCGACTACGTGGGTGCGGTCGGCAGCAGCGCCGAGGATCTGCAGACCTCCGCGGTCGTGGAGTCCACGCGGGGCGGCAGCGTGCTCATTGGCTCTTCGCGCCGCCGCGTCGGCTTCGACGACCGGCTCCGCCCCGAGGTCCTCTCGACCGTTGCCGCGAAGGCACTGCACCTGTTCCCGACGCTGGCCGGGGTTCCGGTGATGCGCGCGTACGGCGGCTTCCGGCCGTACGTACCCGACCATCTCCCGGTCATCGGCGCCGACCCGCGCCTGGACGGGCTGTGGCACGCGGGCGGTCACGAGGGCGCCGGGATCGGTCTGTCCGTGGGCACCGGGCGACTGCTGCGGAATCTGATGCTCGGCGAGCCGACGGACATGGACGCCACCCCGTTCCGCGTGGACCGTCCGGCGGTACTGGGCGAGAGCGCGCACCCCGAGAACCCCGAGAAGGAGGAGACGGCATGAGCCCCAGACGTGTCGGCGCCGGGTCCGACGCCGTCGGGCGACAGGAGCTGCCCCTGCGGATCACCGTCGATGGCGAACCCGTCGACGGGATCGCGGGCCAGACCATCGCGGGCGTCATGCTCGCCGCCGACCGGCTCGCCTGGCGCCGGGGACGCACCGGCGCGCCGCGCGGGGTGTTCTGCGGGATCGGCGTCTGCTTCGACTGCCTCGTGACGGTCGGCGAGGACCGCGACGTACGCGCCTGCCGCCGCCGCGCCCGTGACGGCGACGTGGTGACCACCCAGAGCAGGCAGGACGCCAACCCAACTCCCGGCCCAGAAGCCGAACCTGAGATTCCCGACGCACCCGGAATCGGAACGGAGGAGTGATGACGCACCGTCATGTCGTGGTCGTCGGCGCGGGCCCCGCGGGTCTCGCCGCCGCGGAGACCGCCCTCAGCGCCGGTGGCCGGGTGACGCTGATCGACGCGTCCGACCAGCCCGGCGGCCAGTACCACCGGATGCTGCCCGAGGCGTACGAAGCCACCCACCCGGAGGTCCTGCACCACGGCTGGCGGGCCTTCGAACGGCGCCGTCGCCGGGTGCTCACCCACCCGCGGTGCGGCTGGTGGCCCGACTCCTCGGTGTGGGCCCTCGAACGTCCGGATCCCGAGCAGCCCGGCCCTCCCCGCGTCCACGTCCTCCGGGGTTCCGTGGACGGCGGCGGACGGCGGCGCCTCACCCTTGATCCCGACGCCCTCGTGCTCGCCGTCGGCGCCCACGACCGCGTACTGCCGTTCCCCGGCTGGGAGTTGCCCGGTGTCTTCACCGCCGGCGCCGCGCAGGCGCTCGCGAAGGGTGAGCGGGTCGTCGTCGGGGACCGTGTGGTGGTCGCGGGCACCGGGCCGTTCCTCCTGCCCGTGGCCGCCTCGCTGCTCCAAGCCGGCTCCCAGGTCCTGGAAGTCCTGGAGGCCAACACGCCGGGCACCGTCGCCCGCGGCTGGTCGCTGCGCCCCTGGCAGCTCGCGGCCCAGGCTGGCAAGAGCGGTGAACTCGCCGAGTACACCTCCTTGTTGATCCGGAAGCGGGTGCCCTACCGCACCGGCCGCACCGTGATCGAGGCGCGTGGCGACGGTCGGGTCGAGGAGGTCGTCACGGCACGGCTGCGCGCGGACTGGTCGGTGGTCCCGGGCAGCGAGCGCACGCTCGCGGTCGACGCGGCGTGCGTCACGCACGGCTTCAGCCCGCAGCTGGAGCTGCCGGTGGCCGCCGGATGCGCCCTGCGCGACACTGCGGACGGCGAGTTCGTGGAGGTCGACGTCGACCAGGCCACCAGCGTCCCCGGCGTGTACGCGGCCGGTGAGATCACCGGCATCGCGGGCGCCCCGGCCGCACGCGCCGAGGGCGCGCTCGCCGGGTGGCTCGCCGCCGGTGGCGATCCGGAGGCGTCCGCGCTGCGGCCGCTGCGGCGGAGCCGGGACCAGGGGCGCGCGTTCGCCGCACGCCTCGCCCGAGCGCACCCGATCGGCCCGGCCTGGTCCCAATGGCTGCGCCGCGAGACCGTCATCTGCCGCTGCGAGGAGGCCGATTACGCCTCCCTCTTCCGGGCCGCCACGACCCCGGAAAGCGCCTCGGCGCGGGTCGCCAAGCTGGAGACCCGCGCGGGGCTCGGCCCCTGCCAGGCCCGGATCTGCGGCCCCACGGTCGCCGAGCTGAACGCCCGGCTCTCCGGCGGGCCCGCCGAGCGGCCGGTCGAGGGCCTGCCCACGCCCGTACCGCACCGGCGTCCGATCGCCCAGCCCATCCGGCTCGGCGAACTGGCCGCCGCCCCCGAGCCGTCCCCCGACGGCTGTTCCCCTCATAACCCCTGACCATTCGATCCCCCCTGACCTGCCAATTCCCCTTCCCAGGAGCAGAGTTCATGAGCGACAACCAGAAGCAGTCCCTGTCCCTCGGCGGCGTGGTGGTGGCCACCGCCCTCCCCTACTACGAGGACGCGTCCGCCCCGGCCGGCCTTGCCGTGGACTACGACAAGTACGCCGACCACTGCCGCTGGCTGGTGGAGAACGGCTGCCGCGGCGTCGGCCCGAACGGCTCCCTCGGCGAGTACTCGTCGCTGACCGACGACGAGCGCCGCAAGGTCGCGCAGACCGCGAAGGAAGCGGTCGGTGACTCGGGCGTCGTGGTCGTCGGCGTGCACGGCGTCGGCTCGCACCAGGCCAGGCACTGGACCAAGATCGCCGCCGAGGACGGCGCCGACGGCGTGCTGTGCCTGCCGCCGACCATGTACCGCGCCAACCGCGGCGAGGTCCTCGCCCACTTCGAGGCCGTGGCCTCCGTCGGCCTGCCGGTCATGGTCTACAACAACCCGATCGACACCAAGGTCGACCTGACCCCGGACCTGGTCGGGGAGATCGCGCAGATCGAGAACGTCGTCGCCATCAAGGAGTTCTCCGGCGACGTGCGCCGCGTCCTGGAGATCAAGGAGCAGGCCCCCGGCCTGGAGGTCATCAGCGGCGCCGACGACGTCGTCCTGGAGAGCCTGCTCATGGGCGCCACAGGCTGGTTCGCCGGCTTCCCGAACGTCTTCCCCGCCGAGTCGGCGCGGCTGTACGAGCTTGCCACCAGCGGCAAGCTGGAGGAGGCCCGCGCCCTGTACGAGCCGCTGGTCGCCGCGTTCCGCTGGGACTCGCGCACCGAGTTCGTGCAGGCCATCAAGCTCGGCATGGAGCAGGTCGGCCGGTTCGGCGGCCCCTGCCGTCCGCCGCGCGGCCCGCTCACCGCGCAGATGCGCGAGCAGGTCGAGGCCGACATGGCCCGCGCCATCTCCGCGCTCGAAGCGCAGTCCGCCCGATGAGGTCGATCCGTACGATCAGTGCCGTCGACTCGCACACCGAGGGCATGCCCACCCGCGTCGTCACCGGCGGGGTGGGCCCGATCCCAGGCGACACGATGGCCGAGCGCCGCCGCTACGCCATGGAGCACCTGGACGGGCTGCGCCGGTTCCTGGTCGACGAGCCGCGCGGGCACTCGGCGATGAGCGGGGCGATCCTCCAGCCGCCGACTCGCCCGGACGGCGACTGGGGTGTGCTCTACATCGAGGTCAGCGGTTTCCTGCCGATGTGCGGCCACGGCACCATCGGCGTGGCCACGGTCCTCGTGGAGACGGGGATGGTCGAGGTCACCGAGCCGGAGACCCTGGTCCGTCTGGACACGCCCGCCGGGCTCGTCGAGGCGCGGGTGACGGTCACCGACGGCCGCGCCGAGAAGGTCACCCTGCGCAACGTCGAGTCGTTCGCGCTCGAACTCGACGCGACAGTCAAGGTCCCCGGCCTCGGCGAGATCCGCTACGACATGGCGTACGGCGGGAACTTCTACGCCATCGCCCAACTCGACCAGCTGGGGCTGCCGTTCGACCGGGCGCGCAAGCACGAGATCCTCGCCGCCGGGCTTTCGATCATGAAGACGATCAATGAGCAGAACCGTCCGGTGCACCCGGCCGACCCGCTCATCGGCGGCTGCAAGCACGTCCAGTTCATCGCCCCGGGGTCGGACGCGCGGCACTCCCGTAACGCGATGGCGATCCACCCCGGCTGGTTCGACCGCTCCCCGTGCGGCACCGGCACCTCCGCGCGCATGGCCCAGCTGCACGCGCGCGGCGAGCTGCCGCTGAACACCGAGTTCGTCAACGAGTCGTTCATCGGCACGCAGTTCACCGGCCGACTCCTGAAGGCCGCCGAGGTCGGCAGACTCCCCGCGGTCGTCCCCGAGTTCTCCGGCCGGGCATGGATCACCGCCACCGCGAACTATCTGCTCGACCCGAGCGACCCCTTTCCGCACGGTTTCGTGCTCTGAAGACGCCCCCACGCGCGTGCCCCATCCCAAGGGGCGCACCCGTTCGTCCCCGCGCCCGCTACGTATTCACGGAGGGACCCTCATGTCCCGTTCAACTCCAGTAATACGTCCGGAAAGAGCGGCCCCGCCCGGCGGCCTGTTCTCCCGGCAAGGAATCTTCCGCCTCAAGCCCGTCTCTTCCTCCGAGGAGGAGAGCACGGGCGGGCTCCGCCGGACCATGGGACTGTGGCAGCTCGTCGCCCTGAGCCTCGGTGGTCTCGTCGGTGCGGGAGTGTTCTCGCTCGCCGGCGTCGTCGCCCACGAGGACGCCGGTCCCGGCGTACTGATCTCGTTCCTCGTCGCCATCATCGCGAGCACCGCTGCCGCGCTGTGCTACGCCGAGTTCGCCGGCATCATCCCCAAGGCCGGATCCGCCTACACGTACTCGTACGCCGCGCTCGGCGAGGTCGTCGGGTGGCTCATCGGCTGGGACCTGCTCCTGGAGTACACGGCCATCGTCGCGGTGGTGGCCATCGCGGTGTCCGGTTACTTCTCGTACATCCTGGAGCGGATCGGGATCGATCTGCCGTCCTGGATGCTCGGCGCGCCCGGTACCGGGTCCGGCCACAAGGTCGACCTGTTCGCCGCCGTGCTCTGTCTGCTGCTCGCCTTCGTGCTCTCGCGCGGCACCAAGGAGTCGGCGCGCTTCGAGACGATCCTCGTGGTCATCAAGCTCGGCATCGTCGCCCTGGTCGTCGTGGCCGGCGCCTTCCACATCTCCGCGGGCAACTACTCGCCGTTCCTGCCCTTCGGGATCGGCGGCGCGTTCACCGGCGCCGCGACCGCGTTCTTCGCCGTCTACGGCTACGACGCGATGAGCGCCGCCGCCGAGGAGAGCGCCGAGGCCAAGAAGGTGCTGCCGAAGGCGATCGTGATCTCCCTGGCGATCGCCGCCGTCATCTATCTGCTGGTCTGTGTCGTGCTGCTCGGCATGCAGAACTACCGCGACATCGACACACAGAGCCCGTTCTCCAGCGCCCTGGGCTCCGTCGGCCTGGGAGGTCTCGGCATCGTCGTAGCGGTCGGCGCGATCATCGGCATCACCACCTCCGCCTTCGCCAACATGCTGGCGGTCTCCCGGGTCTGGTTCTCCATGAGCCGCGACGGGCTGCTGCCGCGCTACTTCGCGAAGAACCACGCCAAGCGGCACGTGCCGACCCGGGTGATCTGGCCGGTGGGCATCGGCTCGGCGGTCATCGCCGGATTCCTGCCCATCCGGGAAGCCGCCGACCTCACCAACATCGGCATCCTGGCGGCCTTCACCGTCGTCGCCATCGCCATCGTGGTGCTGCGCCGGACGCGGCCCGACCTGCCGCGCTCCTTCCGCACCCCGCTGGTGCCGCTGGTCCCGGCCGTCGGCGTGGCCTTCTCCCTCTGGCTGATCGCCAACCTCGACTGGGTCACCTGGGTGCGCTTCGCCGTCTGGATGACCCTCGGACTGATCGTCTACTTCTCCTTCAGCGTCCGCCACTCGGAGGAGAACAAGCCCCACGCCCCGGCGCGGGACGAGCTTGCCGACTCGGGCGAAAGGACCGCCCTGTGATCGCCGGACCGGGCGCCGTCCACTCCACCACGACGGGCGAGACAGCCGGCGAGCCCGACCCGCGCACCATCAGAAAGGTCATGACGGCCTCGGCGATCGGCCACTTCGTCGAGTGGTACGACTTCGCGGTCTACGCCTACGCGGCACCCGTCATCGCCACCCTTTTCTTCCCCCACGCGAACACGTTCGTCGCCCTGCTCTCCACGTTCGCCGTGTACGCGGTGGGGTTCGTGATGCGTCCCGTCGGGGCGTTCCTGCTCGGCAGCCTCGGCGACCGGATCGGGCGCAAGCGGGTGCTGGCCTTGGTAATCCTCATGATGGGGTGCGCCACGACCGGGATCGGCCTGCTGCCCACGTACGCACGGGTCGGCGTCCTCGCGCCGGTGCTCCTGGTCGTCCTGCGCCTCGCCCAGGGTTTCTCCGCCGCGGGCGAGACCATCGGGTCGCACTCGTTCGTCGCCGAGCACGCGCCGCCGAAGCGGCGGGGTCTCGCCGTCGGCATGGTCTACACGTGGTCCAACCTGCCGCCGGTCCTGGCCGCCCTGCTCGTCTACGTCCTCACCACCACCACGAGCAGTGCCGCGTACGCGAGTTGGGGCTGGCGCGTGCCGTTCCTGCTCGGCGCCCCGCTCGCCGTCGTCGGCCTCTACATCCGGACGCGCGTCGACGAGTCACCGGCGTTCGCCGCGGTGAAGGAGAGCAAGCGGA
Source organism: Streptomyces sp. NPDC001020 (assembly GCF_053599115.1). NCBI lineage: Bacteria > Bacillati > Actinomycetota > Actinomycetes > Kitasatosporales > Streptomycetaceae > Streptomyces > Streptomyces sp. NPDC001020. The sequence continues at coordinate 162,605 of NZ_JBSFLQ010000012.1, read as the reverse complement.
TCACGTCCACGCTGATACGGAGTGCTGCGCGAGCACAAGAAGGAGATGGCGGTCTGCTTCAGCATCGCGGCAGTCGCCAGCCTCGGTTACTACTCGCTGACCGGCTACTTCTTCACGTATCTGACGGTCACCATCGAGATGAGCGAGTCCGCGGCTCTGCTGTCCAACAGCATCGCTCTCACGTTCGTCACGGTGCCGCTCGCGGCGGCCCTCTCCGACCGCATCGGCCGCAAGCGCGGGCTCCAACTGGCAGCGGTGCTGAACGCGCTGTTCGCGGTGCCCGCCTATCTGCTGGCCGGGCAGGCGAGCCTGACGACCGCGATCGTCAGCCAAGGGCTGCTCGCGCTGAGCCTCGGCATGTTCTTCGGCCCGGCTGGCGCCGCGTTCGTCGAACTGTTCCCCGCCCGCACCCGCTACACGGGCGCGTCCATCAGCTACAACCTGGCGTTCACGCTCTTCGGCGGCACCGCGCCCCTGCTGTCGATCTTCCTGATCGAGCGGACCGGCTCCACCATCGCCCCGGCCTGGTACGTCGCCGGGGTCTCGGTCGCCGCCCTCCTGGTCATCGCCCGTACAACGGAGACGAGCCGACGCTCGATGCTCCCCGACGACGCGTAGCAACTCATCCTGTTTTCAAGGGAATCAACGAGAAGAGGAAGCACCATGAACACCGTCGCACGCGACCCCGACCTGGCCGTGACCGCGGCCGCCGCCGCGGCCAGGGAGTGGGCCGAGGCGGCACCGACGGCCCGCGCCCACGCCCTGGACGCCGTCGCCGACGCGCTGGAGGCAGAGCAGGCGGAGTTGGTCGCGCTCGCCGAGGCCGAGACGCACCTCGGCACGCCCCGCCTCACGGGCGAACTGAAGCGCACCGCGTTCCAACTGCGTTTCTTCGCCGAGGAGTTGCGGGCCGGGACGTTCCTCGACGTCCGCATCGACCGCGCCGACCCGCAGTGGCCGACCGGGCCGCGGTCCGAGCTGCGTCGCTACCGCACCGCGCTCGGCCCGGTCCTGGTGTTCGGGGCCAGCAACTTCCCGTTCGCCTTCAGCGTGGTCGGCGGCGACACCGCGTCGGCTCTGGCGACGGGCTGCCCCGTGATCGTCAAGGCCCATCCGGGCCACCTCGAACTGTCCCGCCGCACCGCCGACATCGTCCAGAAGGCGCTGGCCCAAGTCGGCGCTCCGGAGGGCGTGTTCAGTCTGATCGAGGGTGAGCAGGCCGGGGTGGACGCACTGCGCCACCCGCTCCTGCGCGCCGCCGCGTTCACCGGATCCGAGCGCGGCGGCCTGGCACTCGCCCGCATCGCCGCCGACCGCCCCGAACCCATCCCGTTCTACGGCGAGCTGGGCAGCGTCAACCCTGTCGTGGTGACCCCGGAAGCGGCCCGCGCCCGTGGCGCGGAGATCGCCGAGGGCTACGTCGGTTCGCTCACTCTGGGCGCGGGACAGTTCTGCACCAACCCGGGCCTGCTGTTCACGCCCGCCGACGGGCCGGTGGACGAGATCGTGCGGCGGCTGCAGGCTGCACCCACCGCGCCGATGCTCGGCGACTGGATCAGCGCCGCCTACGTGGACGGAGCGCGCCGGCTCGCTTCGCTCCCGTCGACACGCAAGCTGGTGTGGCCTGATGACGAGGCATCGCCCGGTCCGAGGCTGCTCGCCATGGACCTGGACACGTTCGCCGGTAACATCGGGGCGGCGGCCACGGAGTGCTTCGGGCCGCTCGGCCTGGTCGTGACGTACGAGCGTCTTGAGGACGTGGCCGCCGTGATCGCATCGCTGCCGGGGCAGCTCACCACCTCCCTGCACGGCGAGCCCCACGAGGGCGGCGACCTCACCGATCTGACGTCGGCGCTGGCCGAGCGCAGCGGCCGGGTGCTGTGGAACGAGTGGCCCACTGGGGTCTCGGTCACCCACGCGATGCAGCACGGCGGACCGTTCCCCGCCACCACCGCGCCCACCACGACCTCCGTCGGCACCGCCGCGATCGAGCGCTTTCTCCGCCCGGTGGCCTACCAGTCGTGGCCCCAGGAACTCTTGCCGCCGCCGCTGCGCGACGACAACCCCTGGGAGGTGCCGCAGCGGGTCGACGCGTAGCGGGGCGGCGGCTGTCGTGGCCGGGGCGCTTCCCGGAGATCTTTACCGTCAAGCAAGCGCGTCGAAGTGGGACCGTCGAGGACTTCACCCTGCCCGACGAGAGCGGTACCCCGACCTCGCTGTCCGGGCTGCTGAGCGGGGGCCCGTCGTCCTGTTCTTCTACCCGGCCGCGATGACACCCGGTTGCACGGCCGAGGCGTGCCACTTCCGGGATCTCGCCGCCGAGTTCGCGGCCGTCGGCGCGCGGCCGGTCGGGGTCAACGGTGACCCGGTGGAGCGGCAGGCGGAGTTCGCCGGGAAGCACACGCTCGGGTTCCCGCTGTTGTCGGACCCGGAGGGCGAGGTGCGCGGGAGGTCCGGCGTCGCGCGCGGCTTCTCGCTGGCGCCGACCAAGCGGGCCACGTTCGTGGTGGCGCAGGACAGGGTCGAACTCGAAGTGCGCAGCGAGTTCCGGATGAGCTCCCATGCCGACCGTGCGCTCGCGGTGCTGCGCGAGCGCACGGCCTGACGACTCGTCTCCCGGCGCCGGAGCTCTTGGACTTCCGGCCTGGCCTCCCGGTGCCGGGGGCCCAGGGCAGGGTCACTCCGCCTTGGCCGCCTTCAAGCGCCAGGCTGTCCATGAACGAGCTGACGGAGACCAACGCGCGGCCCCGCGCCCGCCGGACCGTAGCCAGGCGGCGAGGAGAGACCGAAGTCCTCCATCGTGGAGCGGTACGCCTCCAGGAGCCTGATGTGGTACTACCAGCGGCGCGCCCTGCGGGTTGGCCTTGCCGAGCGGGGTCGTGGGCTCCCTTCACACCGGTGTACGGGCGGCCGGCCGCCTTGTGCGGCGTCGCCTGGCAGGCGACATCGGACGGCGCGGTCCTGCTGGCGCGTGCCGCCGCCTGGCTCGAGTGCTCGGTCGACCAGGAGGTCCGCACAACTACTGTCCAAGGCGCCGGCCGCGGCCAGAGCGTGCAGACACCGATTTTCGCAAGAACGCGACACCTGCACCGGGCTCCGGGAGGTCTTGCTCGTAGAAGCTGGCCAGTCGCATCGCGCCCTTGGGCACCAGCTGCGGCTCGAGGCATCCGTTTTCGGCTGCGGGGGACGTCCACGGTGACCGCGCCAGCATCGGGCAGAACAGTCTTGAGCAAGGCCCCCTTGCGACTGTTCCCGGACCCGCGGCCGACCGGATCGTGCTTCTCTTGGCCGAGTTGTTCTGCCATCTCGGCGTCCAGAGCCCGCTCCAAGACAGCACGAGTGACATCCAGCCCGCCGTCGCCCAGTCTCATCGTCGTCGCCGGGGATCGAGTTGGGCTGGATCTCGATCCGCCCGTTGCGGCTTCACGGGTCGGGAGCACGTCGACCACGCGATGGAGCAGTAGATCGGCTCCGCCCGCCACGGCCTCCGCCACCCCATCGGCGAGCCCGTCCGCGTACGCCCTCGTCAGCGCCTGAGCCTCGTCCCGCGACGTCGTTCGCCGAGCCGTTCTCCCGGCTGGCCGCGCCGTACGCGCGGTTCACCACGCGGCTGAACCGCGACCTGGAACGGGTGGGGCTCGCCTTGGCGGGACGAGCCGGCGCTCGGCCGCCCGCCACTTCAACCCACGACGGCCAGTCCTCAGGGCGCGGCACTACCAGCGGGCTGAAGCCGTGGAAGACCGGCCGAACGTCCACCGGTGCCGAGGGCGCGCCCGCGGGCAGGCCGAGGCGAGCGCGCAGGCGGGTCACAGCGCCCGCGAAGACCCCTTCCGTGCGCTTTCAGCACATCCCTGCCGGCGGCGAGGTTGCCCTCTGGCCTCAGGTCATCGATGCTCCGTGCGTTGGGCAGCGAGAACTCGCCGGTGGCGAAGATTTATCTGTGGGTCGGCGGACTGTTCGCGCCGGACTGTGGCAGGGTCTCGGCCGCGCCGTGAAGACCTGCGTCGCCGCCCACCGCGACTGCCTGCGCACCCCGGTGCCCGGCGGCACGCTGCCGGAGGCCACCCGACCGCCTTCAGGACGATCGCAAGACGACACGGAGCCCGCCGGCCGTCGGGCCGCGCGCAAGAAGGCCGCCCACGCCCTGGTCCACGAGATGCTCGCCCAGGGCCACTCACGCCGGGCGATCGCCCGGCACCTGGGCTGGGGACTGAACACCGTGCTCCGGTACGCGAACGCCGCACGCTGGCAGGACACCATCCGCGAGAACCGGCCCCGGCCCAGCAGACTGGACCCCTACAGGACCTACCTGGAACGGCGATTTGCCGAGGATGCACCAGCGTCACTCGACTCCACGACGAGCTGATCGCCGAGCACGCCCCGGTCACCTACGGCATGGTCCGCGCGCACATCGCCACCTTGCGCGGGGTTCCGTACGCCGCACCGCCGCGGCCGCCGACGGTGCGGCAGGTGACCGGCTGGCTCACCCGGCATCCCACAACCCTGAGCGAGGAGGACCGGGCCGGCCTGAAGGACGTCCTGGCCCGCTGCCCCGAACTGGACACGGCGACCGGACACGTCCGGGACTTCGGCGAGATGCTCACCGGCCGCCTCGGCGCCACGCTCCCTGCCTGGATCGACACCGTCGACGCCAGCCAGATACCCGGGCTCACCGGCTTCGCACTCCACCTGCGCCGGGACCTCGACGCCGTGACCGCCGGCCTCACCCTCGACTGGAGTTCCGGCAGCATCGAGGGCGCCGTCAACCGCATCAAGAGGATCAAGCGGCAGCTCTACGGGCGGGCCGGATTCGAGCTCCTACGCAAACTGATCCTGCTCCAGTAGCGCTCCAAGACGCACCTCGAGATCTGCGCGAGAACCAAGAAGCAGGACCATTTGCCGCGCGCGGGCGTGCGGACGGGGCCATGCAGGGGTCCAGCCGTGGCAGGATGACCGCATGCTGATCCGAAAGGGCGATGCCGCGTAGGCGTCCCAAGGCCGTTCGCGCAGAGCAGTGGCGGCCACGATGGCAGTATCCGGTCCTGAGGGTCCCCGGCGTCTCCGCGCGGACTCGTGCAGCGATCCGCCGGGTCGAGGACCAGGAGATGCGGCCCAACGCGGTCGCGATTGCGCTCTCTCGCTTCGAGTGGGCCTTCAAGCAGCCTGGTCGCTACCTGAACGCCTCCGAGGCCTATTCGCCCGGGATAGAGGTGGAAGACGCTCGTGATGATCTGGAGTGGGCGACGCTACACCTTCCTCCCAGAGCCCAAAGGGACTTGGGACGGCTGATCACACGCATCGACGCGGAATTCGAGCGCCGTACCTTGCCGGAACCCAACTACATCGAGTTGGCGGTGTTCGGCTGGTGGTGGACCAGAATGCGTGAACGCTGACGGGCCTCGGGCTCGTGACCTTCCCCTGCAATCGAACAAAGTCGTCACTCTCCGCGACGGTTCCCCAAGATCTGTGCCAGAACCCGAAACTCGTGAACAAAGCCAAGGGAATCGCCTGCGAGGACGCGTCACCTGAGGCCGCCGTTCCTGTGGGGCCGGCCACGCGGCTCCCGCCACCAGCCGAAGCGGTGCTACCGCCCGACGAGCAGCCGGCAAGCAGTAGACAGGCGAACAGCACGGAGGACACGGCGCGGCGGGCTGGGCGCATGACAACCCCTCATCAAGAGGCAAGTGGCTGAGCAGATGCTCCCCATCGCACTGTGGGCCTACTGCATAGGGCCCCGACGTGATGGGGCACGAGCGGCGTGCGCAGGTGCCGACAGCCTCAACGCACGAGCCCCACCCCGCCCAGAGGCAGGATGGGGCTCGCATCAGAGCACCGGGCAGGCCTTGCACCTGCATCTCCCCGCAGGAAGCGGGGCGTCTTTCCTTAGGCCACCAACGCACCACCAGTCGACCCGAGTTACGGACGACCAGCTCAAGATCAAGTTTAGCGTAGACCGTCACTGCTCCCGCCAGCAGGCTGGCTGCCAACCACATGTGAGTCAGTGCAGGAATGGGACGTCGATGCAGCGGCTGGCTATCAACGCCCTGACACCACCAGGTCCGGCGTGGCAGGGTCGGGGAGATCATCGGCCGCGCATGAGGCGGATCCGTGAACGCGCGAGTATGGGACGCACTGGTCAGCACGATGAAGAGGACGTACACCGCCGGCCTCCTGGGAGGACGTCGGCGGCGTCGGTGCCGGTGTCGGAGAGGTACGCCGGGACGAAACCCGCGCGGAGCCGCGCAGCTCGCTCACCTCCTGAGCACGCGCACAGCACTGCGGGCCGGCCCCGTGGAGGAACCGGCCCGCGGATGCTCAGGTCACGGGGTGTTGGGAGCGGTGCCCGCGAACGCCGCGGTAGATGCTGCGATGGTGGCCAGCAGCGTGGCTGCGGCGATAGTGGCATAGCGACGGATCATCAAAACTCCCCCTGGGTGGTTGACGGTCAAGCAGGCCACGGCGTCCGGTCCTGCTGGACGCCAGCCTGCTGGCGCCCCCGATCCTACGGCGCCAGTCGATCTCTAGCGGTGTTTTTCCTCGAAGATTTCGAACAGGGGCTCCAGAATGCCGTCGTACATGGGATCCGTTACCAGCGGGCTGTGGTCCGTCAGGCGGCAGGCCCATGCCTCCTGCTCAGCCATTAGCCGTGCCGGGTTCACTACTGCGCAAGCGGAACCGGTCGGGTGGCGCGGTCGTGTCCGCAGCTGCGGGGTGCTCGTTGACCGGCAGGGCCGGCCGACGGGCAAGGGAGACCGCCGATGGGGGCGGATCAAGAAGAAGCGCGCGGAGCGTGACGCGCGCCGCCAGCCTGGGGTCCAGCCGCAGGCGGCGCCGCCGTTCCCGCAGGTGGAAGTCGAGCGGGTCATGCGGCTGTGGGACCGGGCGATCGACACCGGGCTGATGGCCGGCGGCACGGATGTGAGTACCACTTCACCCCGGACGGCAAGGTGCTCTCCGTCGCGGTCGGCAGGAGCGGACAGGTACTGGCCAACGGCGAACGGCTCACGCCGTCGGTGGCCGAACGGCTGCGGGAGGAAATGCCGCTGCTGGCGGGGATGGTCACCTTCTACGAGAACAACCAGCTCGCCGGCCGCGGCCTGGACGGTGCGCCCCAGGACGGCGTGATGCACCTGCTGGCGCCCGCTGGCCCTGATCCCATGCCGACGGTGGACGAGGAAGCCTTGGCCGAGGCTCAGGCCGCCACCGCGGTGCTGGTACGCCAGGGCAAGGTCGCCGAGCCGGTGGGCGCGATGGTGATCCCCGCCCAGAGGGGCGGCGTGCTGTTCGCCGTCGGAGGCCGGGACGGGGAGCTGTACGTTAACGGGCAGGCGCTCACCCAGCAATGGGCCGACGCGCTGCGGTCCGAGGTGCCAGAACTCTCCTCGGACGTCGACCGGCTCCAGGCCATGCGTGCGGAGTGGCTGGACGCGCCCCCGCAGGACCGCACGCTGGCGCTGGCCGGCAGCTGCACCGACCCGAACTGTCACACCCCGCACTGCTGAACGAACAACGCGCGGCGCGAGGGCAGGTGCTGGCCGGGCAACGCATGCGACGGTCTTGCATGCCGGAAATCAGGGCGAGTTCACCAGCCTTCGCCCCTTGCGCCGCATACGGTGGCTTCGCCGACCGCACACACGCCCGGCACGGCGGGAAGTGGCGGCATGCATCGCAGACACGGCACGGGAGGAAGGCTGAGACGACGCAGGCCGCGGTGAGCGAGCTGGACGAGCGGGTGCCGGGGCGCCGTTGGACAGTGCGCCTGGACGCCGCTGGCCGGGGCAGTGCGGCCGTGCGAATCTCGTGCAGCCGCCCTGCCTGTGCCGAGCAGCGCCTGCCGTCCGCAACTGCCGGCCGCGCGGCCGCCATCGCCCACCTCAAGGCCCACCTACGCGCCGCCCACGCCCCCAGGCCCGGGGCGTACTGCGCATGCAAGCTGGAGGGCTGCGGGGCGGCGTCGGTGAGCCAGTCTGCTTGCGTCAGCTGGTCGACCAGCTGACGCAGCTCACCGGGATCGACCGGAACCCGGGCGGTGAGAGCGGGCAGGGCGATGCCCTGGCCGCCTGGGCCGAGGCGTCCCGAGGCGTCGGACCGGGTGGCCAGCGTCAGGGCGAGCCGGGGATGGCAGCCGCGCACCGGGAGCAGCACTCCATGGCCTTCCACCAGCGTCCTTCCCGGTCCGTGATCGCGGCCAGGACGACCGGCCCGCCACACCGCCAGGGTTCGGTACGCGTATGCCGGCCGGTGTCGGGGAGGTGGATCGTAAACGTGGCCCGTTTCCACTGGAAACGGCACAGCACCACGTTGGACCGGCGGCACAGTGGCGGGTACCTCAGCCCCACAGTTTGCTGGTGAACTCCGCCCTTGATGACGATTCCTGATTTCGACCAGGCCTGCTCGTCGTCCCCACTTGGTCCGTATCGGACGGTATGTGGGCATCATGGGCGTGGGGGGCAGGTTCGGGGCGCCGGGGTTGAGCAGGCCCTCGGGTTCAGGTAGCGCTTGGCCGCGCGCAGGGCGGAGAGGCTGAGCACGTTCCCTGGCTACGTGCTTCGCCACCTCCTCGCGGGGCAGTTCGCACGTGTCTCATGAGAGGTCCGTCGTAGCGAAGGCGAGCCGCACCTGCGGTCGGCCCTGTGCGGAGTGCTGGGGACGGCAGCGTCTCGCGCTCTCATGTTCGCCGCGGCATCGCTATGGCCACAGCACCGATCCCGCAGGCGACGGCGGCGGCAAGGTAGGCCAAGTGATAGCCCGCCAGCCGGTTGTCGTCAGTCGCTGCGACCAGGACCAGGGCCGCGACTCCGGCGCCGGCACCGATCTGCTGTGCGATGACGTTCACCGCTCCGGCGACCGCGTGTCGGTGGGGCGGGACGCCGGCGAGCGCGGCGGACGTCATCGCGGGAAAGGTCAGTCCCTGGCCGATGCCGCTGATCACCAGACCGGGCAGCACATGCTGCGCGTAGCTGCCGTGATGCGGGGTGCTCAGCCACAGCGCCGTTCCTGCGCCGATCAGAGAGAGCCCGGCGGCCATCAGCGTGCGCGGACGGTGTCGGGTCAGCAGCCGTCCGGTGGCGAACGTGGCCGTGAGGAACACGGTCAGCGACATCGGCACCAAGGCGAGACCGGACTCGACCGGGGAGTAGCCCAGCATCCCTTGCAGATACAGCGGCGCGAAGAACAGCAGCCCGACCGAGCCCGCGTACTGGAGGAACGCCGCTGTGGTCGCGGCCCGCACCGATGCGATCCGGAAGAGGGCGAGGGGCAGCAGGGGGTCGGCCGTGCGGTGTTCGCGTACAACGAAGAGCAGCAGGAAGGTCACCGCGGCACCAAGCATGCTCCATGCCTGCGCCCCGTCCCGGCTGACGCCGGCGACGAGCAGCACGAAGCCGAGCGTGCCCGATACCGCGCCAGGCAGGTCCAGCGTGCCTTGGCGGCCGACCCCATGGGGCAGTGCGGTCCGCGTCGCCGTGAGCACGGTCAGTCCGAGTGCCACCGAGAACCACAGGACCGACCGCCAGCCGAGGAACTGGGTCAGTACGCCGCCCAGCAGCATCCCGCCGCTGAAGCTGGCCGCGCCGACCGCGGCGTACACGCTCAGCGCGCGGTTACGCTCCGGTCCGGCCGGAAAGACCTCGGTCAGCAGGGCCAGTGCGGCCGGACCGGACAGGGCCGCGCCGATGCCCTGGACTGCCCGTGCGCCGAGCAGCACCGCGGTGTCCGGCGCCAGGGCCCCGATCAGCGCGGCCGTCGTGAACAAGGCGACCCCGGCCTCGAAGACCCGCCTCCGGCCGAACACATCGGCCAGCCGGCCGCCCACCAGCAGGAAGCCTGCGAAGGTGACGGAGTATGCGGTCATGACCCACTGCAGGGTCGCGTCGTCCAGGCCGAAGCGTGCTTTGACGCAGGGCAGGGCCGCGTTGAGGACCGCCAGACCGCTCAGGTCCAGGGCGAGTGCACCGGCCAGCACCCCCAGCGCCAGGTCCGGCCTGTGCCTCGGCAGCGCGTTGGTTCCGGTCATGCGGTCCCGCCGAGGAACTCGCCGCCGTCGACGTCGACCACGGTGGCGGTGACCGCCTGATTGGCCATCAGGGCGAGGACCATGGCTGCGACGTCGTCCGGCTGTCCGGAGTGCGGGATCAGCTGGCGGTTGGCGGGGTGTACTCCGATGCCGCCGGGGCTCACCGCGTTCACCCGGATCGGGCCGAGTTCATAAGCGGCATTGCGAGCGAGGGCCTCGATCGCCCCGTGCAGCGTCCCCCACACTCCGCGGCCGTCCGACGGACGACGGCTGCTGGAACCTGACAGCAGGGTGACCGACCCACCGTCACGCAGGCGGCCGACTGCTGCCCGCAGGAGGTGGTAGCTCAGCCAGAACCGGGCGAACGCCTCGCCCGCGACCGCTGCCGGGGTCTCCGCGATACCGCGGGCGGGGCTGGGACACGCACCGCCCGCCAGCACAGCGACGTGATCCACCGGTCCCGGCCCGCCTGTCTCCAGCAGCCGGACCGCGTCCTCGGGATCCTCCGGATCGGCCACGACGGTCCGCACCTTGGGTGGTGCGGCCCGAAGACGGTCCCGGGAGCGGCTGGACAGGGTGACGTCGGCACCGGCCGCGAGCGCCTGGCGTGCGGTGGCAAGCCCCATCTTTCCGGTGCCCACCACCAGGACTCGGGCGCCGGCCAGTACGGGCACGTGATGCGTGGTTGTCATGGCGAGCAGCCTGCGGTGATGCTCGTCCGCTGCCCAGCCCTCCCTCACTCGTACGCCGCTGAGGCGTATCCCTCACAGGGTCACCCCACGCCCCGCCGGCTGAGGCATAGTGACGGCATGCAGCGCACCACCGAACTGGGCGCCTTCCTGCGTTCCCGCCGCAACCAACTCCAGCCCGAGGAAGTCGGGCTGAGCCCGATGGGCGCGCGCCGTCAGGTGCCCGGACTACGCCGGGAGGAACTCGCGCAGCTCGCCGGGGTCAGCGTGGCCTACTACATCCGCCTGGAACAGGGCCAGAGCCACCACGCCTCCGAAGGTGTCCTCGACGCACTCGCCCGCGCGCTTCGCCTCAACGACATCGAAACCGCCCACCTGCACACACTCGCCAAACCGGCGCAAGCCCGCCGGGGAGAACTACCTGCCGAGCGGCTGCGCCCCCAGCTTCGCGCAATGCTGGAATCCTTCGGCACGGTACCCGCGTACATCGTCGGCCGCCGCACCGACGTACTCGCCTGGAACCGCCTCGCGCACGCCCTGCTGGCCGGCCACCTCGGCTTCGACACCCCGCACGGCCCGCCCGAAGGCCGCCCCAACCTGACACGCATGCTGTTCCTCGACCCGCACCAGCGCGAGCTGTACCCGGATTGGAACCGCCGAGCCAGGGAAGCGGTGGCCGCTCTACGGCGCTCCGCCGGACACTTTCCCGACGACCGGGACCTGCTGGGCCTCATCGGCGAACTCGCCGTAGCCAGCGTTGAGTTCGCTGACCTGTGGGCCGCTCACCCCGTCGGCGAATGCGGCTCCACCACAGAGCGCTACCACCACCCGCTCATCGGTCCCCTCTCCCTCGCCGAAGAGGTCATGCACCTACCGACCGACGCAGGACAGCGCCTCGTCGTCCTCAACGCCGAACCGAACTCGTCATCCGCCACCGCCCTCCAACTCCTCGTCGCAACCCATCGGCACAGCTGCCCACAGCAAAGCTCATAACGCCGCACGCCCACGTCCATGCCTTCTCCCGCTCGGCCAAGATCACACGCGGGATGGGGAGATCCAATGAGCAGGCTTGGCCACCCACCGGGACTGTCAAACGAGCGGTGTAACTCGGGTTGTTGAGTGTTACTGTCGGGCTGCAGTGAGCCGACCGTCGAAGGTGATGTCGAAGGCGTTCAGGGCGGTTTTCCAGCGCATGGTCCAGCGGGCCTGGCCCTTGCCGGTGGGGTCGAGCGACATGATCGCCATGTAGACGCACTTCAGGGCGGCCTGCTCGTTGGGGAAGTGGCCGCGGGCTTTGACCGCCCGCCGGATCCTTGCGTTGACGGACTCGATCGCGTTGGTGGTGCAGACGATGCGGTGTTCACCTAGCCCTTCGCGACCATGGCGCCGGTACCGGGCGTGCCATCCCCTCTCCCCGGGGCTCATGGACCGCAGCCCGGTCCGGGGCGGACCGGAGCGAGCTGGGAAACGCTCGCACGGTAGGTACCTACTAGGTACCATGGGGGTATGCCGTCCCTGAATGTGTCTTTCACCGAAGAGGAACTCGAGGGCGTACGCGCTGCGGCCGCCGCCGAAGGAAAGAGCCTCAAGCAGTACCTCCACGACCTCGGCGTCCGCGAGATGCAACGCAAGCAGTTCATCGCCGGCGCCACCAGCTGGGCCGACCGGCTACGCGACGAGTTCGACGACGCCTTCCCCGACGAAGTACCGCCCACCCGACGCGGTAACGGAGCCGCTGCCGCCTGATGAACCTCTACATCGACGTCTCCTGGCTACTCGATGTCCAGGAAGCCGCACTCGGCCACAACGACCTCACCGTCTCCGACTACTCCGCGCTCGTAGCCGCCATCGCCCGCCACAAAACCCGACTCCCCACGCTCGAGGCCGCCGACCCGGACGCCGCCTGGCGCGCAGCCGCCCTGCTGCACACCATCGTGCGCCTTGAACCCCTCCCGCACCGCAACAGCCTGTACGCCGCCTTCATCGCAGCCCAATACATGAACCAGTCCGGCGAAGGCATCGATCCCCCCTACGGGGCACTCTCCGACCTTGTTCGCAAAATCCGCGACACGCGTCTCGACGTCCAGGACGTCGCCGACCAACTGCGCACCTGGAAGGTCTAAAGACGTCGTCTCGATTGGTGTTCAGAGCTCCGCCCCCTGCACGGACGGACTGCCGGTAGACAATCCGCGTGCAGCGGTTGATCAGCTTGAGGAACACTGTGCGGATGAGCTCCGCAGCCTCCCCGACATCACACGAACGGGCCCTTGGTCATGTCGCGGAACTGGCGTCCGGCCCTCCCATCGATCCGACGCTTCGGGTGACCCTCAACTTCCACCCAGACCGGCTGCTACATGGTAAGCCGATCCTGGATGCCATGGCCGAGGACGGTGTCTACCGCTCGCAATTCGTCACGGGGACCAGCAACGGCGGACTGACCGCATATCCCGGCGGCGATCGGTGGCGCTGGGAGAGCCGGATCTTCAACGGGGCCTACGATGAAGCGCCCGCTCATGAGCGGCCCGTCTATGGGGCGTTGAACTTCCGTCGCAAGCCCGTGGGTGGGGCCCCGCGGTTCGGCTCTGCTTACTTCCGGCTGACAGCCGAGACGCTGGCGCGGACCACCTTCTGCTACCCGGACAGTTTCCTTGAACCCTCGGATTTCGGTGTCGCGGCCCGCATGGGGCTTATCGAGCTTGCCCTCACTGATCGTCAGGATGACCTTGACGACTACATCGAGGCGCAGGTCCACGGGGCTGTGCGGCCGAACTGCCACGCGGAGGCGCTGGTCCTGGACCCCTGCTATCGAGGTACGGCTGTCGAGGTTGCGGCTCTGCGCCTGGGCTGCCCCGTGGAGTGGCACTCCGGCTTCCGACTCAAGGTCGAAGAACTCCTCCGTCACCCCGGCTACCGCGGTCAGGAGTACGTCGACTTGGGCGCACAGATTGCCGTCAACGGCGTACTCACTCCGCGCATCGTCGGGGACGCAGCGCGCGCCGGCCACCATGAACCCCAGGCGATCAAGAAAGTGTGGCACTACCTCGCGCGTTTCGGGCCGCCTGGGAAGGCCGTTGACGATTCGGTGAGTCCGGCACCGGCGGAGGGAGCTGTACTCGATGGGCTTCGTTGAGGGGCTGGTGCCGGAGGGGTTGTGAGAGGTGTTCCGGGCTGTGAGACCGCTGATCCCCACGAGGCCGCAGGGCGGTGGCCGTCGGCGAGCTGATGATCGCGCTGTGCTTGCCGCGATCATCTTCGTCACCACCTCGGGATGTACCTGGCGGCAGTTGCCGCCGGTCTTCGGCGCGTCGTGGCAGACCGTCCACAGACGCTTCTCCGAGTGATCCGCTGCACGGGTGTGGGCGAAGCGTCATCGCCTGGTGCTGGACGAACTCGGCGCTCGGGGAGATCTGGACTGGTCGCGATGCGCGGGCAGGGCCGGAATGCGCGAGAAACCTGCCGTGGTGACCGGTAAGCACCGGCGGTGGGTAGCCGAGCTTGGTAAGTGGTGACGGTCGACCGGCTTGGTTTGCGGTCCGGAATCGCGGTTGCCGACCAGATCACTCCGTTATGGGCAGGCACTCGGCGAGCAGGTCGACGACGTCACGCCAAGCTCGCTGCGCGTGCCGTGGGTGGTAGCCGACGCCGGGGAGCACGGTGTGGTCGACCGGTGGGTGATGGAAGGCGTGCAAGGCGCCGCCGTAGACGACGAGACGCCAGTCGACGCCCGCAGCCTGCATCTCGGCGGTGAACGCGTCCCGTTGAGCGGGCGGCATGATCGGGTCTTCCGACCCGACCCCGGCCCACACCGGGCAGTGAATGCGCGCCGTTTCGCCTGGTCGGCCCGTGGTCAGTGCGTTGACTGTCCCGATCGCGCGCAGGTTGGCGCCGTCGCGCCCGAGTTCCAGCGCGATTGCGCCCCCGGTGCCGTAGCCGACGGCGGCGATCCGGTCGGGGTCGGTCCGCGGCTCGGCGCGGAGCACGTCGAGCGCCGCGTGGCCGATGCCTCGCATCCGGTCCGGGTCGGCGAGCAGTGGCATGCAACGGGCCAGCATCTCCTCAGGGTCGCCCAAATAGCGCCCGCCGTGGAGGTCGAAGGCCAGCGCCACGTATCCCAGCTCGGCGAGGGCATCGGCCCGGCGGCGTTCGACGTCGCTGAGCCCCACCCCCTCGGGCCCGACCAGGACCGCGGGCCGGCGGTCGGCACCGGCCGGGAGCGCGAGGTGCCCGATCATCGTCAGGCCGTCGGCCGCGTATTCGATCGTGCGCGTGGTAACCGTCGTCATGAGTCTGGACTGTAGTGATCGCCGAGCCCGGTCGGGCCGGTGTTCTGCCGCTGGCAGAAGGCAGGTCGCTGGCGTATTCGGGAACCACCCCGTCAGCGGTTCAGTTGAGCCATCAAGTCCCGGTTCGCGGTGTGTGCGGCGGCGAGGTCCTCGTCGCGCTCGGCGAGTTCGGAGCGGAGGTCGAGGATCCGGCCCGCAACTTCGCAGCCGAACTGGCAGCCCGCGTCCCCGCACGCGACGCATAGCGTCCTGCCCGACTCATGAGGACGACAAAGTGGCGGCAGACACCGTCCGCACCGTCTCCGCCGCGCAGATGCCCAGCTTCGCCGCGACCGCCTTCATCGCGACCCACGTGGTCGGACAGTTGGGGACGGACCTCGGATTGCACGCTCGCGAAGCTCAGCAGGGCACCGCGGTGTCGGCGACCGATGAGTTCCGGGGCCTGGTGGGGTCTACCTCCCCACAAGCGGAAGCAGCGCACAAGTTCTGTGAGGGGAACATGACCACCCACGACTACCACCCGTCGTCGACGCCGCATCCTGGGAGTGCCGGCTCGAGGCACTGCGCGTCAGGGAGAAGGCCGCGACGCAGGTGCCGACGGCTGGGTGGCCGCCTGAGCCGATCAGGACCGAGCGGCTCGTGCTCCGTGAGCCCGAGGCGCGGGACCGTGCGGCGTTCATCGAGCTGCTCGCCTCGCCAGAGGTGAACACCTACCTCGGCGGTCCCCGCCCGCGTGACGAGCATTGAGCGCGAGACGCCTGAGGTGCCCGAGCGGTGGCCCGGGAGTTTCGTCGTGATCTCGACGGGGCGATGATCGGCCAGATCCTGCTCAAGCGAGCAACCGGGCACCGTCGCCCGGTTGCCGTGGGGAAGGCCGATCTCGGCTACTTGTTTCCTGCCGCGGGCGTGGGGATTCGGGTATGCCGCCGAGGCGTGCGCGGCGGCACTCGGCTGGTTCGACGGCGTCCTTCCCGGCGAGCCGGTGGTGCTCACCACCCAGACTGCCAACGTCGGCTCGAAGCGCCTCGCGGCGAAGCCAGGGTTCACCGAGGCAGAGCGGTTCGAGGCATGGGGCGCCGGGCAGTGGCTCGGCATGTGGTCCCCTGTCACGCAGACGCGCAGTGGGCGCGGATCGAGCCGTTGTTGCCGGACCGGACGCCCAGGCGGGGTGGGATCACCGTGAGGTGATCGATGCGATCGCCTGGAAGTTCCAGACGGGGTCGCAGTGGGTGCACCTGCCGGAGAAGTACGGGAACTGGCGCGGGGTCTACAACCGGTTGCCTGTGGGCCGTTGACGGCACCTGGGAGCGTGTCTTCACCGCGTTGATGGCTCAGGCCGACGCCGATGAGGACCTGAACTGGGCGGTCTCGGTGGACTCCACGACCGTGCACGCGCATCAGCACGCGGCCGGGGCTCGTAAAGACGGCCCAGGCCGGCGAGCCGCACGACCATGCCATCGGCCGGTCCCGCGGAGGACTGACGACGAAGGTCCACCTCGCAGCCGACGACCGCTGCCGGCCGCAGCTGTTGACGTCCGAAACGCGGTCCCCCGACGGGGGGAGGAAACCCTCGGCCACCACCCAGGCGTCGTATTGGCCGGCATTCCGTGAGGTCAACTTCCTGCGTGGACTGCCGCACGGCACGCGAAAAAGCCCGTACGGCCGGTGGCCGTAAGGGCTTCGATGTCCTGAGGTCGGGGGCGGTCTCTCGCCTCGCCTGCTCAGGGCCCCGGTCAAGGGCTCAGAGCTAGCGAGATCGCCGGTTAGGGGTGGGGGTGCGCGCCGCCCGGAGTGCCGGGACGGCCGATTCGGTGTCGGCCAGATCAGCTGGCAGGGCGAGGCCCAGGTTGTGGATCAGGTCGACGATCTCGGAGCAGTACAGCTTTTCCGAATCGCGGATCTGCGGGCCGAGGTGACCGTGCACCTCCAGCGACACCAGGCCGTGCAGCCGGCCCCACAGTCGCAGCGCCAACGCGACCGCGGCGGGCGGAAGATCGGGGTAGGCGTCGTGGACCAGCCCGGCGAAGCCGGGATCGAAGTCGCTCCACTCGTGCCGGTCGTCGGCGTGCAAAGGGGCGGCCCACGGCCAGGCACGGGAGACAAGGCCGGTCAGCATGACACAGGCACGGTGCTCCGCCTCGGCCACCGCCCCGCCCTCCGAGCACTGGTAGTCGGGTACCGGGTCACCGTAGATGAGCCGGAACTCCTGGGGGTTGCCCACCGCCCACCGCCGGTACGCCTGGGCGTACTCGAAGACCCGCCTCGTCGGATCGTCCGAGGCCGCGGCCAGCGCCTGCTCCAGGATGTCCGCCAGCCCGTGGTAGACATCCGCGATCAACGCCGTGATCAGCTTGTCGCGGGTGTCGTAGTAGCTGTAGATCGCGCCTGCGGTCATCCCCATGTCACGCGCGATGGCCCGCAGCGAGACCGCCGCCGTGCCGTTCTCCGCCATGTGCTTGAGCGCGATCGTCTTGATCTCCTGCGCGGTCTCGGCGCGCAGGCGCTCTCGTCTGCTCAACTTCGGGTCTGCCACCCATGAATTCTAACAAGGGTGCAGATATTGAGCGCCGTGCGGGCACGGAGCCCCGTGCGGGCACGGAGCGGCGTGAATCCCCCCCGTCGGATAGGGGTGCCCCTAGCCTCCGCACGTAAGGCCCGCGTGGGCAAATTCTCCCGATTGCCAACGATTGGCCTCGAAAATCCCCCAAAATCCTTTACAGGAAGGGCCCAGCCATGCCTGACACAGCCCGCGGCTCCGACTACGTCATTGCCGGAGCAGGGGCCGTCGGATCAGCCCTCGCGGCACGCCTGACCGAGAATCCCGCGGTCAGCGTGGCGGTCCTTGAGGCCGGTGGCAACAACCGCCCCTCCGACTTCCGCCGGCATTCCGGGGTCGTGAGACCAGCCTCGAGATGAGCGCCAACCCCGACTGCTGGTGGCACGGCCTGAAGACTCTGCTCAACCCGGCCCAGCAGACCGTCGACTTCCAGGCCGACCGAGGAACCGGCGGAACATCGCAGGTCAACGGCCCGTTCGCATCCGTGGCGTCCCCGCCGACTTCGACCGCTGGGTGGAGCTGGGGGCGGATGGCTGGTCAACGCCCCGGATTCCACCGGTCTCTCGCCGTTCCCCATGCACGTGCATGGGGACGGCCGGCCTTCCTCGGCCAACGACGGATATCTGGAGCCGGCCCGCGGCCGCGCCAATCTGACGATTCGCGGAAATTCAGTGGTCGACCGCGGTGTTCACGCCGGGCACCAAGTGGGCCACCGGGGTTCCGGCTGGCCGATGGCGAGATCGTCCCGGTCAACCCGGGCGGCGAGGTCATCCTTTCGGCCGGCGGAGCGCTCTCCCCCGCGGTGCTGGTGTGCGCTCCGGCATCGGCCCGGCCGCCGAGCTGGCGCGGCTCGGGGGTCGGCCGACCTCCCGGTCGGTCAGGACGTCACCGACCACCCGCTCATCCTGGTGCAACAGCACGCGGTCAGCCGGGGCAAGCTGCAGCCCGAGCATGGCGACCAGCTCCAGCATGTCGCTCTCGTACAGCTTCTCGGGATCGGTCGCCTGCTGGTCCAGGGTCCGTACACCTCCAGCGCCAGCAGCCCGTGCATCCGGCTCCAGAACCGCAGACACAACCCGACGGCGGCGGGGGGAAGTTCATGGAAGGACTCGCGGGCCATCTCGACCAGGTCCGGGTGGAAGTCCGACCACCGCTCCCGCGAGCCGATCCCTCCGGTGTCCATGTGCGGCCAAGCCGCCGC
Source organism: Streptomyces sp. NPDC001020 (assembly GCF_053599115.1). Lineage (NCBI taxonomy): Bacteria > Bacillati > Actinomycetota > Actinomycetes > Kitasatosporales > Streptomycetaceae > Streptomyces > Streptomyces sp. NPDC001020. The sequence goes on along the minus strand of NZ_JBSFLQ010000012.1, from coordinate 143,860 downwards.
GATCAGGCCGAGCAGCACGCCGCACAGGCGGTGCGCGGCCTCAGGCCGGTGCCGTCCGTCGGCAGCAGGTAGCCGGCAACCGGGTCGCCGTACACCAGCCGGAACTCCTCGGGGTGGCTGACGGCCCACTCCGGTACGCCGTCGCGTGCGCCATCATCCGGCCGGCCGTGTCGTGCAGGCAGGCGCTCTCGTGCGCGGCCTCCAACAAATTCGCCAGCGAGGTGTGGACGTCCTCGATCAGCACCGTGATCAGGTCGTCCCGACTGGCGAAGTAGCTGTAGATCGCCCCGGCCGACATCCCCATCTCCCGGGCGATGACCTGAAGCGAGATCGAAGCCGGTCCCGAGGCCGCCAGATGCTTGAGCGCGATGGCCTTGATCTCTGACGTGGCCTCTGCCCTGAGTCGCACCCTCCGGCTCCGCGTCACACCTCCCACGCTCGACAACCTAACAGCGTTGAGTCAGACCACTTCGTGCTAACTCTGAACGGTGTGTAGTATCAAGCCGTTCAAGAGTACGCGCCCAACTCGCTTGTTTGAACAGCGTTAAGCGAGCTTGTGAGTCGAAGGCGCGATCACTGATCCCACTCGTCCCCAGAAAGAGAAGCCAACTCGTGGTTGACACCGTTCCCCAGGCCCGGCGCAGCTCCGGGCTCATGCTCGCGTTACTGGCTTTCACTCAGTTCATCGTCGCCACCGACTACAACATCGTCTACGTCGCCCTGCCCGACATCGGCGACGCGCTGGGCTTCACCCCGCAGTCGCTGCAGTGGGTGGTCAGCGCCTACGCGGTGGCCTTCGGCGGCTTCCTGCTGCTCGGCGGCCGCATGGTCGACCGGCTCGGCGCCAAGCGCATCTTCATCACCGGCCTGGCCATCTTCGGCCTCGCCTGCCTGGTCGGCGGCTTCGCCACCGACCCGGGGGTGCTGATCGCGGCTCGCGCCGTCCAGGGCTTCGGCGCCGCGCTGCTCTCCCCCGCGACCCTCACCCTCATCAACATCCGCTTCAAGGAGGGTGCCCCGCGCAACCGCGCGCTGATGGTCTGGGGCGCCTCCGGCAGCGGCGGCCTCGCGGTCGGCGCGCTGCTGGGCGGTGTGCTCACCAACGCCTTCGGCTGGCAGTGGGTCCTGTGGATCCTGGTCCCGATGGCGCTGCTGGCCGCCGTCGCCGCCCCCGGCGTGCTCGGCTCGGACACCAAGTTCCCCGCCCAGAGCAGCGGCTTCGACGTCCCCGGTGCCGCGCTGGCCACCATCGGCTCCTCGCTGCTGGTGCTCGGCCTGGTCAGCGGTCCGGAGAGCGGCTGGGGCTCGCTGCGCGCGGCCGGCTCGATCGTCGCCGGCCTGCTGGTCCTGGGTGTCTTCATCCTCGTGGAGAACCGCACCAAGGACCCGGTGGTGCCGCTGCGGCTGTTCCGGAACCGCAGCCTGGTGACGGCCATCCTCGTCATCCTGGTCTTCCAGAGCGCCCTCGGCGGCTCGTACTACCTGTTCACCAACTACGTGCAGGGGGTGCTGGGTTACAGCGCACTCCAGGCCGGCCTGGCCTTCGTGCCACTGACCGTCGTCTCGATGTTCGCCTCGCTCAAGCTGGCCGGCATCATGCTCGGCAAGTGGGGCCCGCGCAACACCCTCTTCATCGGCATGCTGACCAACGGTGTCGGCATGGTGCTGCTCGCGGTGTCGATGACCAACCACGCCTCCTTCTGGGCGCTGCTGCCCGGCCTGATCATCTGGGGCATCGGCGGCGGGGCCACCTTCCCGGCGATGTTCGTCTGCGCCGCCTCCGGGGTGGCTCCGACCGAGGCCGGTATCGCCTCCGCTCTGGCCACCGCCTCCCAGCAGATCGGCGGCGCCGGCGGCCTGGCCATCCTGGTCGCCATCGCCACCCACGGCCTCGACCTGCGCTCCGGTGCCGCCCCGGCCCTATCGGCGGTCGCGGACGGCCTGCGCACCGCGATGTGGATCGGCGGCGCGGCCTCCGTGCTCGGCGGTCTGCTCGCCTTCACCTTGCCGAAGCCAGGCGCCGACGCCGGTGCCGCGGCGGGCGACGAGGCCGGCTCCGAGGTCCCCGTCATCTCGCACTGACCAACCGGGGGTCACTCCCCCACCCAGTCCGGGCCCGGGTCGCGCGTACCCCCGTCGCGCACCCCGGGCCCAACTGAACTGCGCACCGACCCCCGGGGCGGGCGGCGGGGCCCGGGTCTCGTCGACCTCGGTGGGGTCGACGCGCTCGGCGAAGAAGGCCTCGACCTCCCGCAGCACCTCGTCCCCCCGCTCCCGGTCGGCGCGGTCCTGCTCAGGGAAGGACCGCAGCCGGCCGGTCTCCAGACTGGTCAGGAAGGTCTCCGCGGCCACGCCGTCGGCGGCTGTTGGGCTCATCGATCCTGCTCTCCACGCGGTGGACTGGCGTTGTGTCGATGACAGCAAATGACGAGCCCGCCCCGGCTCCAGGCCCGGATGGCCCGCGCCGACATGCGAAAACGCGCTGACCGGACGTGGGGGAACGTCCGGTCAGCGCACACTGGTCGACCACCGGGCCGGCGGCCCAGGGATCAGGCTCAGCCGAAGAAGTTGTACGCCTTGCGGATCTTGCCCTTCTCCACGCTCAGCAGGCCGAAGCCGGTGGCGATCGGCGCGGTGGCGTCGGGGCCCAGGCTCCACGAGTACAGCACCTCGTCGTGGTGGGCGCCGATCACCTTGCTGAGGGTGAGCGGGAGGTCACCCAGCTTTGCCCGCGCGGCGGCGATGGCTTCGATGATCTCCTCGCGGTTCTTGGCCACCCAGTCGGGGTCGATGATCTGGGCGTCCTCGAAGAACAGGCCCTCCAGGGTCGCCTTGCGGCTCGCCGCGTCGAAGTCGCCCCAGGCCTGGAAGAACTTCTCGACGATCTGCTCGGCGGTGATGTCACTCATGCGTTCGGATCCTCCCCAGAATTGCCGATGACCTATGCCGCAGCACCGCTCAACAGGCGATCGCTGACTGAACTGTGCACTGGTGCCACCGGCCGGATATCTACTAAACGGCGTTCAGAATTACTACGACAGACAATAGCTCAACGCTGTTGCGAGTCAAGTGGGGGTGTCGGACCGCCGACGTGCCGTACGCGCGTATGCCGCCCGGCAGCGCCGCTACGGCGCCTGACGATAGGTTTCCCCGCCATGACTGATCTTGGAACCGTCACGTGGCCACCTGCCCCGACCACGACCGAGCGGCTTCTGCTCCGCGAGTCCGAGGCCCGGGACCCGGGCAGCGTCCCGGCGCGTTCGCTGACGCGCTTCCCGGCGAGCCGGTGGCGCTCAGTACTCAGACCGCCAACGTCGGCTCGATGCGCGTTGCGGCGAAGCTGGGGTTCACCGAGGTGAAGCGGGTCGAAGAATACGGCGCCGAGCAGTGGTTCCGTCTGTGGTCCTCGGCCACGCCGTCCGGCTGACCTCGCGCTCGACAGCGCAGACCCATGAGGGCACTGATCGATTGCCGGCCTGGGCGGCGCGCGCCCCCAGGTGCAGGGTGAGGGGCCGCAGCAGGCGTCCGGCCGTCTCGGCGACCTCGCAGCCGGCGGCGGTGGAGCCGGCGAAGGCGATCTCGTCGACGCCGGGGTGGGCGACCAGCAGGCGGCCGAGGTCGGTGCCGCCGGTGACGACGCTGAGGACACCGGGCGGCAGTCCGGCGCGTTCGGCGGCGGCGATCTCCAGGGCGCCGAGGCCGGTCTGCTCGGCGGGCTTGAGTACCACGGTGCAGCCAGCCGCGAGCGCCGGGGCGATCTTGAACATGGCGAGCGGCTGCGGGAAGTTCCACGGGACGATCGCTGCGACCACGCCGACGGGCTCACGCAGCACCACGGTCTCGCCGACGCCGTCGAACCGGGGTCGGCGGTCCTCGAGCGGGGTGGTCCGGGCGAGCCCTGCGTGGTACCGGGCCAGGCCGATCGGGGCCATGCCCTCGCTGTTGGTGGCGATGCCGATCGGCATGCCGTTCTGCACGGTGGTCAGCAGGGGCCCGCTGCTCGGCGCACTTGGCGCGATCCTCGGCGAAGCGGTCCAGCAGGTCGCCGCGCTCGTCGGGGCTCAGGCCCGCCCGGTCCGGGGCGCGCAGGGCGCGGCGGGCGGCGGCGACGGCGGCGTCGAGGTCGTCGGCGCCGGCCACCGGGGCGGTGCCGACGGGCTGCTCGTCGGCGGGCGAGTACAGCACGGTGGTGCCCCGCCGGCCGGCCGGCACCACTGCCCGTCGATGTGGAGGCAGTCGTAGTCGTACGGCATGGGGGCTCCTCTCCTGGCGACCGGGCAGATGACTCGGTCCATTGTGGGGCGGTGGGGCGGGGCGCACTTCTTCCCAGTTGCGGCGCTTTGCGGGCGGAGCCGGCGGCGCGTCGGGACCGGGAAACGGCACCGCCCCCGCCGACGGGGACGCGGCGGGGACGGTGGTCCGGGGCCTGACGCGCGGTCAGACGGTCTCGGGGTTCTTCAGGATGGTGGGCGGGGCGGCGTCCGCGACCGGGCGCGGCTTGCCGGGGGCGAAAAGCGCGGCGATCATGCCGACGGCGGAGGAGACGGCGCCCAGCACCAGGGCGGCGCGGAAACCGCCGATGGCGGAGGCCGCGTTGTCGTAGCTGCCGTTGGCGGCGAAGACCACGCTGAGGAAGGCGACGCCGAACACGCCGCCGACCTCGCGCACGGCGCTGTTGGATCCGGAGGCGATGCCCATGTCCTCCGGGGCGACCGAGCCGAACACCATGTTGATGGTGGTGGGCAGGCACATCGCGATGCCGACTCCACCGAGGATGAGCGGGACGACCAGGGCGCCGTAGCCGGTGCCCAAGCCGACCACGCCGGCGATCCAGGCCAGGCCGACCGCCTGGAGGAGCAGGCCACCGACCATGAACGGCCGGTTGCCGTGCTTGTCGGCGAGGCCGCCAGCCAGTGGGGCGACGATCATCGGCATGGCGGTCCAGGCGAGCAGCCGCAGGCCGGTGCCGAGCGGGCCCTGGCCGAAGCCGACCTGGAACAGCTGGGAGAGGATGAACAGCGCGCCGATCAGCGCGAAGTGCTGGAAGAACGCGGCGATGTTGGAGACCGTGAAGCCGCGGTTGCCAAACAGCCGCATCGGCAGCAGTGGGTTGGCGGTGCGGCGCTCCCAGGCCACGAACAGGATCAGCAGCAGCACGCCGGCGGCCAGCGAGAGCAGGACCTCGGCGCTGCCCCAACCGGCGCCGGGGACGCGGACGGCGGCCCAGACCAGGCCGAGCAGGCCGAACGAGGCGAGCAGCAGACCGACCAGGTCGATCTTGGGCGCGGTGCCGTAGCTCTCGCGGAGCAGCACGGCGGACAGCGCGGTGGCGACGGCGCCGAACGGCATGTTCAGCCAGAAGATCCAGTGCCAGTTGAGGCCTTCGGTGATGAAGCCGCCGACCACCGGGCCGGCCGCGACGGCGAGGCCGGAGACGCTGCCCCAGATGCCCATCGCCCAGCCGCGCCGCTCCGGCGGGTAAGCGTCGCCAAGCAGGGTGAGACTGACCGGGATGGCGATGCCGGCCGCGACGCCCTGGAGCACGCGGGCGAAGATCAGCACCTCGACGTTGCCGGCGATGGCGGCGAGCGCCGAGGCGAGGGTGAACAGGGCGAGTCCGAAGACGTAGACCTTCATCCGGCCGAACCTGCCGCCGAGGGCCGCGCCGGTGAGCATCAGGCAGGCGAACGCCAGGTTGTAGGCGTTGATCGTCCACTCGAGGTCGGCGAGGCTCGCGTTGAGATCGGTACGCATGGTGGGCAGTGCGGTGACCACCACCATGACGTCCAGTGAGGTCAGGAAGGCGCAGACCGCTACCAGTGCGAGCGCCCAGCCCGGGCGCACCGGGCGGTTGGTGGAGTCTGTCCTAGTTGTCACGGCGTAACCTCCGTGGGGTCGGGGCCGGCGCGTTCCTGGCCATCGCTGCTTCTGTTTCGGTGCGGTGGTGCGGGTGGGACGGTCGGCGCGGGCCACGGCGGGGCGCCGTCGCACTCAGTCCCCGTACTCGTCGTGCAGGCGCCACCACTGGTAGGGGGCGGTCTGCGGCCAGCCCTCCGGGGAGTCCTCCCAGGTCTCCTGGCGGCCGTACGGGGTGAGGTCGAGCAGGTTGAAGTCGGCGCGCAGCCGGTCGACGCCGCGTGAGCTGGTGAAGTAGGTGCGGAAGATCCGGTCGCCGTCGCGCAGGAAGACGCTCAGGCCGAACCCTCCGCCGAGGCCGCAGTCTGCGTTGAAGTCGCTGTCCTGCGAGGAGTACCAGGGCAGGGTCCAGCCCATCCGGGTGCGGTAGGCCTCGATCTGGGCGAGTGGGGCCGGGGAGGCGAGCACCATGGTGGTGTCGCGGGCGCGCAGGTGGGCCAGGTTGCCGATGTTGTCGGTGAAGGTGGAGCAGCCCTTGCAGTAGTGGTCGGAGCCGGGCTCCATCATGAAGTGGTACACGATCAACTGGCGGCGGCCCTCGAAGAGTTCGAGCAGGGTGGCCTTCCCGCCCGGGCCGTCGAACAGGTACTCCTTCTCGAACGCGACCATCGGGAGCCGACGGCGTTCGGCGGCCAGGGCGTCCAGGGCTCGGGTGGCGGCCTTCTCCTTGGCGAGCAGTGCGTCCCGAGCGGCCTGCCACTCCTGGGGCGACACGATCGGCGGAAGGCTCATGACATCTCCTGGTGGTAGTGCGTCCGGCTGGTGACTTCGAACACAGTAGCAGGTACTCCTAATTTCTAAGCAACTGTACTTCGAGAACTAAGCAATCCGGGCTATGCTGGGGCCGTGGCAGGTAAACGCAGATACGACGACGGGTGCGGGGTCGCACACGCCCTGGAGATGGTCGGCGAGCGCTGGGCGCTGCTGATCGTCCGGGACCTGCTGCTCGGCCCGAAGCGCTTCACTGACCTGCAGGCCGGACTACCCGGAGCCGGGCCAAACGTGCTCACCCAGCGCCTGCGCGACCTGGAGCAGGCCGGGGTGGTGCGACGCCGCACACTGCCCCCGCCGGCCGGCTCCCGGGTCTATGAACTCACCGAGTGGGGCGCCCAGTTGGAGCCCATCGTGGTGGCCCTCGGGCTGTGGGGGTCGCACTCCCCGGTGCTGCCCCGGGAGGGCGAGGTGCGCGCCGACTCGCTGATGATCTCGATGCGCTGCGCCTTCGATTCGGCCACCGAGCCGGCCTGGTCGGCCAGCTACGAGATCCGGCTGGACCCGGACCGGTTCACCGCCCGGGTGGTCGACGGCCGGCTGGTCGCGCTCACCCGCGGCCAGCCCACCGAGCCCGCCGACGTGGTGCTGGCGACCGCCCCGGCCACCCTGAACGCCCTGCTCAGCGGCCGCACGTCCACCGACGCGGCGCTCGCCGACGGCTCGCTGCGGCTGACCGGCGACACCGAGGCGGCCTGCCGGCTGCTGCGCGCGGCGCACTCCTGATCCCCCGTCCCGCACCCACCGTCCCACCGCACCACCCAAGTTGACCGCATTCTCAAAGAAAATGCGGCCGACTTCCGGCGCGGGCCATGCTCCCGGACAGACGGCCAGCGCATCTGGGAGGACATGGTGGGGCAGAGGACGCTACCGACACGGCAAGAACTGGTCGGCCGAGCCCCGGAGCTGGTCCCGCTGCTGCGCGAGCGCTCGCTGTGGATCGACGAGCACCGCAGACTCCCCGAGGACGTGATCGGCGCCCTCGAGGAGTCCGGGTCCTGCGGATGCAGGCGCCCGTGCAGTACGGCGGGTACGAGAGTGACCCGGCCACCCTGGTCGATGTGCACGCGGAGCTCGCCCGCGGCAACGCCTCCGCGGCGTTCTGCGTCTCGGTGTGGTCTCTGCTCAACTGGATGGCCGGGCTGTGGCCGGACGAGGTGCAGGACGAGGTATTCGCCCGGCCGAACGCTCGGGTCTGCGGCACCCTGGCGGCCTCCGGCACCGCGGTGCGGGTGCCCGGCTCCTGGCGGATGAGCGGCTCCTGGCGGTTCAACAGTGGGGTGCTGCACAGCCAGTGGAAGATCACCGCGGCCCTCCCGGAGGGCCCGGAGGGCGCCAACGGTCCGATCACCGCGCCGGTCCCCACCTCCGAGCTGGAGTTCGTGGACGACTGGCACACCTTCGGCCTGCCGGGCTCGGGCAGCGTCACCACGGTCGCCCGGGACATGTTCGTCCCCGAGGAGCGGGTGATCGCCACCGCCGACTAGTAGGGCTTGGTCAGGTCCGTATTGGGGTGGGTATGTCGCGGTGGCAGGTGGGGCAGGCGCCGGTCCAGAGGGCGAGGAGTGTCTGTAGCTCGCGGACGACCTGGTAGAGGCTCAGGCCGACGCCGCGTCTTTTGGGACTCGGGCCAGTCGTTGCAGGGTGCAGAAGGCGTGCGCGAAGGAGACGAGGGTGACGTGGTGGTGCCAGCCGTTCCAGGTGCGGTGCGGCACGTACTCGTCGGGCGCCGCACCGAGCGCGACTACCTGGTCCGTGATCCCGTAGGTGACCCGGTAGGCCAGGACCTGGGTGGCGAGGTCCATCCACTCCTGCGTCTTGTGCGCCGGTGGTACGGGACCGAGGACGGTCACAAACCACATGGGCAGCAGGGCGCGGCCGCGCAGCAGCCAGTTCAGTTTCCGCTCCGCTTTGTCGCCCTGCTCGATCAGCGACGCCTTCGCCTGCCTCAGAGTGTCGTCCTGGGCCAGTGCGGCCCGGGCGGCCTGAGCGGGGCCGGCCAGCTTCTTGGCCCGCTGATCGTGCCTCTCGGCAAGGGGGCGGGACATGCCGAAGTCCCAGACGGCCTGCTTGTACTCGCGGGACGTGCGCGGCTGACTGGCCAGGATGCCGGCGGCCTCCACCACCTTCTCGCGGTGCTCCTCGCGCTCTCCGAGCGCTTGTTCGTAGTGGCGGATGTTGAGGCGGTGGGCCTCGCGCTGGTGTCCGGGGAGCAGTCCGGAGCGTACGTTCCAGCCGTGGCTGGCGGTCCTGGCCAGCTTCTTCCACTCCGGGTCGATGGTGTCGAGGTCGGCGAGTGGGGCGCCGCCCTCGGCGAGCAGGTGCGCTTCGAGGGCCTGGACGCGGCCAGAGCCCGAGGCCCGCCGGGCGGCACAACGGCACGCCTCACCCGCGCGGGAGCCGGATTGGCGTACCGCCCACGGGGTAGAACGGACGCCGGACGCCCTCCGATGACGGAGAGCACCCCACAGACCGAACGGGAAGCCCCCGGCGATTTCGAAGGACAGACGCATGGCCAGCGGCACCGTGAAGTGGTTCAACGCCGAGAAGGGCTTCGGCTTCATCCAGCAGGACGGCGGTGGACCGGACGTCTTCGCGCACTACTCCAACATCTCCGGCAGCGGATTCCGTGAGCTCCTCGAAGGCGAGCAGGTCACCTTCGACGTGACCCAGGGCCAGAAGGGCCCCCAGACCGAGAACATCGTCCGCCGCGGCTGAACTGAGCGCCGCCCCGGAGCCCACTGTGTAGAGTGGTGTCACCGACGCGGGGTGGAGCAGCTCGGTAGCTCGCTGGGCTCATAACCCAGAGGTCGCAGGTTCAAATCCTGTCCCCGCTACTGACCGAAGGGCCCGGATCTCCGTCCGGGCCCTTCGCCGTGTCCGAACCCCGCACCGTTCAGCGTCCAGCCGGCTGTGCCCCACTCCAGCGACCGGGCCCTTCACCACGAACGTCACTCCGGCATCGGCGGAGGCCACAGGAGCCGGGCCCGGCCGTACCGAGCCCTTGCCGCATCCGCGCTCAGACTGTGAGGGCGCCCGATCTGCTCCCAGGTGGCGCCCACCTCCCGATCCGCGATCACCGCGCACCGCACCAGCTCGCTGGTCAGGTGACGGAAGTCCGCGGCCGCGGTGCTATGCAGCCCCGCGTCGGACGGGCCGGTCTCGAAACCACTGGCCTCCCACGCCCGCCGCATCCCGGGGACACGGGACCTCGTCGCCGTGTCCGTCGCCAGGCGCGCCTCCGGTTCTCCCCCCATCCTGTGAAGGAGGGGGAAGGTGAGGAGGGAGTAGTGGGGATGCAGATCGTGGTGGACCTCACGCGCTGCCAGGGCTATGCGCAGTGCGTGTTCCTCGCGCCGATGGTGTTCCAACTGCACGGGGAGGAGGGCCTGCTGTACGCCCCCGCCGTCCCCGACGACCAGCTGGAGCGCGTGCGCCAGGCCGTGGCTGCGTGCCCGGTCCAGGCCATCCTCCTCGGCGAGGAGGTGGACACCGATGTCCGGTGAACTCCGGGAGGGCCGGATCGTGATCGTGGGCGCGTCGCTGGCGGGATTGCGGGCCGCGGAGACCCTGCGCGAGGAGGGATTCACCGGCTCGCTGACCGTGGTGGGAGATGAGCCCCATCCGCCCTACGACCGGCCGCCGCTGTCCAAGCAGGTGCTGCTCGGGCAGGCGGCGGCGGACACCACCGGACTGCCGATGCGCCGGAACCCGGACGCCGAGTGGCGGCTTGGTACAGCCGCAGTCGGCCTGGACCCTCTGGAGAAGCGGGTGGTACTGGCCGACGGCGAGTCGCTGCCGTTCGACCGGGTGCTGATCGCCACCGGGACCCGGGCGCGGCCCTGGCCCAACCCGCAGGAGGCAGCCCTGGACGGGGTGTTCACTGTCCGCACCCGTGAGGACGGCGGGGAACTGGCCGAGCGGCTGGCCGCGGGGCCACGGCGCGTGCTGGTCATCGGCGGCGGCTTCGCCGGTTCGGAGATCGCGTCGGCCTGCCGGGAACGGGGGCTGGAGGTCACGGTCTGCGAACGCGGCCCGGCACCGCTGGTGGGTGCGCTCGGCGGGACGCTGGCGAAGCTTGCGGCCGCCATGCAGCGGGCCCACGGGGTGGACCTGCGGTGCGGGGTGACGGTCACCGCCCTGCGCGGCGACGAGAGCGGCCGGTTCAACGGTGCGGACCTGTCCGACGGCAGCCGCGTCGAGGCGGACGTGTGCGTCGTGGCCCTGGGCGCGGTCCGCAACGTCGAGTGGCTGGCCGACTCCGGGCTGGCCGCGGGTCCGCGCGGCATCGCCTGCGACGCCGGGTGCCGGGCTTTCAACATGTACGGAATCGTCACCGACGACGTCTTCGTGGCCGGTGACGTCTCCCGGTTCCCGCACCCGCTGTTCGGGTACCAGATGCTCTCCCTGGAGCACTGGGGCAACGCCGTCACGCAGGCGGAGGTCGCGGCTCACAACATGGTCAGTCCGGCACCGCTGCGGCGCCCGCACCTCGCCCTCCCGACGTTCTGGTCAAGCCAGTTCGGGCTCAACATCAAATCGGTGGGCGTGCCCACGTTCTCCGACCATGTGGTCATCGCGCAGGGTTCGCTGGAGGCGCGCCGTCTGGCGATGGTCTACGGCTACCAGGGGCGGGTCACCGCCGCGGTCACCGTCGACATGGCCAAGTCGCTCGAGTACTACCAGCACCTGATCGAGACCGCCGCTCCGTTCCCGCCCGCGCCCGGCGCGGCGGACCGTCCGCTCGCGGCCGAAATCCCGGTGCCCTCCGATGTGCCGGATCCCAAGGGGCTCTCCCACGGCCCCACCGTGGCGCTCACCGGTTACCTGCCCGACCGCCGACTGACCGTGGTCCAGCCCCCACGCTGACCCACGCCCCGCCCCACCACGAGGAGCCGTACGCATGGCCGCCGACACCCTCCTGGAACGGATCACCGACTACGCCAACCGCCCCGACCCCTACCCGCTGTACGCGGAACTCCGCGAGGCGGGGCCCGTGGTGCGGCAGGCGGACGGCAGCTTTCTCGTCGGCACTTACCACGAGATCACCGCCCTGCTCCACGACCCGCGGATGAGCGCCGATCCACGCTGTCGCACCACCCCGTCCCCCGGCCCGATCGAGGACATACCGAAGCCGCCGTTCCTGGTGCTCGACGACCCCGAGCACCACAGGCTGCGCACCCTGGCGATGCGGCCGTTCGGCCCGCCGCACAGCCCGGGCCGGGTCGATGCGATGCGCGGCGAGATCGACCGGATCACCAAGGACCTGACCGAGACCTTCCAGACGGGCCGGGAGGTCGACATCGTCGACGATTTCGCCTACCCGCTGCCCGTCACGGTGATCTGTCGGCTCCTCGGTGTGCCGCAGGAGGACGAACCACTGTTCCGGGGATGGTCCGACACCATAGTCACGTCCGCGGATGTCAGCACCGAAGGGGACGTGACCGAGCGGGTCCGGGCGGGCCGGCAGGCGCGGGCCGACATGGGCCAGTACCTGGTGGACCTCGCCGAACAGCGTCGCGACCGGCCCGGTGACGACCTGCTCGCCGCCTTCGTCAACGAGCCGGATCCGGCGCTGCAGCTCAGCCGCGAGGAACTCGCCGAGACCGCCGTACTGCTACTCATCGCCGGACACGAGACCACGGTCAACCTGATCACCAACGGGGTGCTCACTCTGCTGCGCCACCCCGACCGGCTGGACCAGCTTCGCCGCGACCCGGGCCTGCTGCCGAGTGCGGTGGAGGAACTGCTGCGCTACGAGCCCCCGGTCCACATGCGCCTGCGTGCCCCCCGCGCCGACATCGACATCGCCGGCACCACCATCCCCACCGGCACAGCCGTCGTGCTCGCACTGGCCTCGGGCAACCGCGACCCCCAGCGTTTCCACGAGCCCGACCGGTTCGACCCCACCCGCCCGGACAACCAGCACCTCGGCTTCGGCAGTGGCATCCACCTGTGCTACGGAGCGCCACTCGCCCGCATCGAGGCCCAAGCCGCGCTCGGCGCGCTCATCCCCCGCCTCGGCACGGCACGCCTGGTCCAGGACCCGCCCCCTTACCGGCAGAGCGCCATGCTCCGCGGACCCCGCCACCTGCCTGTGCGGCTTTGAGGACCTGTCCTCACCCAACGGCCTTGAAGATGGCCAGGGCCAGCAGCAGAAGCAGGATGCGGACCATCACCACCCAGAATGGTGTCATGGCCCCCGGGCGCCAGGTCCTCCGTGGCGCTTCCTGATGCGGCCCGAGTTCCGAAACGCCTGACTCGGCGGGCGGTGCGGCACCGGGAGCCATCACCTCCGGAACGGAAAGACCATCGGGCGGCTTCTCGTCGTGGTGTTGGGCCATCGTGTTCTCCCACGGGGAGGAAGGTCGCCGCTCGTTGCCAACCGCGTCGGCCACCAGCAGCTCCAGGGCCTCGCACCGGGCCCGGATCTCGCGCGAGATCTGCACCAGAGCGATTCGTGCCCGGAGGGCAGCTGCCGCGGCGCCACTCCAAATACATGGAGTCAACCGCGCGGGCGGTGGCGATCAGGTCGTCGGCCTGGTCGTCGGCGCCGCACGCCGCGCACCAGGTACGGATGTCGGTGTCGGAGGGCAGGGCGTCGCCCTTCTGGATACGGGTGGTCTTCGCGGGGTGCCAGCCGCACCGGGCGGAGAGTTCCTCCCGGTGAGGCCGGCGTCCTTGCGCAGGTGCTGCAAGCGCACGGCGAGCGCCTCACGGGCTGCTGGACGATGGGGATACGGGCACAGGGCTGCTCAGGGGGCCTGGACTGTGTACTTCTCGTGCGGGATACCGCGTTCCCACACCGCCCCGAACGCGGCGTGGCACAGGGCCACGGCGGCCGGATCGGTGGTGCGTTCCTTGCCGTCGGGCGCCCAGTCGCCGGTGCCGGTGAAGTGGTGGAACTGCACGAGCCGTTCGTCCAGGAGCCAGAAGTCGTTGCCGGGCAGCGCGACGTCGGAGGCGTGACGGCGGGGCAGCCGGCGCACGTCTTCCCCGGCCTGGAGGTTGAGCGGGGTGATGGCGTGCTCGTAGCGGATGCCGCGTGCGCGGCCTGCCGGTCGGTGAGCCCCTCGGTGAACTGCAACACCGACACCAGTGCCAACCGAGCCGGTGACACCGCCGGACGGCCCCGGACCGGGAACAGCCCCTAGAAATCGGAATCGGTGAAGACGGCCCCAGCGTGTCCCGCAGCCGCATCGCCAGGCACCCCTTCTGGGCTTCCCCGTGCCGAACACGATCGGGTGATTCCATGCTGGTTTCTCAAGAATCCAGAGGTGAAACGCCAAGCTCAGGCCACCCTGGGCTGATGTCAGGGTGGCCTGAGCCGCTGTCTCCGGTCTCTCCGACTCTTCTATCCGGGACCGTCGCCCGGCTCCGTCGGACCGCCCGGCCCCCGGCCGACGAGTCGGCTTCCCCAGTGGCTGCGCAGTGCTGCCACCGCCACGCAGCCACCGAGCAGCGGGCCAAGCCAGCCGGACAGCGGCAGGGCCCGTACGAGGAGCGCGACGAGTACCACGGTGACCACCGCAGCGGCCAGGTCGGCCGCCACCGCGCCACGGCGGCGCGTCGGCGCGGCCCCGGTGAAGCCGAGCAGGGCGAGGAGGCGGGAGGTGGGAGTACCGCTCGTCATGACAGCATGCCGATGAGGCAGCCGGCGCCTGCGATTGAGACGTAGCCCCAGGGACCGCCCGCGAACTTCACCAGCCGCAGGCCGTTGCGGGCGCGCTGGATGTTGACCGAGACGTGATGGGCCTGGACGGGGACATAGGCTGCGAGGGCGCCCATTCCACACTTCTTGGCGGCGTTCTTGACCGTCTTGCCGATCTTCTTCCACTTCCAGCTGAACGGGTTCCACCAGGGGTCGGCGACCACGGGGAAGGCCGTGTTGGCGTCGAACGACACCGTCTGGGTCAGAATGCCGCCCTGCAGGCGGTAACTGGTCGTCAGGGACTTGCCGTTGGCGTCCTTCGCCCAGGGCGCGGCGATGGCGGCCACCGGCTCGTTCGGGTCGGCGCTGACGATCACCACGGAACCGTCAGCTTCCTGGCGCAGGCTGGAACCCGCCGGAACGTCCACGCTCGCGCGGAATTCGTGGGGAGCGCTCGCGTTCTTGATGACCTGGAGGGTGCGGCTGCCGCCGGCGAGGGTGGGCTGGACGACGGTGTCGACCGGGCCGTTCGGGTCTGAGTGGATCACGCTGCCGTTGATGGTGACGGCACGCGGACGGTCCTCCTTGATGCCGATGCCGACGGCGGGGATGTCCTCCGGCTTCACCTGGATGGTGCCGCTGGTCTCCCAGGGGACGGTGACCGTTCCGGTCTCGGTCTCGGCAATGGCCGCGTAGGTGCTGTTGCTGCTGGAGGCAGGGGTGATGTCGGAGGCCTCCAGGACGCTGTTGGCGGCGCCCATCGCCTGGATGGCGGCGCTGGGCGTCCAGCTGGTGTCGACGGTGAAGGTGACCGGCGCGGACCAGCCGTTCGCCCAGTGCTCACCGTCGTACGCGGTGGTGCGGAAGGTGTACGTCTTGCCGCTGACGAGCTTTCCGGCGGGTACCTTCGCGGCGGCGGTGGCACCGTTGGCCACGAAGCCGGAGTTGAACTGGGTCACCACCTCGCCTGTGGCCTTGTCCTTGACCTCGAAGGTGCCCTGGATCTCGTCGTCCGCGTTGGTGTCCTCGGTGGTGAACCGCAGCGTCGGCGTGAGGCTGTTGACCTTGTAGATGCCGTTCTCGGTGTAGAAGGGCGGGCCCGCCTGCAGGTTGGATCCGTTCATGGGACGGTAGTTGAAGGTGACCGAGAGCCGGGGAATGGTGTCCTCGGGCGACTCGGAGGAGTAGAAGCGCTTCCAGGCGTAGGTGTCGTTTTCGTCCGTCGCCTTCAACGCCACCGAACCGGTCGAGGCCTTCGCGCTCGCCCAGGTCTGTGCCAGGCTGGTGACGTCGGCCTTGACCCAGCCGGCGTTATTGCACGTCGCTGAGCGGGTCTGCGTGGATGTGGCGATCTTCTGCAGCAGGGCGGGCTGGTTGGTCCAGCGGGTGCTCGTGCTGGCCGGGTTTGCCGCCCACACCTCCCAGGCCCGCGCCTCACAGGACCACGAGTGGTAGTTGTATAGCGCCAGTTCGGCGTTGGTGACCAGCGCGTCGGCGAACTGCCCCGTCTCCCAGGTCAGGAAGGAGCGGGCGGTGCGCTTGGTGGTGCCCGAGTAGTCGCCGGGCCAGCCGAGCTTGAGGTCGGTGTCGGCGGACTGGTCCGTGGTGGTGCCGGCCTGGACGAAGGTGTCGAACAGCACCGACAGGATGTCGGTGGCCGGGTCGATCGTCACCGGGTATGTGGTGGCTGGATTGGACAGGAACGTCGCGTCCGGGCGCAGCCGCAGCTCGACCGTGTCGCCGTCCTGGGACACGGTCATCGGGACGCGGGCGGTGTGGGTGTGCTCGCCCGAGCGCTCATCGGTCTTCGCGTCCCACATCGTGGGCGCGGGCATGGTGGCGACCTGCTCCCCGGAGGTCCGGTCGGTGAAGGACACCGAACCGTCGTCCTGCTGGGTTGCCTTCAGACCCGGCACCTTCAGCGGCAGGGTCATGGGCGCCGAGTCGTCGGCCGGGCGCTCCTTGAGCAGCAGGTACTGCTCAAATCCGGTGCGCGTGGCGTCGACCACCAGGTCCGCGCCGGGTATCGCCTGGGGGTAGGTCGCGCGGTGGCCGTCCAGTTCCGGCTTGGGCAGGCCGCCCTTCCACTGCACGCTGAGTGACTGGCGCCCCGAGCCGAGCGTGACCAGGTCCCGTGCCTGCGAGACGGGGGCGTCGGCCGCGGCCTTGGCGGAACGCGCCTTCGTTCCGCCGGGACCGGCAAGCTTCAGGTGTTCGGGGTGCGCCTTGGCGCGTACGGAACCATCCGCGTTGCGGGTGAAGTTGACGTCGACGTCCACCCACTTGCCGTCCCGGATCATCCGGATCGGTCCGCCGGCCTGTTCGGTGGTGAGGGTGCCGTCGGGGTTCGCCCAGGTCGTGGAGGTCTCGGTACGGCGGTCGAGAACCTCTACCCGGCGGTCGCCGACCTGAGCGGCCACCAACGCGGACTCCGCGGTGATGGCCTCAGTCACCGGAGAACCCATCGGGCTGGCGGCACTCACGGGCTCTTCGGCCGGGGGCGTGGCGGCGAGGGCGGGCAGGGGTGAACCGAGCAGCGCGACCGCCGTCAGGGCGGCGATGCCGCCGGCAGCGATGGTTCTGGAGGATCTGTGGCGTGAAGTACGCATACTCTTCCTCGGGTCATGACTAGCCATAGGAAAGGCAATGCCAGCTAAAAATTTCACGATGATCCAACCGGGCTCATGATCAAGTGTCAACCCTCGGTATTCAGCCAATGGCAGCAAGTTAGCTTCGGTTCTTCAGCGGTTGGGATTGCCTGACTGGCTCATCGGCTCGCCCTGTTTGTCCCGCGTGATGGCAGGTCGGGCCTCCGCGTGTCGCTGCGGCTGCGCCGGGGTTCCACGGCACCCGGAGGCCGTGCGGGCGATAAGCCTGCGAAAAATCGCGACGGAGACGGGCTCAACCGCCCGACGGTCAGCAAGTACCTCAAGGACCCCGCATCGGTCGCGCCGCCGAAGAGAAAAGCAGCAGATCAGCGGCCTCGGCGGGTGGTGGACGAGGTCGCGTCGCTGATCGACGCGATGCTCAGGTCCGAGATCCTGCTCAAGGCAAGGGTGATCCACGAGCGCCTGGCCCTGGAGTACGCAGTAACGATCAACTACCAGCGGGTGAAGCTCTATCTGCAGGAAGCCCGGCCCAGGATCGCGGAGGAACTGGGCATCAGCCCGGGTGAGCTGGCGGGCCTGCACCGGCGGTTCGAGGTCATCCCGGGTGTTCAGGCCCAGGTCGGCTGGGGAGACGAGGCAAGATCCTCGCTCATGTCGGCATGCGATCGCCGACGGACGACGTCGCGAACGCTACTGCTCGAACGGGTGCGGTCACTGGTGGCACAGGCTGTCCGCCGCTGACTGACCCCTCCGTCTGCACCTGCGCACGGCTCGGCTCCTGCCGTTCACGATGGCCGGGCGCCGGCGCACGGGGGCCCTCCGTGTGGAAGGCCCCCGTGTTCTGCCGTTCCTCTCACGGACAGGGCATGGCCGCTCTACCGCAGAGCGATGCGCACAGGCCCACCGCTGGGTGAGACGGCCTCGAGCACGCTTGAGGGGACGCGGAAGACACGCCCCGGGGCGGCGGGCCAGGAAAGGGTGCGACGGGCGATGACCCGTCCGTCCTGACGGACGGTCACCTTCGGGAAGCGGACGTACTCATCACTCCACAGCAACAGCCGGCCGCGCGGGGGCGCCGGGTCGTGGGGGCGGAAGATCTGCGGCGCCACCCAGCGGAAGGGTGCGTCAGCGACCAGGCGTACGCCCTCGGCGGGTTCGCGCATGCCGTGCAGCTGGTTGATGACCTGTTCGGCGACGTGTTTGCCGTCGAGTGCGGCGACATCGGCCGTGTCGACGGGGTGCAGCACATTGCCGGCGGCGTAGACACCGGGTCGACTGGTGCGCAGGGCTGTGTCGGTGAGCGGGCCGAGGGTGCCCGCATCGAGAGTGATGCCGGCGGCGCGTGCGAGTTCGTGGTCGGGGATCCAGTCGCCGGTGAAGACAACGGTGTCGCAGGCGACGGTGCGGCGCCGGCCCGTGTCGAGGTGTTCGATCTCGACGGCCTGGCAACGGCCTTTGCCGATGATCCGGGTGATGCGGGTGCGGGTGGCGACGGGGACGCGCAGCACCGTGCGTCCTGCCGCGTTGAAGGCGGCGTAGGACTCGGCCTTCGGGTACTGGCTGATCATGAGTGCGGGGGTGCAGCCCGCTTCGCGCAGGGTGACGGCCGCGGACCAGCTGACGAGTTCTCCGCCGACGATGACGGCCCGTTTGCCGACGGGGCGGTGGTGAAGGTGGACGAGATTCTGGAGTTGTCCGGTGGTGTACACGCCGTGGGGGCGGTCGCCGGGGACACGGCGCGCGGTGCGGGGACGTTCGCGGGCTCCGGTGGCGAGCACGATGGCCCGGGGGCGGATCCGGTAGCGGCCGTCGGGGCTGGTGACATCGACGGTGTGTTCGTCCGACCATCCGGTGACCATGGTGCGGGTGCGAATCTCGGCCCCGGCAGCGGTGGCCTGCTTCACCAGGTGGCGTGCGTAGGCGGGGCCGGACATGACGCGGTGCAGGTCACGCAGGCCGTAGCCGGTGTGGTCGCTGTGACGGGGAATGCCACCGGCGGCGGGTTCGCGGTCGACCGCGAGGATATGACCGCCGTGGCGGGTGGCCAGTTCGGAGGCCGCGGTCAGGCCCGCAGGCCCTGCGCCGATGATCAGGACATCGGGGGTGATCAGGGAGGGCTGTTGGGTCATCGGTTGTCCTTGTGCTGGCGGCTGCTGCAGCCGTCGTGGGTGTCGTGCTGTTCGAGCAGGGCCGTGACGGCAGCTCCGCAGAAGAAGCCCTGGCAGCGACCGTTCATGGCGCGGGTGCGGCGACGCAGTCCTTCGAGACTGCGGGCGGGCACGGAGGCGTGGCAGGCGTCGCGGATCTCGCCCTCGGTGACGCGTTCGCAGAAGCAGACGACGGTGCCGTAGGCGGGGTCACGGGCGATGAGGTCGGCGTCCTGGTAGGGGCGCAGACCGGCTTCGCCGAGGTTGGGCATCTGCGGTGGGTCGGGCAGGTCGCTGCGGGTACGCAGGGGCAGGCCCGCTTCTTTCAGCAGGGTGCGGACGTGTTCAGCGATGGCGATGCCGGCGGTCAGGCCGGTGGAACGGATGCCGCCGACAAGGAGGTAGCGCTGCTCGGGGGTGGCCTCGATGAGGTAGTCGGAACGGTCGATGGCGGCACGCAGTCCGGCGTAGCTGGCGGTGACCTCCTCGGCCAGCAGCCGGGGCATGAGTCGTTCGCCCTTGCTGAGGAGGAAGTCGAAACCGTCCTCGGACGTTGCGGTGTCGGTGCGGTCGGTGCGGTCCTCGGCTGTGGGGCCGAGCATGACATTGCCGTAGATGGTCGGGGAGATCAGGACGCCCTTGCCGCGGGAAGTGGGCACCGGCAGCACAATCTTGTCGACCATGGGGCGGGCGAGCTTGTCGAAGACGAACAGCTCGCCGCGGCGGGGAGTGACGGTGAAGCGGTCGTGGCCGAAGAGCCGGTCGATGTGGTCGGCGCCGAGGCCGGCGGCGTTGACGACCCATCGGGCCCGGACGTCACCGGCCGAAGTGCGCAGCGTGGTGATCTCCGGGCCCTCGTCGAGGCCGGTGACGGCGTGTTCGAGAAGGATCGTGGTTCCGCGCTGCTGTGCGTCGGTGGCCAGTGCGAGGTTGGTGGTCCAGGTGCAGATGATGGACTCGTCCGGCACACTCAGGCCGCCGAGCACGCCGTCACCAAGGTCGGGAAGGACACGGTAGACCTGGTCGGCGTCGATGATCCGGCAGTGTTCGTAACCGTTGGCCTCGGCCTTCTCCTTCAGGCCGGGCAGCGCCTGGAGTTCTTCCTCGTTCCAGGCCACCAGTACGGCACCGGTGTGCTCGACCGGGATGCCGGTGGCCTTGGCATAGGCGCTGAGCAGGTGGTAGCCGCGGCTGACGAGCCGGGACTCCAGAGTGCCGGGCTTCGCATCGAAGCCGGTGTGGAGGATGGCGGTGTTGGCTTTGCTGGTTCCGTCGCCCACGTCGTCGCGGGCCTCGATCAGCGCGACGGAGACGTCGCATCCGGACAGTTCGCGTGCGATGGCCGCGCCGACGATTCCTCCGCCGATGACGGCGACGTCGAAGACGTCGGTCCTGGGGCGTTGACGTGTGGCGGTCATGTGTGTTCTCCCTTGGTGGCGCAGGCCGTGGCGGCCTGCGCCCATGTGGTGCGGAACTCCTCGGCCCGGTCCGGGGACCAGCGGGGTTCGTAGACGGTTGTCGGCTGCCAGTCGCCGACCGCCTCCTTGAGGCTGAGCGCAGGGTCCAGGGCGCAGTGGGCCAGGGCGGCCGCGCCGAGGGGAGTGGCGTGGGCGTGGGGGTAGATGTCCACCGGGATCTGGGCGATGTCGGCCTGGGCCTGCATGAGGGTGGCGGAGTTGGTCAGTCCACCGTCCGCACGCAGCCGGGTCAGCGGTCGTCCCAGGTCGCCCGCGACCAGCCCGCACAACTCGGCGACCTGCGCGGCGACGCCTTGCAGGACGGCGAGGACGAGGTGCTCGCGGCGGGTCGCCAAGGTCAGTCCGGTGAAGGAAGCGGTCGCGTCCGGCGCCCACCAGGGGGCCGCGAGGCCGGCGAAGGCGGGCACGCACAGCGCTCCCTGGGCGTCCGTCGCGGCCGTGGCGTCGAGGTCCGTGGCCGACTGGATGAGGCCGAGGTCCTGCAGCCATCGCACCGCGGAGGCGACGGTGTAGACCTGGCCGTCCACGCAGTAGGGCGTCTGTCCCGCGGCCCGCCAGGCGACCGAGGTGGTCAGGCCTGCGCTCGATCGCACCGGGTTCAGGCCGGTGTTGGCCAGCAGGAAGGCGCCGGTGCCGTAGGTGCATTTGGCCGTGCCCTGCTCCAGGCAGCCCTCTGCCACCAGTGCCGCCTGCTGGTCGACGATCAGGCCGGCGACCGGGATGTCCCCGCCGAAGGCCCGGGTGGTGCCGACGATCTCGTCGCAGGCGACGATGCGGGGCATCCGCTCGTCACCGAGACCGAACAGGTCGATGAGTTCGCCGTCCCAGGCCGCGGTGTCCAGGTCGAGGATCAGCGACCGGCTCGCGGTGGCAGCGTCGGTGACGAATTCGCCGGTGAGATGGTGCACCAGCCAGGTGTCCGTGGTGGTCACCACGCCGTCGCGGGTGACATTGCGGCGCAGCCAGGTCATCTTGGGGGCAGAGAAGTACGGATCCAGGACGAGCCCGGTGCGCCGCGCGATGTGCGAGGCGTGTGGGGCCAGTTCGCTACACACGCTCTCCGCGCGGCGGTCCTGCCACACGATGGCCTGCGACAGGGGGTTGCCGGTGGCAGGGTCCCAGGCCAGCACCGTCTCGCCCTGATTGGCCAGGGCCACGCAGTCGACCGGCCGGCTGGCCATGCTGACTGCTCGGCGGCCTGCTTTGAGGACGGAGTCGAGCAGTTCGTGCGGGTTCTGTTCGACGCCTCCGCCGGCCAGATAGGTGGGGCGGACGGCCTCCTCGGCGATGGCGACGGTGCCGTCCTCGGTGTCGACGACGATGGCCTTCGTACCGGAGGTGCCCTGGTCGATGGCGAGAATCGCGGTCATCGTGCGCCCTCTTCGGCGACGGCGGCATTCGGCTTCAGGGTGGCGGTGTCGGTGGCGTCCAACGCGCGGTCGACGTCGGCCATGTCCGGCATGGTCAGCCCGCTGCGGCCCCTGCGGGCCAGCAGGGCGGCGAAGTAGACGGCGCCGATCGCGAACAGCACCAGGACGTAGGTCCATGGAGCGCGGAAGGACGCGTCGCGGAAGATCAGCAGCTCGTACACCAGCCAGACGCCGGCGACGACGAGGACCGGAATCTCCCAGCGGCCCAGAGAGAAGCCCTGGGTCGGGGGCAGGGAGCGGCGCTTGATCGCGTACATCAGCACGGTTCCGGCGTAGATGATGGCCGGCAGCAGGGTGCCCGCGGAGAACAGCTGGAAGAGCGCGTCCTGGGAGCGGGAGAAGACCGCGAGGATGATCTGCCCGATCAGCATCATGAACACGGAGGCGTTCAGCGGAGTAGCGGTGCGCCCGTGGACTCGCTTGAGTAGCTGCCAGCCGGGGAAGCGCTCGTCCCGGGACATCGCGTACACCAGACGGGTTCCGCTCAGGGTGATCACCAGGCCGCACGAGAAGATCGAGACCACGACGAGGACCAGCAAGATCTTACCGACGACGGAGCCGAGCACAGCGGTGATCACGGTGGCCACCGGCGTCGCCGACGCACCGACACCGTCGATCCGGCCGGCCGCGGCGGTGACGGCGACCAGGAACAGAAAGCCGAGCACGCCCAGGGAGAGCACGGCCTGCACCATCGCCTTGGGGATGACCCGGGCGGGGTTCTTGGTCTCCTCGGCCAGGTTGGCCGCCGACTCGAAACCGACGATGGTGAAGGCGCCAAGCAGGAACGCCATGGCGAACGGTCCGGCGTGGGTGGTGCCGCCCAGCGCGTAGTAGCCACTGGCGGGAACAGTCCCGGTGTCGAAGAGGTGGCCGAAGTCCAGCTTGCCGGTGATGGCGCCCACGACGAACAGCAGCACCGTAAGGGCGATCATGCCTATGAGCTGCACCGTCACCGCCACCTTGTTGACCCGGTGGGTGGTGCGGGTCGAGGCCGCGACCAGCACGGACTGGAGCAGCACCACCACGGCCGTGATCACCCAGGCGTTCTGCGTGGTGCCGACGTAGCGGAACAGCTCCGGAAGGATGGTGGACGCGATCGTGTAGTCCACGGCGATCAGCACCACGCCGAGGAAGGCGAACGAGATCCAGCCCATGATCCAACCCCACACGGGACCGACGATCCGCGACACCCACTGGTAGGAGTAGCCGCTGATCGGGATACGGGCCGCGAGCGCACCGAAGACAAGGGCGATGGACAGCTGGCCGATCACCGAGATCGGCCAGGCCCAGATGCCGCGCGGGCCGGAGGTCGCGAGAACCGATCCGTAGGTGGTGAAGATCCCGGTCGCGATCGACACGAACCCGAAGGCGACGGAGAACGAGGCGTACCAGCCCAGTTCCCGGGTCATCCGCTGGGTGGTCTCGCCGCTCTTCGGACCGTCTGGTCTCTGTCCTTGAAGACCTTCTTCTGTGTGTGCCATGAACTCGTCCCTGCTTCAGGGTGGTGCCCCACCTTCGAGGGTGGGGGCTACCGGACGTGGAGGAAACCGAACGTGATCGACGGCACAGTCACGCCCGCACAGGGGCTGACGGGAGCATCCGATGACCGTTTCTGTGGAAACTTGACCGCCGATTCCTGAAAGTGTGGACCTCTGCCTGCATGGCGTCAAGGGTTGCCTTTCGCGCAACTTTCCTGGCAGCCGGAAGGCGCCGCACGGCGGAGGCGAAACCCATGGAAAGGAAAGAGGGGCGATCGATCGCCGGAGGTCGAGGCCCCGGGGTGCGTCCGCTCAGCGACCTGGATGCCGGCGGTAGGATCCAGTCAGAGATCCACAGAAACAGTCACCCCGAGGGGGTCAGTCGTGCTCGCTGCCGAGCGCCACCGCAAAATCGCCGCCGAGGTCGCCCGGCTCAAGTTCGTCACCACCGATGACCTCACCACCCTGCTGGGCGTCTCCCCCGAGACGGTCCGCAGGGATCTCGCCTTGCTCGAACGGCGCGGCGAGCTCTCCCGGGTTCACGGCGGCGCCACCAGCCGCATGGCACCGGTCGGCGAGGAGGCGTCCTTCAGCGAACGCACCGGCACCCTTGCCGCGGAGAAGGGATCCATAGGCCGGGCGGCTGCAGCGCTCATCGAGCCGAACCAGACCGTCGTCATCGATGTCGGCACCACCGCCCTGGAAGTGGCCCGCGCCCTGCCCGCCGACCACGTCGGCGTCATCGCCACCCCCTCCCTGCTCGTGGCCGCAGAAGTCAGCACGCGCCCCCGAGTCGAGGTGCTGGTCAGCGGCGGCCGACTCCGAGCCGGCGACCTGGCCTGCTCCAGTGCACAGACCGTGGAGTTCTTCGGTAACCTGCGCGCGGACGCCGTCTTCGTGGGATCCGGCGGTATCGCCCCCTACGGCCTGACCGACTTCCACCTCGACGAAGTGGCCACCAAGCGAGCTATGCTCGCCAACGCCTCCCACCGCTATGTGCTGGCCGACTCGAGCAAGTTCGGCCGCACGGCCGCGCACCGCGTCTGCGAGCTGAACGGCTTCGACACCCTCATCACCGACAAGCCGTGCCCGGACGAACTGCGCACCGCCCTCAGCCGGGCCGGCGGCAGCACCATCATCGCCTGACCCCCCACCCGCACCGGCGCGGGCACCGGCGGCCCTGCCGTCAGTCGGCGCACTCGCCCTGGCTCCCCACCGCGCAGGTCGTGATCGGTGATCAAGGCTCAGACACGCGATCGCCAACCGCGCGCGAGCTGGTTGGTCTGCCGCCATGCTGAACACACACCGCCTGCGCGTTCTGACCGAAGTCCATCGGAGTGGAAGAATCGCCGGGGCGGCGTGCGAACAGAAGCTGTCGCCCCCTCCGCCCCGGAGCCGACCACCGACTCCGAGACCACCGACCCCGCGGACCCCGGCGACTCCCCCGCTCCCACGGACACCGGCCGTCCAGAACCGACCGCCCCAGCGCCCGAGACCACCGACGCCACATCCAAGCCGCCCACCCCCACGGCGCCCGTGCGCGGGCCGGGTACGGGCTGGGATCTGCACGAATACCGCCACTCCGCCCTGACTCATCTCGGCGAGCAGGGTGCCTCGCTGTTGATGCTGATGGCGAAGTCCCGGCACAAGAAGCCGGAGAACGTCCGCCGTTACTTCAAGCCCTCCCTCGATGCGATCTCCGAGCCGACCAGCCTGCTCGCCCCCGGCGACGCCCGCCGTTGACCGCCTGCGCTGGGCAGGGCCAGCCGCCCGGGCGAGGCCGTTCAGCGCGGAATCACCCAGCCCGGCGCCCAGGTCCCGGTGGCGTCTTGGCCGGCCGCTGTGGCGGCGAGGTGGGCGCGGAGGGTGGCCAGCGCGGGGTGGGGGTTGTCGCGGTGCCAGAGGAGCGAGTGCGGGTATACGGGTGTCGGGTCGGTCACCGGGATGCGGCGCAGACCATGGCCGGCGGGCCAGACCAGGCGGGTCTGCTCGCTCATGAAGGTGGCCAGGGCCGGAGTGTCGGCAATGGTGTCGAGAAGCGCGTCGGGGCCGAAGTTGGGGCCAGTTGCCTCGATGATGAGCCCGAACTCGGCGACGAGGTCGTCGTAGTAGGCGGCCCACTCGGTTCCGGGGACGATGCCGGGCATCCAGATCCGGTGTCCGGCGAGCTGGGCGACGGTCACCGACCGGGCGGACGCAAGCGCGTGGGCGGGGCCGGTGAGCAGCTGGTGCGGCTCGTCGAGCACCCGGACGGACTCGATGTCCTCGGGGAGGGGTCGGCCGGGCATGGCGACGGCGCGGAAGGAGGCGTCGATCGCACCGGACCGGATGGCGGCGACGGCCCGCACGGGACACCAAGCCTGATGTCCCCCTAGCCACCAATCGACAGCCCGGAAGAACCAGAGCAGCTTGGCCTCGTAGAAGGTGGCGCCAAGGGGCGCCCATCACCCCGGTGGTGTTGGCCCCCAACGTGCCCAGGCAGGTACACGGTTACGTACCCAGCCTCGGCAGGCGACGCGCGGGCTGCGGCCGAGCCGGGCTCACGTCCCGGCCACGCGGGGCTATGGCTTCCACTTCGCTCCGGCCACGCCAAAGGTCAGAAGTGCCGTTCCCAAGACAGAGAAACGGGACTGGATGTACCGCCCCGTGACACTCGCGTCCGCCACAGATACCGCCCCCTGACAGTGACCATGCCCATCCTCAACATCCGACCAGCGAAAAACACCCCAATCTGACACGCAGTCATTGGCACTCACCCACTGACACCAAAGCACCCTCTGCAACCACATCCCCGACCTGCAGGAGCTGCGTGCCGACCGCATCCCGGCCCAGATCGACGGAGGTACCCGGTGATCCCCGGACCGCACCGGCTCAAGGGCGGCGCCCTACAGCTCGGCGCCGACAAGCACGGCCAGGCCGGGCCCTTCGGGACCTGGCCCGATCAGGCAGCAAGGAAGACGAGCACGACCCAGCCGAAAACACCCTCGCCGAGCCGCACTGCTGGCCAAGATCACCCCATTTCCATGGCGGCTTTTGGGTTCACCTTGGCTGGACCCCAGCCGGGCCAGCAACCCGCACACACGGGATCCGTAGGCGCGGCGAGTATCGGCGTCCAGCGGTGTGCGACCCAGCGCCGCCGCGTAGGCCGCAGACACGACCGCGAGAAGATGTTCTCAGTTCATATCGTTTGACGTGATCACAAACCGTTCCCTATCTTTCTCAAGTCATATGTTCTCATCTCAGAACACTTGGGGAGCTCCCGCCGTGATCGAAACGCTGTCCGATGCCAACCTAGCCCGCTCTCTGGAGGGGGACTTCTCCAGCCATCTGGCAGAGGTCAACGGAATCCACCTGCACTACGTCCAGGGCGGTCATGGCGATCCACTGGTGCTCCTGGGCGGATGGCCACAGACCTGGTGGCAGTTCCACAAGATCATGCCGGCGCTCGCGCGCCGTCACCGCGTGATCGCCGTCGACCTGCGCGGAATGGGCGGATCAGCCAAGCCGGACACCGGATACGACAAGAAGACCATGGCTCAGGACATCTACGAGCTGACACGGCACCTCGGCCACGAGAAGGTGGACATCGCCGGGCACGACATCGGCGCCATGGTCGCCCAGTCACTGGCCGCAAACCACCCGCAGGCCGTCAACAAGCTCGCGCTGCTGGACGTGCACCACCCGGACGAGACCATGTACGGGCTGACCCTGCTCCCGCAGCCCGACCAGCATGTCGACGGCGACTTCACGGCCGGATCACGCACCTACCTGTGGTGGTTCGCCCTGAACCAGGTCCGTGGCCTCCCGGAGAAGCTGCTGGCCGGCCGCGAGCGCGAATGGCTCGACTCGCTCTTCGACTACCTGCTCCTGGATCGCGCATCCATCAGCGAACCGGACCGGGACATCTACGCGTGGGCATACTCCTCCCCCGAGGCGATCCGCGCCGGCAACGGCTGGTACCAGACGTTCATGCAGGACATCAAGGACGAGAAGGGCCACGCACCACTGACCGTTCCGGTCCTCGCACTCGGTGGAGACCACAGCAACTATGCCTACCTGGCGGCGGTCGTGCCGAGCAAAGGGGTCGACGTCCAGGTGGTGGAGGTGAAGGACAGCGGCCACTACCTGGCCGAGGAGCAGCCCGAGACCGTCATCCGGCTCCTCACCGAGTTCTTCGCCTGACAGTGAGACCGCCCGGTGCGCTCCGCGCCGTCTCGCCGCGCGGGGCGCGCTGGGCTGGGATACGAGGAGCGCCGCGCCCCGGCCATGGGCCCGCTGTGCGAGGCGCCCGTACCGAGCGGGCCGGCGCCCCGGCGGCTCCAGCACCCGAGACGGTATAGGCTCAGAAGATCTCAGTTCAGATTTCTCCCGAAGGAGAGCGCCCGTGGCAGTCCGCCCGCTACGCGAGCACCTCATCCTGCTGCTGGCGATCGCTTCCCATGTATCCAAGCAGACTCAAGAGCACCACTTGGCGAAGCTGGACCTGAGCGTGCGCGAGCAGGTCGCCCTTAACGCCATCGCCGAAGGCGCACCCAACCAGCTCACCATCGCCCGCAGGTCTGGCCTCGACAAGAGCACTCTCACCCCCGTCCTCGATCAGCTCGAACGCAAGAAGCTGATCGACCGGCGCCTCGACCCCGACGACCGCCGCGCGCGCATCGTCACCATGACCGACGCCGGGCGCCGAATCCTGACCCGTTCCAGTCGGACCACCACCGAGATCGAAGAGGACCTCCTCGCCGACCTCACACCCGACGAGCAGGGGCAGTTCCGCGCCATGCTCCAGCGCATCGTCGAAGGACGCATGGCAGGCATGTCCGTCCCCGGTTCCTGCTTGTAGACCCACATCCGCAGGCACGCCGGACCGCAGCGCCGAGCGACGTTCCAGTGTCAGCCGATGGCGTACGGGGGCTGCGGGCCGCCAGTCCCCAGTCGACGGCCGCACGGCATCGCGGACCCGGCCTACGGTCGGCGGCGTCTGCGGTGGGCCCGCGTCCAGCAGCAGACAGGCCCCGTCGGCGCCTGGGCGCAACCCCGGCGCGTTCATGCGGGCGTTCGTCCCTCGGTGGAGGCCCGCCGTTGCGCGCCGCCGGGGACAGATCCCGCCACCAGACCGTCTCAGCGCTGGAAAGGGACGTCGGCCGCGACAGCCACCCCGGCCCGGACACTCAACATGTGCGCGACAACCCGTGGC
The DNA here is from genome assembly GCF_053599115.1 of Streptomyces sp. NPDC001020. Classification (NCBI taxonomy): domain Bacteria; kingdom Bacillati; phylum Actinomycetota; class Actinomycetes; order Kitasatosporales; family Streptomycetaceae; genus Streptomyces; species Streptomyces sp. NPDC001020. Next base: position 115,186 of record NZ_JBSFLQ010000012.1, on the reverse strand, counting down.
AGCGGAGCCCGCGGCCGCCGGCCAGTGTGAACCTACTCCAACACCGTGGACCAGCAGATGTAACCCGTGCCCATCACGCCGTTGATCGCGGCGCACAGGTCCGCCGGCCCCTAGTCCGCGGCCTTCAGCGCCAATCAGAGCAGTGTTCGGGCAGCGCTCAGGGCCCACAGCAGGCATGGCATCCCCCGGACATTTGATCGTCGTCGCCCGGCCGTCTGACCCGGTGACAACGATAGCGCTCCACCCTCGCCGTCAAGCCCCGGCCGCGAACCGCACCGTCTTCGTGCCTGCCAGCGCCATAGCGCACGCCGCACCGCCCGCTGCTCAAAGCACGGGCCCGACACCGCCAAGGGGCACCGCAGCAGCCGCGGTCGGCCCGGCGATGGTGACGGTGGTGGCCGGTGGCGTGGCAATCGGCAGCGCGGTGGTCTGGTCGCTCGCCGCCTACCGCCGGTTTCGTTCGGCGGCTTCATGGGCGGCCATCACTTCGTCGCCGTGAGCGAAGGCCCAGGCGCCGAACGCGTCGATAGGTTCCAGCAGGGTTCGGCCCAGGGGTGTCAGTGCGTAGTCAACCCGGGGCGGTGCGCCGGGGTGTTGCTGACGGTTGATCAGTCCGTTGAACTCCAGACGCCGCAGCGTTTCCGTCAGCACCTTGGAACTTATACCCCCGATCCGCTCCCGGAGTTCGACCGGGCGCTGTGGGCCGTCGCGCAGCGCCCACAGCACCACGGCGTTCCACGTGTTGGAGAGCAGGTCGAAGGCGAGGCGGGCGCGGCAGTCGGCGAGGAAGGCGTCGGTGGTCACGTACCACATGGTGCCTGACGGACGCTCTAGCGTCGTAGGGCAAGGTCGGAGCAGGCGCGGGAGGGAATTCACGTGATGAGGATCGGTGTCCTGGGGGCGGGCAACATGGCTGACGCGCTCGCCACCCACTGGGTGCGGGCCAGGCACGATGTGGTCGTCGGGGGACGGGACGTGAGCAAGGCGGAGCGGCTCGCGGCGCGCATCGGCGGCGGGGTGCGGGCGACCGGGTTGCGTGGGGCGGCGGAGTCCGCAGAGGTCGTCCTCGCGGCGCTGCCCTTCGGGGCCGGCGCGGAGGTGGTGCGGGAGCTGCGCGAGGAACTGGACGGCCGGGTTGTGATCGATTGCTCGAACCCGGTCGGGCCGGGGTTCAGGCTGCTGACTGGGCGAGGGCCGTCGGCGGCGCAGCTGCTGGCGGCCGCGGCGCCAGGGGCCCGGGTCGTCAAGGCGTTCAATCTCTGCCACGAGGACGTGTGGAGGATGCGGCCGCCCGTGTTCGATGGCAGGCCGTTGGCGGTGCCGGTATGCGGGGACGACGCGGACGCGGTGGCGCGTGTGGGCGCGTTGGTACGGGATGCCGGCTGTGAGCCCGTGGCCGGCGGCGGCCTGGACCGCGCCGGGCTGCTCGAGGCGACGGCCGCGCTGTTCATCGGGCTGTGGGTGGGGGAAGGGGCGGACGTGCAGGCGATCGCGCCGCCCCTGGCTTACGCGACCGGACCGGGACATTAGTCTCGATCTCGGAGGGCGTGCGAGTCAGCCCCTGCCCGGCGTCCCAACGGACTTCGGACACGCCCCTCCGGCGCCGCCGTGGTCGGGGGTCGCGCCCGGCGTGGTCGGCCTCATGGTCGGGCCTGTCGTCGGCCCCACCACGGCGGTCCGGCCCGGGCTGGAGCGGCACCCGGGCGGGTGATTTCCTTCGCGTACGCGGGCGCAGTCCTAGCGGTTCGCGTCCAACTTGCATATTTCCAGGCGGCATTGGCACCTTCTCATGTGCTCTGTCGTGTTCTGCCCGCCGTTTCCGGCGAACGAGCGAGAGATGATCTCATGCGACGAACCGAGTACGACGCGGGCCAGGCCGCCAAGCGCCTGAAGGTGCCCGCAGCGGCCTTCCGGTGGGCGCGGCACACCGGCCTCATCCCCGCCCCCGATGTGTCATCGTCCCGGTGGTCCCGGGCCGCCGTGGAGGCTCTGGACGCCGACGCCATCCGGGGCGCCATGTCGTCCCCGCCGATCTCCAGCGGCGCGGCGGCCGACCGGATCGCCGACGCGCTCGGCACCCCGAACCCGACCGCGTACGGCGAGCGGGCGAACGTGACGACGTTCGTGGTGCGGCGGTTCGTCGACCGCGGCCTGCTGGTCGACCTGAGCGCGAACCCGGACGGGACGCTGAACCACCCCGACCAGGTCGCGGAGGTCTGCCGCCGCAAGGACCTGGCGGACCTGGTCACCGCCGACACCCCGCTCGGACCCGAGCAGGCCGCCACCCGGCTCCGGGTGCGCCGTGCCGACTTCGACCACATGGTCCGGCTCGGCTGGGTCCGCTCCCCGCAGTCGATCGAGGTCCGCTTCGGCACCAGCAGGGCCGGGGCCGTCGACGTCGCGCTCTACACCACGGGCGTCCCCGCCCACCCCGAAATCGACTGGGAGCAGCTGCGCGCGGTGGAGAAAGGCCGGCGCTCCCCGCTCGCGTCACTGCGCCCGGCACCGGCACCCGCCTGAGTCGGCGGGCGCCCGTCCAGCGCTACGACCGTGCTCCTCCGCCCGCCGCGTCGAGCCGTTCAGGAAGGCGGCCTAGGCGCGGCGTTGCGCTTCCTCGCGGGCGACCTGCCGGGCGAGGCGAAAGATCCTGCGCCATCCGCTGATGAGATCGACTCCCGCCTGCCGATCACCCTGCTGTGCGTCTCACCACCTGCTGCGCTCGTCTACTGACTCGTCTCCCAACGTGGAACACGTCGAAGGGGCTCACAACTTCGAGCCCTGGAAGGTGGCACAACGGAGGCGGTGCCCTTCCGAACCTCGCCTGTCAGGGACGCGGACCGACAGGACCCGGTGACACACAAGCTGTCGCCATCTGCACCTCGCCCAGCGCGGACACTCACAACCCCACGCAGCCCAGGCAAGAAGTCACCCCGAAAGCAGTGGCCCTCATTTCGTTGCCGATCATGAACCAGCAAGGGTGACCATCGCGCGACTTTGACCCTTGCCATCCGACCGAGTCGTCGCAGATGAGCCGGTCGTGTCAGTGCCCGGTCGCATACTGACGCGCATGCAGATATCGGAGTACACACTCAAGCAGGCCTGGCACCAGGTGGTCGCGGGTTCTGACGTGCTCGACGACGCGATGCTCCCGCCCACCGGCACCTCGCCTGACCAGTACGAACAGCGCGTGGGTGAGCCGGACGGTCGTCTCTTCCTCGTCCTGGACGACGATGGCACGGTGCGCGGCCACATCGGTCCCTACCGGGAGGTCTTCGCCACCCAGGACCTGGACCAGGTGCTGTACTTCGCCGCCGAGGACGCCGTCCGTAAACTCGCCGAGCACATCGCAGCCCGCTCCCCGGGCCGCGGCCCGGTGGCCAATCTCGTTGCCGGGCAGGCCGAGTTGCTGGACCGGATCGACCCCGCCTGGGGCATCAGATTCCGCAACGGCGGCGTGGACGGTACGCAGCCCTCTCAGCCGTGCGGACGCGACCCGCTGGAGCGCCTCGCCTGGATCGCCGGCAGCTGGCGCGAGCAGGACCCCTACACTCACCTCGTCTTCTTCCGCGGCGAGAACATCAGCGCGGAACAGATCGCCCTGCTCCACGGAGCCGACCCCGCACAGATCGCCGCCGGAACCTGTCTTGCGGACCTGCGCAGCATGGACGGCGGGACTTTCGACTACTGGGACATCGTCTGGGAGACCTGCTGCTTTGGCCAGGCCGGCAGCTGGGCGTTCCTGATGTACCACGAGACACCCGGTTTCGGGCCCGATCTTCAGGCACTCGCCCGGCTCGGCGTCACCGAGACGGTGCATCTGAGCGCCACCTCAGCGAAGGCTATCTACACCTTTGACTACATGCGCGACGGCCGCCGCATCGACGACGACTGGGGCGTCCTGGAGCTGATCTGGTACGACCGCGGCCGTGCGCCCTACTTCCGAGGCGGTCAGCTCGACTTCCTCAACCAGGCCATTCGCCGCGCCGAACTGGATCATCCCGAACTCACCAGCGAGTTCGAGCTGTACTTTCACGCCCTGGAGGACGCTTTCGACCTCCAACTGCCCCGGCAGGACATTCAGGAGGGAACGGTCCGGGCTGTTCAGTGGGCAGGCCTCAAGAGTTGACAGTCCCGTCCTCAGACCTGCCGAGGGCCGTGGCAGCTCATCTACCCGCGTGCATGGCCCCACCTCGACAGCCACGCAAAGACGAAAGGCACAAGGCAGCAGTCCACATCCCTCACATCGCCTCCCATCAGTTGATGCAGAGCGAACGCCCCTGCGTCAGCGCACAGAAGCGAGCGCTCCCGCGCACCCAGGTCTGAGCCGTCACGCTCGGAACGATCCGTTTTGACAGCCAGCCCGGTCCGCGCACCTCGGAGATATCGACCGGACCAGGTTGGCTGTCAAGAGACATCTGCGGTGTTGCAGGTGGCGAGCTGAGCCGACTGGGTCGCGTTCTGTCGGCGTGTGGCAGTGTCGTCCGCATGTCGCTCCCCTTCTGCCAGCTCATTCGCGACGACGGCGCCCACTGGGTGACCCGGGGGTTGTCCGCCTGCGCGTTCGCCCCTCTCAACCCGCTCGCTCCAGGACACACTGCGGCGCGCCACCACCAACCCGGTCCGTCGTTCTGGGGTCCGAGAGGTCGGGACGGTGACGAGGATCCGGCCGCCAGGCATCTCAGGTCCTCGACGAGCCGGTCCAGCGCGGCGACCAAGGGCGTGCTGGCATTCCTGGGCTGTGGTGGACGTGCGTTCCTGGACTGTGGCGGACGCAGGGCCGTCATTCGATCCTCCCCTGTGCTCGGTGGCGGGGCGGCTCACGCCGCAGCAGGCGCGTGCGCCGGCCGTAACGGAGGCAGTCCCGCCACGCGTCACGCCGGTGCTTGGACTCCTGGGCAGAAGCGCAGTAGCGATACTGGCGATCGCCGTGCACTTCACGGGGCACAGGACCACATGCGGTGTCGCAACCGGTCCTCGGGGATGCCCGTGTCCTCACCTGCGAGCACCTGGCGTGCTGGGGGAAGCCGATGAGGACGGAAGGGGGGCTGATGGTGAACTGGGTGACGGGTGCGATGATGTGTGCTGCAATGCCGCGACGACGGGTCTTTTCAGAGGACTTCACGCCTCCTCGGCCATAACGCGCTACGCCGAACCTGGGGTTGAGTACCCAGATCGCAGTAAGCGGCCGAGACAGTAACAGGCCCCCCTTTCGCAGACCCTTCTGTCTGGAGCTTGTCGACCATGTTTAACCGGTTCCTCCGCCATCGGTCCGTCGCGGCGCTCGTCGTGTCGGCCGCCGTCACCTCGCTTCTTGCCGCCGCTTGTTCAAGCGACGGCAACGGCGATACGGGGAAGGCACCTTCCGCGACCGCCTCGCCCGGTGCGGACTCGCCGTCAAGGAAGCCGGCCGAGGGATCGAGCAAGGTGACGCTTCCGCCGGTGCACGCGGGCTTCGACTATCAGCTTCAAGAGCCCTACACCCCGCCTGCCGGGGTGTCCGTCGTCGTCCGTGATCACACCGCGCCGCCGGCGCCGGGGATCTACAACATCTGCTACGTCAACGCCTTCCAGGCCCAGCCGGGCGCACAGAAGGAGTGGGACGCCGATCTGCTGCTCCGAGACAAGGCAGGCAAGGTCGTCATGGACGAGCAATGGGGAGAGGCGATGCTGGACGTCCACACCGACGCCAAGCGCGAGCGGATCGGGCAGAAGGTGAACACGTGGATCGATCAGTGCGCGGCGAAAGGCTACAAGGCCATCGAGCCGGACAACTACGACACTTACGAGCGTGCCCCCGAGGGGCTGCTCACCGCGGGCGACGCGAAGGCGTTCCTGTCCCTGCTCGTGGCTCACGCGCACAGCAAGGGCCTGGCCATCGGCCAGAAGAACACCTCGGCTCTGGCCGCGGACCGCAAGAAGATAGGCGCCGACTTCGCCGTGGTGGAAGAGTGCGGCCAGTACGACGAATGCGGTGCCTACGCAGCCGCATTCGGCACCCACATCATGGACATCGAATACACGGAGATAGGCATGCAGAAGGCGTGCCAGGGCTGGGGCGACAAGATCAGCATCGTCCGGCGCGACCTGAACCTCGAACCCACCGGAAACAAGGACTACTACCGCGAAGCCTGCGGCAAGCCCTGATGGGAACCAGCTACTCGCGTAGTCAGGAGCGGCGTGTTCCCCAGCGTGTAAGGACTCGGGCTCACGCTTCAACGTAGGCCACGATCGTGATCTGACGAAGAGCGGTCACATAGCAGATCACGCTGCCCCATCGACGTTCATCCACGCAGTCGGGCACCAGGGTGTCGGGCACCGGGGTGCCCAGCTCGGGCTTGACGCTGATCACGGCGACCGAGTGGTCCAGGCAGTGCGTCTCGGCCGTCGTCAGCTTCGCCCCTGACTCAAACGGGCTACAGCAGGACGACTTGGAACCGGCACGGCCCGTGTTCAGGCGACACGGGGCTGCTCGCCGGCGCGGCGCTCCAGGCAGGCGTCGCGGGCTTCCTCCCACAGCACGCCGGACTCTGCGGCCGGGTAGCCGTGCTCCGCGAAACCTCGCGGTGGCCGTCTCCGGATCAAAGGAGTCGGCGGCCAGCAGTTCGGCGGCAGCCCGCGCACACCCGGTCACGACGGCGTCGCGGCTCGCGGCGGTGACCCACCCCTCCTGGAGCGGGAGAGAGCTCGGACCCGAGCGCCGGGCTTGCTCTGCCGGGCCCGCTCTGGGGTGTCAGCCGCAAGGTGCGTTCACCGCAAGGCAGTGTTGCCCTGGAGGAGAGTTTCTCCCAAGAGGCTGAGGGTGTGCAGAACGGCACTGCCGGTGCGGGTGGTGGTGACCAGGCCGGCGTTGCGCAGGACGATGATGTGCTGGCTGGCCGAGGGCACCGAGATGCCCGCGCGTTCGGCGACCATTGTGGTGGTTGCGTGGCGCATTAGCCGGGACCGAGTCCAAGACCGGCCAGATCGTCCGGCTGTGGCTGCCGACGCCGCGGGCGGCCCGACAGGGGGATTCCGACCCCGGGTAAAACGGCTCACCGCAAAGCACCTCGAGCCCGCTGATGCCTTCCCCTCACCGGATGGAACGGGCGCCGTCTGTGATGGTTGCTGTGCCTGTCAGTGGTGGCTGCGCCCGGCTCCGGTGAGGGTGCGCGGCGTGGAGTTCTCGGTACCGGGCGGGACGATGACGAACTGTCCCATCATGCCTTTGTCCTCGTGCTTGAGGATGTGGCAGTGGTACATGTACGGCGTCCATGGGTCGGTGTGGCGGCCGAATTCGACGGCCAGTCGGACCTTTTTCTTGCCGGGCACGTATACGGTGTCCTTGGGGCCGCGCAGGTGCTCCGGCGGTCGCTCGCCGTCGATGTCCAGGACGCGGAAGACGACTTCGTGGATGTGGAAGTTGTGGGAGAAGGTGATGTTGTCCACCTCCCACACCTCGCGGGCGCCGGCCGGCACCACCTCGTCGATGCGGGTCATGTCCATGTGGTGCTTGTTGATGTGGCTGCCGTAGAGACGGAAGGTGCGGGTCCGTTTGCCGGGGGGCGGTGGCACGAGGGACGTGAGGCGGGCGGGGAGGCCAGGCGAGGACGTAAGGCGGGGTGCCGCGGCCAGACGGAGCAGGTCGTACGTACCGTCCTCGATCTCGGTGTCGCCGTCGAAGGACTTGAGCAGCACCTCCTCGCCGGGGTCGAAGGCGGTGACGATCTCGAACCGTTCACCGGGACTGATCCGAAGCCGCCGGACGGCGACCGGGCGCTCCAGGAGGCCGGCGTCGCTCGCCACCACGTGGAACTCACGCTCGTCCGCGAAGCCCAGTGTGAAGACATGGGCGTTGGCGCCGTTGAGCACGCGGAAGCGGACCATGGTGGTGGTGACGCGGAAATACGGGCCGTACGTGCCGTTGATCAGGACGTCGTCGGCGAGCGGGCCGAACGTTCCGCCGAAGTCCTCGTCGAGTTCACCGTCGGACCGGAACTTACGGTCCTGGACGATGAGGGGGATGTCGTCCACACCGTAGGTGTGCGGCAGGCCGGGGTCGTGCGTGTCGTCGAGCAGGAAGAGTCCGGCAAGGCCCCGGTAGACGTGGAGGGCGGTCCGGCCGTGCGGGTGCGGGTGGTACCAGGTGGTGGCCGCGGGCTGGTCGACGGTCCACTCGGGGGTCCAGGTGGCGCCCGGTGCGACCATCTGGTGCGGTCCGCCGTCCATCGCGGCGGGCAGGCGCATGCCGTGCCAGTGCAGGGTGCTCGCCTCCTCGAGTGTGTTCGTCACGGTCATGGCGACACGGTCGCCGCGCCGGGCGCGCAAGGTGGGGCCGAGAAGGGTGCCGTTGATGCCCCAGGTTCTGGCGGTCTTCCCCGGCAGCAGTTCCGTGCGGCCCTGGCTCAGGCGCAGGCCGAACCGCTTCACGCCGTCCTTGCCCGGCGCGGGATCGAGGACCGGAGGTATGCGGAGCGGCGTGGTCAGGGAGACGGTGCCCTCGTTCCCCTGAGCGCCGCCGCACCCGCCCAGGGCGAGGCCGGTGGCCCCGGTCGTGGCGGTCATTCCGGCAAGGGCGAGGAAGCTGCGTCGTCTCATGGCATCAGCCTGCTGCTCCGAGGTGCCCTGCTGCGTCCGCCTGGAGCGGCAACTGCGGTGTACATCCCGGGCGGTAGCGTCATTCTCCGGTGGCAGGCGAAGGTGTCGCCGGGTGGCCGACGCGGCGCAGGGCGCCCGAGCGGCACATTGTCGTCATGAAGCGAACCCCGCGCTTTCTCGGCTTTCGTCCCTCCTCGCGCCCGTCCCCGGCCCGGCCCCTGGTACGCGCGGACGTGGCCGCCGGCCGCAGTCCGGATGGGGCGTCGTTCACCGGCGGGCCCACCGGTGTGGTGCCGCTGTCGCCCGGTCAGCCGATGCTGCTCGCCACCGAACTCCCTGGCACACGTCGCGCGTTGATCATCTGGGTTCGTGACCTGGAGACCGGCAGAATGTTCGCGGCGCACGCGATGCGCGCGCTGGTCACGGTGGTTCGGGGGTAAAGGGGTGCGGGTGCCGAAAGCGGCCGACATGGCATGGGGCACGATCTTGGTGCTGCTGGTGTTCGGGGGCGGTCTCCTGGAGTTGGGGCCGCCCGGGCCCACCGGGCGCCTGGACGGTGGCGCGCTCGCGCTCGCGGCGGTGGCCGCCGCGACGGTCGCGTACCGGCACCGTTTCCCCGTCCCCGCGCTGGTGCTCGCCAACGCGGCGACGACTGTGTGGTTCCTCCTCGACTACCACGGGCGGCTCATCACCCTCGCTCCGCTGCTCTGCTGTTACGCACTCGGGGCGGGCCGGGGCTGGCGGGCGGGTGCCGCCGGTGGTCTTCTCACGGCCGGATGCACCCTCCTCTGCGTACGGTTCGCGCTGGACGGGGGCTGGTTCGGCGATCAGGTGTTCAACGCCGTGCCCCTGGTTGCCGCCGCCACCGCGCTCGGTGCGGCGGTGCACTCCCACCGGGCGTTCGCCGCCGGGGCGCGGAAGAGCGCGGAGCGCCTTGCCCGGGCGCGTACCGACCAGGCTCGCCGGGAGGCGGCCGAGGAACGGCTGGAGATCGCGCGTGAACTCCACGACGTGTTCGGCCATACCATGGCGGCGATCAGCGTGCAGGCGGGTGTCGCCGTCCATGTGATGGGGCGGCGGCCCGAGCAGGCCGCCGAGGCCCTGGACACGATCAAGCGGATCAGCGACGAAGGGCTTTCCGAGGTGCGGCTGCTGCTCCGGGCGTTGCGCTCCGAGGGCCTGCGCACTGCCGCGGGTGGGCTGGCCGGGATCGACAAACTGCTGCCAACCGCAGGCGTTCCGGTCCAGGTGAGGGTACGGGGCGAGGACCGCAGCGTTCCGGTGGCGGTCGACCTCGCCGCGTACCGGATCGTCCAGGAGTCCCTGACCAACGTTCGGCGCCATGCCCAGGACGCCACGAAGGTGCGCCTGGAGATCGACTACGGTGCGCGCCTCGAGATCGTCGTCCGTGACGACGGGAAGCCCGGCGACGGGTCCACGACGGTCGGTGGACACGGTATCGAGGGGATGCGGGCGCGAGCCGGGAAGCTCGGCGGAACGCTCACCGCCGACCCGGTGGCCGGCGGTTTCGAAGTACGGTGTTCGCTGCCGATCGAGAAGGATCTCCCGTGATCAAAGTGCTGATCGTCGACGACCAGGCGCTCGTCCGCGGAGGCTTCCGCGTCCTGGTCGAGAGCGAGCCGGACATGACAGTCGTCGGCGAGGCGAGCGACGGCGCCGCCGCGGCCGAACTCGCCTCTCGGACCAGGCCGGACGTCGTCCTCATGGACGTCCAGATGCCGGGGGTGGACGGTATCGAAGGCATCCGCAGGATCATGGCGGACCCGGACCTCTCCTCCGTGCGCGTACTGGTCCTGACCACCTTCGACGAGGACAAGTACGCGATCGAAGGGATGACCGCGGGCGCAAGCGGGTTCCTTCTGAAGAACACGGACCCGGCCCAACTCCTGCACGGCATCCGGGCCGTCGCGGGCGGGGAGGAACTCCTCTCCCCCGGTTTGACGAAGCGTTTGCTTGCCCGGGTGCCCGCGGCGGGTGCCCGGCCGAACGACAATGTCTTCGCCAAGCTGACGACACGCGAGCGGGAGATCGTAGCACTGGTCGCGCAAGGCATGAGCAACACGGACATCAGCCGTGAACTGGTCATCAGCCCGGCAACAACCAAGACCCACGTCAGCCGGGCCCTGACCAAGCTCGGCGCCCGCGACCGCGCCCATCTCGTCGCCCTGGCCTACCAGCACGGCCTCGTCGACCCGGGCTGATCCCTCACGCAGCACCGGCGTGGGTCACGCCGGCAAGACTGCGACCTCGTCGAACTCGCTGCCGTGCACACCTCACAGAGTGCACACCTCGCCTTTCTCGCCCGGTAGCGGGGCTCGCCGGGCCGGGTGGGCGACCTGGTCGCCCACCCGGCCCGCGCGATTGGGTCCTCAACTCATCGAAGCCGGCGCTGTCTCACTCGCCCCCACCCTGCTCCAGCTCGCCGGCCGGCCCCTTTTTGCGAGCCCCCGCCGCGTGCTGGTGAGCGCGCACGATGGTGGAGTCGCCCGAGACAGCCCAGCAGAGGCCTTCTTCGGCATCCGCCTGCGCGATAAGCGCTGACGGGCGCGGCAGGTTCCGGCCGCGCACCGAGCGCGATGGCCGGCCGCCGTCGCGGGTGCGGATCGAGGCCGCCCGCGCCGGTCCCCCCTTTACATAAACTATGAATATAAAAATGTTATGCTTCGAGCATGAGTCGTCAAGACACCACTCCTGGCGCGTCCGCCGCCATCGGGGCAGCCCTCTACGGCCTGGCCACCAGGGCCGCGAGACGCCTGCCCCGGGACATGAGCCTGACGTCCGCCGCCACCCTGGCCACCCTGGACCGGACCGGCCCGCGGCGCATCACCGATCTGGCCGCGGTCGAGGGCGTCACCCAGCCCGCGATGACCGCCCTGGTCCGGGTGATGGAGGAGTCCGGCCTGGTCGAGCGGCGGGGCGACGCGTCCGACAAACGGGTCACGCTGGTGTGCCTGACCGAGGCCGGCGCCTCCTATGTCCGGACGCGGCGCCAGGCGGGAGTCCACGCGTTCGAGCGGTTGATCGGCGAGCTCACCGGCGACGAGATCGAGGCGCTGGTGGCGGCCCTTCCGGCGCTGAAGCATCTGGCAGAGCTCGAAAGCCAGGACCGCGAAGGGCCGAAGCAGTGACCGGGCAGCCGGTCAGCGGGGTCGCAGGGAAGGCGTTCCCGGTGGCGCGTTCCGAGGCGCGGCTGCTGGTCCCCGCCCTGATGTTCATCGCTCTGGTCGTGGCGGCGGTCGCCAGCCTCGGGACGCCGCTCATCACCAGCGTGGCGACCTCGTTCCACGTCTCGCTCGGCAGCGCGCAGTGGACACTGACCGTCGCGCTGCTCAGCGGCGCCGTCGCCACGCCGGTCCTGGGCCGACTCGGAGCCGGCCCGCACCGGCGGGCCACGATCCTCGCCACGCTGGCGGTCGTCGTCGCCGGCGGCGCGCTCACCGTGCTCCCGCTGCCGTTCGCGTGGCTGCTGGCCGGCAGGGCGGCCCAGGGCGTCGGGCTCGGGCTGACGGCGCTGATGATGGGCGTGGCCCGGGACCACCTCCCCGAGGAGCGCAGCGCGGCCGTGATCGCCCTGATCTCGGTGGTCTCGATCATCGGGGCCGGCGTCGGCTACCCGCTGGCCGCACTGCTCGCCGAGCTCGGCGGGGTACGGGCCGCCTACGGCCTCGGCCTGGTCGTCACCGCCGCCGCCCTCCTGACCGCGTGGCGCTCCATGCCCGAAGCCCCCGAAGGCCGCTCCGCCCACGTGGACGTGGCAGGCGCGGTCGTCCTGGCCGCTGCGCTGCTCCTGGTGCTGTTCCTCGGCGGCGAACGGAATCTGTGGAGCCGGCACCTCGCCGTGGCGGCGGGCCTCGCCGTCGTCGCGGCGGTGCTGCTCTGCGTCTGGGCCGTCATCGAGCTGCGCAGCACGACGCCCCTGGTCGATGTGCGGGCCGTGCGGCACCCGGCGGTCGCCGGGGCGAACCTCGCCATGTTCGTCGGCGGGATCGGCATGTACCTCCTACTCACGCTCATCACCCGGTACGCGCAGACGCCGCACGGCGCCGGCTACGGCTTCGGGCTGACGACCTTCGTCGCCGGGCTGGTCCTCATCCCGTTCTCGCTGCTGGGGTTCGTCGCCGGCAAGCTCATGCCGCGGGTCCGGACGCGGATCGCCGACCCCCTGCTCCTGGCCGGCAGCGCCGTCGTGGTCGGCGGCGGGTTCGCCCTGTTCGCGGCGGCCCGGTCGGACCTGGCCGAACTGTTCGCGGCGATGGGCGTGCTCGGCTTCGGCGTCGGCGGCTTCTCGGCCGCGATGCCCGGCGTCATCCTGGCCGTCACCCCCAAGAGCGAGACGTCGAGCGCCATGAGCTTCAACTACGTCGTCCGCAGCGTCGGGTACTCCCTGGGCAGCGCCATCGGCGGCCTGATCCTCGCCGCGGGCACCGGCCCCGGCCACCTCTTCCCCGACGACAGCGCCTACACCACCGCGGCGCTGGTCGGCATCGGCGCCATGGCGATCACGACGCTGACAAGCCTCGCTCTCGCCCGCCGACGCTCGTCCGAGACCAACCCGTAAGTCACATGCACTCATCCCAACACTGGAGGTTCCATGCCCAAGGGCTACTGGGTCAGTGCCTACCGCACCATTTCAGACCCTGAGAAGCTGGCTGCTTACAACAAGCTGGCCGGTCCGGCCGTCGCGGCCGGGGGCGGTCGGATCCTCGCCCGTGGCAGTCGGGTCGTGGCGCATGACGCCGGAATCGCCGAGCGCACCGTCCTGGTCGAGTTCGACAGCTTCGAGCAGGCTGTCGCGGCGCACGAGAGTGCGGCCTACCAGGAGGCGCTGGTCGCCCTCTCCGACGGCGTCGAGCGCGACTTCCGCATCGTCGAAGGCATCGACTGACCGAGGTCCAGTCGGAGCTTCACTGAAGCTGTCCGCGCTGCGGGACTGGGGCGCGGGCCCCCAACCGCGGCGGTGTTGGGCATCGCCCGCAGCATCATCCGGTTCACGGTGAACGTCATCCCGGACCCCGACCACCCGGACACCACCGACGCCCTGGAGGCGATGCGTGACGAGCACCTGGTGCTGGCGCACGCGGTGCACCACGCCCCCGGTGCTCACCGTTAGCCGCACCACCGTGGGAGTGGATACGCATCGGTGCGGTCGACGGCGCGGGAGTGAGCCTCCGCCAACTTGAAATTGCAGGTCAAAGCGCTGGTCTGACGGTCGTTCGGAGTGCCCATGCTGGTCAGTGGCGGCAGCCTGCGCAGTAGATCATCCGTCAGCCCGCGCCGCGGCCTGACGGGTGATCGGGGGCTGTAGAGCGAGGGTTGCCAGGGGCGCGGAGGTCTTGGTACTTCGGCTGCGTTGGGCCGCCACGGTCTCCCGCGCCCTGGTACGCACAGGTTCCGTACTCGGTCACCGCGACGGGCTTGCCGTGGGCGAGTTGCCCACGCAGCTCCTCCCGGAAGCTGTCGGCGTTGTAGCAGGCCCGGTAGGCATCGATGCCGACGAGGTCGAACGGACGCCAGTCGACGAACTCCCAGGGGGCCGAGGCGTAGGTGACCTGCCCGCCGAAGTGCGTACGGACGGTCGCGGCGATCTGGGAGAGGAAGTCGTTGAGGCGTTCTTGCACCGGTCCGAGGGAGGACCACCGGTGGATTCCAGCGGTCGTCGCAACACTTTGCCTGGCGCGATGAGCGTGGTGGTTCAGTCCGAATAGTGCTCACCAGCGTGCCTACGTCTCTTCCAGTGCTGCGGAGGCCGCGTCAACGAAGGGCCCAATCAGTCGGATGTAAGCGCGCAATGTCTCTTGGAACTCACGACGGTTGTCGCGGCTGGCACTCTCGGTCGTGGCCGCCAGAGCGGTGGAGAGTGTCCCCGACATGATCAACAGGTTCGATGCTGCGACTTTGACCGTGGAAGGGCCCTCCAGATCAATCAGTGTCACCGCCCGACGCAACTGCTGATGGCGGTCGCGGTGAGCGGCTAAGGCCGCTTCGCACTCGGGAGTCGAAAAACCATCGACTCCCCGGAGCCCGTCAGCGACGACCTGGGCCTGCTCAATGAGGCCCAGATAGGCGGCCCGTCGAATCTGACGGGTACCTTCACGGCGCTGCGCCTCAGTGGTGGCATCTACCTGGATCCGAGCAGTGTGGGCGCTGCCCCTGCTGGTCAGCCAGCTCGCCAGCGAGCTGGCCACGATCGCCGTCACACCAGTGAGGCCGGCGATGAACAGCGAGTCGTCAGGCATGCCGAGAAGTCTCTCCAAGAAGGCCCCACGGAAGCCACCGCTTCCTTGTAAATACCTGTGTGATCTCGGCGTTGTGTCCGCATGTCCTCGAACAACGCCCTGAGCGGGTTCGCTCACCAGGCAGTTCGACGCACGTGCTCCGGATGGTCTTCAGACGACGGGGCCTCGCGCCGGTGTTCCGCGCCTTCAGGCGCTGCAGCTCGTCCAGTCGGAGCGACGTCTGTCGCCAGGGTGCGGGCCGTACAGCGCGCTGGCCGCCAGGCCACGCGACAACTCGGTGGACAGGGCTACGTCGTCGTCGACTTCTTCCGGTCGCCAGCCGGTGACGTTCAGGAGCAGCCCGTGCAGCGGCCGGCCGTCTGCCACGGTCGTGGTTCCAGGTCGGGGTCGCCGTGGTCGTGGCCGTACACCCGGCCGCCTAGCAGCTGCATATCGCCGTTCAGCTGACCAGTGTTCCAGCCGCGTCGCACCAACAGGTGCGGCGCTCCAGCAGTCCCGCGTCCAGGCGCAGGGTGAGATGGTGCTCGCCGACCGCGGCCGTGTCCGGGGTCAGCCAGTCGGCGCCATCGGCCGTCGGCCCGAACCGTAGCGGGAGCCGGTTGGGCAGGTTGACCATGTCCTCGTTCTCGACCCGGCGGCCCCCGATCTCGGAGGTGAGCCGGTTGTAGCAGCCGGCCGCGTAGGTGCCCGGGTAGTGGATCTCGTCCGCGGTGCACTCGGGCAGCGCCCCTCGGGTAGCGAAGTAGCCGTTGTCCAGGGCGCACAGGGATTCCCGCAGGGTTTCTCGCGCGGGCTGGCATCCCTCGTACTCCCAGGTCGGATCCGCCACCGTCACCCCGCGGACAGCAGACCGGTGAGGATCCGGTCGGGGGTGAGGGGCAGTTCGCGGCAGCGGACGCCGGTGGCGTGGTGGACCGCGTTACCGATGGCGGCGGCGGTGCCGACGATGCCGATCTCACCGATACCCTTGGCGCCCATGGGGTTGAGGTGGGCGTCGTCCTCGTCGACCCAGTGGGCCTCGACCGCGGGCGCGTCGGCGTTGGCGGGCACGTGGTAGGAGGCGAGGTCGCACTCGGTGAAGTCGCCGAACGCCGGGTCCATGGTGCTGCTCTCGGTGAGTGCCATTCCCAGGCCCATGATCATCGCTCCGGTGAACTGGGAGCGCGCGGTACGGGAGTTGAGAATGTGCCCGGCGGCGAAGACGCCGAGCAGTCGGCGCACCCGGATCTCACCGGTGACGGTGTCGACGGCGACCTCGGCGAAGTGGGCACCGAACGCGTGCCGAGCGAAGGGGACTTCAGCGTCGGCTCGGCCCTCGGTGTCGGCTTGGACTTCGAGGCCAGAGGCGGGCAATGGGCCTTCGTGTGCGGCGAGTTGGGCGACGAGTTCGGCGCAGGCGTCGTGTACGGCCCAGCCCCAGGAGGCGGTGCCGGTTGAGCCGCCGGCCAGCCAGGCGGAGGGCAGATCGCTGTTCCCGATCTCGATGCACACCCGGTCCAGGGTGGTGCCGAGGACCTCGGCGGCGATCTGAGCGAGGACGGTACGGGCCCCGGTGCCGATGTCGGTCGCGTTGATGCGCACCGTGCAGGTGCCGTCGGGAAGGGCGCGCGCGGTGGCCGCGGCCGGGACTGCGGAGGCCGGGTAGGTGGCGGCGGCGACGCCGGTGCCGATGAGCCAGGGGCCTTCACGGTGGGAGCGGGGGTGCGGATCGCGGTCCTCCCAGCCGAACCGGCGGGCGCCCTCGCGCAGGCACTGCACGAGATGCCGACTGCTGAACGGCTTGCCGGTGCTCGGCTCGCGCTCGGGCTCGTTGCGGATGCGCAACTGGATCGGGTCCATGTCCAGCGCCTCGGCCAGTTCATCAACGGCGGACTCCAGGGCATACATGCCGGGCGACTCGCCGGGGGCCCGCATCCACGAGGGGGTCGGCACATCGAGGGCCACCACGCGGTGGACGGTGAGGAGGTTCGGCGTGGCGTACATGACGCGGGCGGGCACCGCGGCCTGCTCCACGAACTCCTTCACCCGAGAGGTGTGGGTGGTCACCTCGTGCACCAGCGCGGTCAGCCGGCCGTCCGGGGCGGCGCCGAGGCGCAGCCGGTGCAGGGTGGGGGCGCGGTGGCCGACGACGGTGGGCAGATAACGGCGGGGGTAGGCGAGGGTGACCGGGCGGGCGGTGCGCAGGGCGGCCATCGAAGCCAGGACGAGGTCGGGGCGCGGGGTGCCCTTGGAGCCGAAGCCACCGCCGACGTGCTCGCTGACCACGGTGATCTTGCCCTCGGGCAACTCGAACATCTGCGCAAGCACAGACCGGGCCGTGGTACCGCCCTGGCTGGAGGTGTACACCGTGAGCCGGTCGTCGTCCCAGTGGGCCGTGGTCGTGTGCGGCTCCATGGGGTGGTTGTGCAGCGGTGGCACCCGGTAGGTGACGTCGACACGGGTCGGTGCGGCGGCGAAGGCGCCCTCCGGGTCGCCGTACTCGATGCGGCCGGGCAGGCCGGCGTTGGCCTCCTCCGGCTCATACACCTCCGGGTGGTCCTCGGTCAGTTCGACGTCGTACGGCTCGCTGTCGTAGCAGACCCGGACCAGCCGGGCGGCTGCCCGTGCGGTCTCCAGGGTCTCGGCGACCACGAGGGCGACGCACCAGCCCCGGTGCGGGACGCGCGGGTCCTGGAGGACGGCGAGGGTGGCGTCCTCGAGTGCGGCGACCTTGGGTGCGTCGCCCGGAGTGAGGACGGCGAGGACGCCGGGCAGGGCGCGGGCGGCCGAGGTGTCCGCCTCGGTGACCCGGCCGCGGGCCACGGCGGCGGGCACGGGCCAGGCATGGGCGCGGCCGGGCAGCGGGTGTTCGGCGGCGTAACGGGCGGCGCCGGTGACCTTCTGCCGCCCTTCCAGGCGCTCGGCGGGAGCGCCGAGGGCGGCGCCGGTACGGGGCATCGGGTCTCCTCCTGTAACCGGTGGCGTGCGGGTCAGGCCACGGCCGGGGCCGGGGTGAGGCGGCCGAGGACATCGAGTGCGAGGCGCCGGGCGAGGGGCACCTTGTAGGCGTTCTCCCCCAGGGGCCGGGCCTCGGCGAGTTCGAGGTCGACGGCGCGTTCGAAGGCGGCCGGGGTGGGGGCCGCGCCGCGCAGGGCCTCCTCGGCCCGGCTAGCCCGCCAGGGCTTGTGCGCCAGCCCGCCGAAGGCGAGGCCCACGTGCTCGATCGTGCATTCCGAAAGCCGCAGCACGACGGCCACGGAGGCAAGGGCGAAGGCGTACGACGCCCGGTCCCGGGCCTTGCGGTAGGCGGAGGGCATCCCGGCCGTGGTGGCCGGCAGCAGCACGCCGGTGATGATCTCGCCGGGCCGGATCTCGGTGTCCCGCTCGGGGTGCTCGCCGGGCAGCCGGTGGAAGTCGGCCACGGGCACGGTGCGGGTGCCGTCGACACCGTAAAGCTCGACCTGCGCGTCCAGCGCAGCGAGGGCGACGGCCATGTCGGACGGGTGGGTCGCAATGCAGCTCTCGGAATGGCCGAGGACCGCGTGGTCGCGGTGGACACCCGCCAGAGCCCCGCAGCCGCTGCCGGGGTCGCGCTTGTTGCAGGGCTTGTCCACGTCCTGGAAGTAGGGGCAACGGGTGCGCTGGAGCAGGTTGCCACCGGTGGTGGCGGCGTTGCGCAACTGGCCCGAGGCGCCTGCGAGCAGGGCCTGGGAGAGCACGGGGTAGCGGTCGCGTACCCGCGGGTCGGCGGCGAGGTCGCTGTTGCGGACCGTGGCGCCGACCCTGAGGGAGCCGTCGGGCAGCTCCTCGATGTTGTCCAGGGGCAGCCGGCCGACATCCACGAGGAAGGCGGGGCGTTCGACGCCGAGCTTCATCAGGTCGACCAGGTTGGTGCCGCCGGCCAGGTAGCGGGCGCCGGGATGGGCGGTGTACGCCTCGGTGGCCTCCTGGAGGGTGGCAGGCCTGAGGTATCCGAAGCCGTTCACCGGATCACGTCCTCCAACGCCTCGACGATGCCCGGATAGGCGCCGCAGCGACACAGGTTGCCGCTCATGCGCTCGCGGATCTCGGGCCGGTCCAGCGGGACGGGGCGGCCGGAGGGGGCCGCAGGGTCGGTGACGTGGGAGGGGTGGCCGGCCGCGGCCTCGGCAAGCATGCCGACGGCCGAGCAGAGCTGGCCCGGGGTGCAGTAGCCGCACTGGAAGGCGTCGCGGTCGAGGAAGGCCCGCTGGAGCGGGTGCGGTTCCTCGCCGTCGCCGCCCAGGCCCTCGACGGTGGTGATCTCGGCACCATCGAGGGTCACGGCCAGCAGCAGACAGCTGTTGAGCCGGCGCCCGCCGACCAGCACAGTGCAGGCCCCGCACTGGCCTTGGTCACAGCCCTTCTTGGCGCCGGTGAGCCCGAGGTCCTCGCGGAGCAGATCCAGGAGGACGCGGCGGTGGTCGACATACAAGGTGTGCGGTTTACCGTTCACCCTCAGGGTGATCTCCGATCCCGGAGCGGGCGCGCTTTCGCTGGTCATGGCATGGGGCCTTCTGGGTGGACCGTCGTACCGTGCACTCCGCGTATCCAGTTTCGCGGGCCTCACACGTAGGCGGGGGTCGGCAACTGTTCGCCAGGGAGTGTGCACAAGGTCGCTTTAGACCGACCGGCAAATGGATCACTTGAGGCGGCGTGTGGTGGGGCGACCGTCCCAGCGGTAGTGGGTGGTGGCTCGGCGGATCAGCATGCGGAGCGTGACGAGCGCGGCGGCCAGGTGGAGGTAGAACTCCACGAGCGTGCTGTTCTTCTCGGTGCAGCGCCGCAGCTTGCCGTAGCCGTTCATCTACGAACGGGTTCGTTCCACGACCCATCGCTTGCCAGCCTGGATCGGGGCGGGCACTCCCTTGCGGGCGACCTCACCCGTGAAGCCCAACTCCTGTAGCAATATGCCTTGCTCAGCCCACTCCTTGACACGTCGACGGATGGTGCGGTCGGAGCATCCGGGGCTGGAGATCCGTTCGTAGCCCGAGCCGTGGACCAGGGCAAGCAGCACGTGCTCGAACACGGTCCGGTCGGGGATCCGGCGGCGATGGCAGCCGAGCGGGTGACCCGCGGCGAACTCCTCCCGGGCGGGAAGAAGCGCCGCGAACTGGTCCCAGAGGGGTTCGAGCAGGCAAGATCGCAGCGCGGGCACGGCCGTCCTTCGTGATCACTGAGCGTAGAGAACTCCATGATCACCTGGACCCGTGCCCGTTCTGCTGCCAGCCCCGCCACCCGAACGCCTATTGCCGGTCGGTCTTATCCGGTTCAGCCCGCGACAGCACGGCGTACAGATGTGCTACGACACTCGGGCCCCCGACGCCCTCGGAAGGCGCCGCCACACAGGGACCACGGAGCGGTCGCGCCGACCGCTCCGTCTCACCGGGATTTCCTGTCCTGCAATCGGATGTTGATAAGAACCGTGTCACCAGCCGTAAACCGCGGCGTTCCGGCGTGCGTACCGGTCCCACCGGAATCGGTGGGCCTGCCGCCCGCGCTACAGCGGCGCCGACGGTGAACTTGCTGGTCCCGGTGCGTGGGGCGTGATGAAGAGACAAGCACGGCAATCATGCGGATCTTGAAGCTTACACCTCCGTGATCCACATGTGCCGTGCTCGTTTTCCCCTCCCACCCCCCGTGATCAAAACGGGCGAAGCGGACTCTCCTCGGGGTCTTGAGCCGAGTTGAGTTAACGGGTCACGGCTTACTGCCCGTTGTTCGGCACCGCGTCCATGACGGTCAGCGTCATGCTGTTGTTCTTGTAGGACACCCGGAACAGGTAACCGCCCACGCTCAGGGCCCGGTTCTCCGGCAGCGCGTGGAAGGCGCCCTTGATCGAGCTACCGCTCATGATCGTGAACACGGTGCCCGGCGTCAGCTTGCCCCGCACGTGCAGGTCCAGCTCACCGTCCAGCACCAGGTTCCCCGCCGCCCGGACGCTCGTGTAGTCCCGGTCGCCGGAGATCGTGATGGCAACGCGACCCTGCTTGCCGATGGTCGCGTTCCCGCCGACGTTCAGGACATTGCCTGCGACGCCGGAGGCGCCGGTGATCTGCGCGGCCTCGTCGGCCGTGAGACCGGGCCGCAGTACGCCGCGGCCGACGTTGATGCTGTCACCCACAGTGCCGCTGCCGCCGAGCGTTCCGCCACGCACGTCGATAGCGCTCGCGTGCGAGCCGACGACCGAGAGTTTGCCGTCGAGGACGGTGCTCGTCCCGTGCCAGGTCTCGCTGCCGGTGAGGAACAGGGTGCCGGCGCCACGCTTCGTGAGGCTGCCCTCGTAGGCGCGGGCCTCGCGGGCTTGCTCACGGCGGACCCCGATGGCGTAGTCCGACTTGTCGGCGTCGCTCGCGCCGGCCGGCAGGCCCTTGGTCCAGCCCTTGGCGGCCTTGGTGGCCGCCCAGGCGGCCGCCTCGTCGGCGTCCTCCTGCTGGCGGGCCTGGATCGCGACGTCCGAGATGTCGTTCGACCACACGTCGTCGCGCCCCTGGGTGTCGACGACGAACGGCCCCAGGAACTGGCCAGGACCGTTCATCGCCTCCCGCAGGCTGACCGTGCCCCAGCCGTTGCGGCTGTCCGGCACCTGCACGATCTGGCCGCCGGTGGGGTTCAGCACGGCGTTGCCTGCCGCGTCATTGATCGTGTTGTTCTGCCGGCCGGTGGTGAACATCGTGTAGAGCGCCTGCTCGTTGGTCATGTACGGGAAGCGCTGCATGATCAACGACAGGGCGGCCGCCGAGTGCGGGCCGGCCATCGACGTCCCCGACGCACTGCCGTAACGGGGCTCGGGCACGCCGTCGACGACCGACACGGTCGTGCTGTTGATGCCGTTGGCCGGCGCCGTCACACAGGACCACTTCGCGACGCCACACTGGTTGAACGTCTGCTGGCCGGGGACCAGGACGGAGCCGTCAGGGTTGAACGTGCGCCCCACGGTGGGGTTGATCCCCGACGTCGTGTACCAGCTACCCTCCAGCTCAGGCATGAAGTACGGCGCGGCGCCTCGCGGCGACGGGTTCACGTAGCCGCTGTTACCGGCGGTGAACTGGACGACCGTGCCGGTACGCGCGGCCTCGATGGCACCGTTCAGCCAGCGGGCGGCGCTGCCGTTCGCGTCGACGACGCCGTCCGGAGTGGACCACAGGCGCCATGCCGTGTTCAGACCGAAACCCGCTGGGCTGCCGGACGGGGTGTCATACGTGTTGTAGTTTTCCGTGTTGGGCTGGCTACCCCAACTGCTGGTGATGATCCTGATGGGCTCGCCGTTCGCCGTCTTGGCGGAGTTCACAGCCCGGTAGACATTGCCGATGTAGGCGTCGTCCGGCTTCTGCGCGGCGGTCGCGTTCGCCGGCAGGAGACCGTAGAGCACGCCGTCCGTCTTGCCGGTGTTGCCCGTGTACACGTTGCTGTTGAACGCGACGCCGTGCATGTTGGCATCCGGCCCGGCCGGTTGCGTCTCGCCGACCCCGTCGCGGCTCGCACCGATGGTCCCGGTGACATGGGTGCCGTGGCTGTCGTTGATCGCCGGGTTGTAGAAACCCGGCGTGGGGCCCGTCTTGCCGCCCTGGGCCTCCACTGAGAAGTAGCGGTCCCCGACCGCGTAGTTCGTGTCCAGGCTTCCGTGCTCCCGGACGTGCCCGGCGAAGACGCCCGAGTCGACGACGCCGATGTTCATCCCGGTGCCGGAGTAGCCGGCGGCGTAAGCGAATTCGGCTCCCATCGACACCAGGCCGGCATCCCGGTTGAACTCAGGAGTACGCCAGCTCGCCGCGTCGCCGAGCCGGCCGGGATCTCCCTCGTAGGTCTTGATCGGCGGTGGCACAGCCACCTGCCCCATCGCCGGCTGCGCGGCGACGCCGAGCACCACTATCGGTATCAGCGCTGCTATCAGCACCGGCTTCACGCGTTTTGTGTGCGGCACTCCGACCCCTTTCAAGATCGATTGCGCCGGATGCTAATCCTCCTTTCGGATCGGATCAAGGCGTCGGCGGGCACGTTATCCACCTACGCTGGAAGTAGGCGCGATCAATCAACTTGGCTGGATCCGGGACGACTTGACTCCGAGGGCATGGTTTGTACAGGCTGACCTCCGATCCATCAGGGCGTTGCCATACGCATCTCCGACTGATCCACTACTCGCCGCGCCGCCGTCCGCGTCGAGGTGTTCTTCGGCGAGCTTGAACGACGTGTACTGGGCGGATGCAACTGATCGCCGCGACACCTCGATCGAGGAGGATTTCGTGGCGCAGGGAAGGGCGCGTGCGGAGATTGTGGCTGGTCGCCCGCCGTTTCGGTTACCGGCACGGCCCCGGTCAACCGGCGCGAGGAACGACAGCGTTTCTGGCGGCTGATCGCCAAGGGGCTGCCGAGCGAAAGAACCGCTGTCGCTTGCGACGTCTCGATGCCGTCAGCAAGCCGTCCGGGGATGTACCACGCCATGAAAGCCGCCAAGTCGCGACGTACCACCCTGTGTCAGCTAATCACCTTACGAACCGCCCTCCCAGACAAGGGAGCAGCACCCTTACGCCCGAAGGACCGCCGAAGTCACCACCACGCCGCGCTTTACCGAAAGCGTGGATACAGGCGCGCTTCAGTTGGTCGATCTGCTGCTCATGGACGCCCCGGCCATTTCACGAAACTGCGGGAAACGCTCGGCCTTTGGATCCAACACGTCGATCAGAGCGATGAGTTTCTGCTGAAGCTCGACGATTCGGGACATGGCCGGTGCAGTGTCCTCTGCGAGCCGGTCGACGTCCCGAAGGAGCGGGGCGAACCACCTTTGGAAGACCTCGTCCCCATCGAGCTTCTCGCAGAACTCGGCGTAACCCAGGCACCTGCGACGCCCAGGCTCTCCTTCCGGAAGCACCATCAGTTCACCGACGGCCCGTTGCTCGACGCGCCAGAGGCGTAATACATCGTTGGCCTCCGAAGTACGGTTCAGAACCGAGCCGATGGACGAGATCGCCGTCACGGCACGTTGGTTGACGCGTGACTGGCCAAGATCGAGGAACTGGATGTCCCGCCGCAGGATCTCCACCCATCCCAAGTACTCGGCGAGCACGAACACCGTGCTGCGGCGCACGTACTCCCGTTGCTCCGGTGTGCCCTGCACGTGAAAGGCGGTCACGAAACCGCGGCCAGGACCCGGTGAGAGATCGACCTGATGACCGCGCAAGATGTTGTACAACCTGGCCTGTAGGTCATACGCAGCCCAAGCCAGCGAGGCCCCGTAGGAGTCCATCAGGTTCCGCTGCTCCATCAAGCGCAGGCGCCGCTGGGTCCAGTAGCCGAGCACCACCGTCGTCGCCGCGCCGGCCAGCGCCACGAGCGCGGACACCACCGCCAGTGCATCCACCGTTCCGCCCCCTGAATTCAGCCCCGATCTCATGCTTGCGTCAGCCAACTCGAAGGGATGACGAGTGCCGAGGGTATCCCGGCCTGTCCCCGCGCTCCGGGAGCCCGCCTGACCCTTGTATCCGGCTCTTCCGGCCTCTGGCGCAACCGGGGGTCAGAAGTCCGCGGCCAAGCTTCCCGTTGCCAATAACCGGCTTCATCGGCACCTCATCCGGGAACCCCGAACGTCCGCGGCCCCTCGCGCGGCAGCAGCTTCGCCGCTCGCCGCGTGAGGGACTGCGACCCCTGCGCGGGCCGGCAGCCGCGGTCCAAGGCGGCAGCGAGGCTGCTCGCGACACGCAGCAACCTCGGGGCGCGGCTCACCGAGCGCGAACGCGAAGTACTCGCGATGGCGGTCACGGCTGCGGCTGATCGCGGTAGTACGTCAGGGCAGTGCCGCCCACGGTGGTGCCTTTCGCCGGCGGCCTGCCGGGGGGCAGCCCGGGGGTGAAAGGTGCGGGCGAGTGCCCCGCCGGTAGGCATCTGCATGCCGGTGCGCAGGTCGTTCTCGGTTCAGGCGCCTGCGAGGTGGCAGCCGACGGCTCCTTCGGCGCCTCACATGTTGATCATGTGGCCCGCCAGTCCGTGCACAGCCTCCTTGACAGCCTCGCTCAGGGTCGGGTGGGCGTGCACATTACGGGCGATCTCGTGCACGGTGAGGTCCCACAGCTGCGCCAGCGTCAACTCCGGTAGCAATTCGGTGACTTCCGGGCCGATCAGGTGGCCGCCGATGAGCTCGCCGTGCGTGGCGTCGCTGATGAGCTTGACGAAACCGGTGGTGTCACCGAGGCCGTGCGCCTTGCCGTTCGCGGCGAACGGGAACTTGGCCACCTTGACGTCGTATCCGAGGTCGCGGGCCTGCGCCTCGGTGTAGCCGAAGCTGGCGATCTGCGGCTGGCAGTACGTGGCCCGCGGGATCATCGCGTAGTCGAGCTCCATCGTCTCGGCGTCGGCGATCGTCTCGGCGGCGATGACGCCCATCGCCTCGGCCGCGTGCGCGAGCATCAGCTTGGCGGTGACGTCGCCGATGGCGTAGAGGTGCGGGACAGAAGTGCGACAGTGGCCGTCGACGTCGATCGCCCCGCGCTCGGTGAGCGTCACGCCCGTGTTCTCCAGGCCGTAGCCGGTGACGTTGGGGGCGAACCCGATGGCCTGGAGCACCTTGTCGGCCGTGAGGACCTGCTCAGCGCCGTCCTTGCCGATGACGGTGACGCGGACCTGGGGACCTGACTCGTCGATGGCGTCGACACGAGTGGAGGTCAGGACGTCGATCCCCAACCTTCGGTACTGGCGTGCCAGTTCGGCTGACACCTCGGCGTCCTCGAGGGGAGCCATACGGTCGAGGTACTCGACGATCGTGACCTTCACGCTGTAGTGGTGCAGCACGTAGGCGAACTCGACACCGATGGCTCCGGCACCCGCGATGACGATCGACCGCGGCAGTTCCTCGGCGAGGATCTGCTCCTCGTAGGTCACGACGCTTGCACTGCGCTTGGTGCCGGGCAGCAGCCTGGGGGTGGCGCCGGTGGCGATGATGCAGTGGTCGAACCCGATGGTGCGGGTGTCCCCGTCGTAGCCGGCCACCTGGAGGGTGTGCGGATCGAGGAAGGTGCCGCGCCCGTCCAGCTCGGTGATCTTGTTCTTCTTCATCAGGTAGTGAACACCCTTGACCCTGCCGTCTGCGGCCCTGCGGCTGCGGCGGAAAGCCTCGCCGTAGTCGAAGGTGACCTGGCCGTCGACCCTGATGCCGAAGGTCTTCGCCTCCCGCGTGAAGATGTGGGCCAGCTCCGCGTTGCGCAGCAGGGCCTTGGAGGGGATGCAACCCACGTTCAGGCAGACGCCGCCCCAGTACTTCTCCTCGACGACAGCGACGCTCCGGCCCAGCTGGGCGGCCCGGACCGCGGCCACGTAACCGCCGGGCCCGGCACCGAGTACCACGACGTCGAATCGCTCGTCCTGCTCGACCATGTCTCCGTCCTCCTCAACGACCTTCATCAGTCTTCATCGACTTCGTAAGTTTTGCCCGTTTCATCGGTTCGTCGGCTGCCCGGCTCGACATCCTGAGCTTGTTCAACGACCGCTGTGCCGCCGAGCGAGACCGATCGGCGGCCGTAGGGGGTCTGGCCCTTGCGGGGCCGGACCCCCACGGTGTGCTCGGATGATGCCGCCTCCATGGAGGAATTTCCTGGAGAACCGCAGGGGCATTCACACTTGCGTCAGGCCGATGTCGGCGCAGCCGCTGTGAAGCGCGTCGAGCCCGAACGCTTCGATCGGCCCGGCGACTCCAGGGGCCTGGCCGTTTCCAGAGGCCGGCGGGTGGCCTGCCCAGGCGATGAGTTCACCGGTCAGGCTGCAGACAGGAGTACGAGGGCAGCGTGCATGGCCGGGAGTGCCTCCGAGCACCCTCCGGAAAAGCGCCGGGCGGTGTCCAGCTCGCCTGCGATGGCCAAGTGCGCGTGGCCGTCCGGTGAGAGATCGGCCGACCGCGAAAGTGTGAGGCTGGCGACTGGCCTGCGGCGGGAGGAAGAATGCCGGAGCAGGGGGCGGGTTCCGGCGGTGAGGGGTGGAGCGCCGCCCGACACCGGAACGAGGAGGTCGCGGGTGCTGACTGCGCTGGGACTGGCAGACGAGGAGGACGTGGTCTACCGCGCCCTCGTTGCACACCCGGGAGTGCGGGCCGCCGAACTCGTACGGGCACTGGCCGCCGCGCCCGTCGACGCGACCCCTGCCGTCGCCTGGTCGGAGCACGAGGTGGCCGCGGTGCTACACCGGCTGGTCAGCACCGGCCTGGCTCTCGCCGACACCGACTCCGGCGAGGAGCCCCGCTACCGGGCCACACCACCGGCCCTCGCCCTGGAGCCGTTGCTCACCGCCCGGCGTGACGGCCTGCGGCAGGCCGAGAGGCTCATAGCCTGGCTCACCGAGCAGTACCAGGAGGCCCAGAGCAGCCAACCCGGGGCGCCCGTGGAGGTGGTCTCCGGGCGGGAAGCGGTGCGCCACCGGTTCCTGCAACTGCAGCTCGCGGCGCAGCGGGAGGTCCTGGGCCTCATGATGCCGGTCAGTCGGCGACAGAACGCCGTGGTACCGGTGGAGGAGAACGACGCCGAAGCCGAGGCCATGCGGCGCGGCGTGCATTATCGGGTGGTCCTGGAGCGGGGGTGGCTCGACGAGCCCGGGATCGGGGGACTCGTGGAGGAGTCACTGCGTGCCGGGCAGGAACTCACCGTGGTGGAATCCGTGCCCGTCCAACTGGCCATCGCGGACGGCAAGATCGCCATGGTCCGGCTCTCGCCCATGCCGGGCAGCCGCGATCCCGGAGCGTTGATCATTCATGAAACCGGGCTACTGGAAGCCCTGGTGGCGCTCTTTCACGCTTACCGGGAGCGCGGCTGGCGGCTGGTCGGCCCCGAGCAGACAGGGCCTGCCCCTGGTCCGGCGGACGGGCCGGACGAAGTGGACCGGTCGATCCTGGGGCTTTTGCACGTGGGGCTGACGGACGTCAGCATCGCCCGGCAGCTCGGCCTCGGTCATCGCACGGTGCAGCGCAGGCTCAGTCGGCTGATGCAACTGGCCGACGCCCGAACGCGCTTCCAGCTGGGCTGCCAGGCGGTGCGGACGGGCTGGCTGAGCAGCGATGCCCGCCTGTCCGCAGTGGCGCCGAACCCTGTGGTGGAGGTCGCTGACCCAGCAAAGCGGGCTGAGCCGCGCACCTGACGACCCCGGGTGCGGCCGACGGGCCACCTCAACCGCGCACCGGGACGCGGACGTTCGTTGCGGACGATCAGCGTATCCACGAACTCCTCGTCGAGCGTCCCTACAGCGAACGTGCTGCGTTGGCAGTCCAGTCGGTGGGCACTGCAGCGGAAGTGGCGTGCGCCCTCGACAGTTTGGTCGCGCACAGCCCGCCTGCGCTCCCCCACGAAGCAAAGCGACATGACCACGTGCTTCCAGCCGGGCCGGTGCACGGTCCGGCTGGCTCACGGTGACGACAGCCACCCAACCGGTCTGAATCCGGCATAGCTTGAGGCGTAATTACGCCAAGGCGCATTCACGCCTGTGATGATCCCTTGTCCGCGGAACGATGCGTACCGAACCATCGAGCCACCGAACGCGCAGGACCACGGACCCTGCATATCGGTGCCAGTCCACGTACCCGTGTGAGATGGGGAGAGTTCCCGTGTTCCCGACAAGAACAAGACGGCTCCGCCGGTCCCTTGCCGCCGCAGCGGTCGTTGCGACCGCGGTATCGGCACTGCCCGGCGCGACGGCCTGGGCCGAGGACGAGGTGCCGCAGCCCGCGAACGTCACCGCCGGCCAGGTGCCGGTCGCACCGGCCATGACCGAGGGCCTGGACAACGCCACCCGCAAGGGAACTCCCGCCGAGGCAGCCCGCGCGCATCTCAAGGCACACCAGGACAAGTACCGGGTCCCGGTCTCTGACCTGCAGACCCTGAAGACCACCAAGGTCGGCAAACAGTCCGCGGTCCGCTTCCAGCAGAAGCACAACGGGGTGCCGGTTCTTGGCGCCGAGTACGCGGTGCAGACGGAGCCGGCCGACGGCGGTCAGAAGGTCACCTCCGCCACCGGCACGCTGTACACCGGCCTCACCGTCTCCACCACCCCGAAGGTCACCGAGGCCACCGCCAAGCAGCGGATGTTCTCCCTGGACTCGCACCTGGGCACCGTCAAGGGTGCCAAGACTGCCGAGCACGGCCTGGTCGTCCTGCCCGACTCCCATGGCGGCACACTGACCTGGCACTTCACCGTGACCGGCGCCCGAGGTGACGGAAGTCCGGTGCGCCAGGAGGTGTACGTCGACGCGAGCGTCGGCGGCATCGCCCTGTCGTACAACAACATCGACGCGGCCGACGCTGCGCCCGTGACGGGGACGGGCGTACGCGTGGACGGCTCCGAGGTGCAGCTGAACGCCAATCAGGAGGCGGACGGCTCGTACACCCTGGTCGACTCCAAGCGCGACATGTACGCGCGGACCGGCGGCCAGATACGCACCTATGACGCGCAGCGCAAGAGCTACACGCTCGTCGCGGGCGGCCCGGTCACCGACGACATCCCGCTGGTGAAGTCCTCGACCGACCGCTTCGACGGCGCGAACACCAGCTCCGGCGCGGTCGACGCCCACGTCAACGCCGCCAAGGTCTACGAGTACCTCAAGGACCAGCTCGGCCGTGACGGCGTCGACGGCAAGGGCGGCAGCGTCTACTCCGTCGTCAACGTCGCCAGCAGCGGCAAGGACTACGCCAACGCCTTCTGGGACGGCTCCAAGATGGTGTACGGCCACATGAACGGCGTGCCGCTGTCGGTGGGTCTGGACGTGGTCGGCCACGAGATGACGCACGGCGTCACCGAGCACGCCGCCGGACTCGTCTACCTCAACCAGTCGGGCGCCCTCAACGAGGCGATCTCCGACTACTTCGGCAACGCCATGGAGACCGCCGACAAGGGCATCGCGATGAGCGACCCCACGTCCGGTCTGGTCGGCGAGTACCTCTGCAACGGCACCAAGCCGCTCGAGGACTGCGCCCTGCGCGACCTGAACGACGGCCGCAACGCGCAGAAGGACTACAAGCCCATCCCGCTCGACTTCGACAACGGCGGAGTGCACTCCAACTCCACCATCGTCGGCGGCGCGCTGTGGGACCTCCGCAAGAGCATCGACACCAAGCTCGCGGACCAGATCATCTACCGGGCTTCGGAGAACTACCTCACCCCGCTGTCCGGCTTCACCGACATGCGTAACGCGGTGACCCTCGCCGCGAAGTCCATGAAGGTCTCCACAGCCGACCTCGCCGCGATCGACAAGGCCTTCGGCGCCCACGGCATCGAGCAGGGCTGGGAGCAGAAGGGCGGCACGCACGACGGCACCACCATCGGCGCCGACGTCCTGCCCGCCTACGAGGTCTACGGCGGCGTCGACGAGCAGGCCGCCCAGATCAACGGCGACGTCTACGCCATCCCCCACGGCGACGCCATCGCCTGGGGCGAGGGCAGCGCCGCCTTCGGCATCACCGTGGGCCGCTTCTCCAAGCACCCGCAGCACGAGCTGGCCCAGAAGGACGCCTACCTGCTCGACCCGTCCCTCGACAACGACCGGATCGTCTTCACCCGGATCACCGCTGACGGCGTCGGCATCTACCAGTCCGGCGACAAGGGCCAAGGCGAGATCAAGAAGCTGGTCGACGAGCCGGGCGTGGACGAGACCGAGCCGGTCACCGAGAACGGCGCCCTCGCCTACATCCGCACCGCCTCCGACGGCGAGCAGGACGTCATGCTCCGCAAGGCCGACGGCACCACGGTCAACGTGACGCCCGAGCCCGGCACCAAGGCCTCCCACCTCGCCATGAAGAACGGCACCATCGCCTGGGCCGGCGGTGACGGCACGTACCTCTACCTCTACGACATCGCCACCGGCACCACGCAGAACAAGCGGATCACCGGCTTCCTGTTCAACTACATCTCGGACATCCAGCTCACCTCGGACCGCGCCTTCTACCGCGTGACGGGCGGCTTCCTGATCCCGAGCACCACCCTGGGCTCGACCCCGGTCAACGACGTGAACCAGATGGCCAACCTGCGCTACCCGGCAAGCCTCTACGTCGCCCAGTTCTCCGTGAACGACAACTACCTGGCGTACTCCACGTACGACATCTGGGGCGCCCTCGGCTCCTGGAACGGCCCCACCAAGGTGAAGGTCGCCAAGACCTCCGACGTGCTGGCCGGCCTGAACGACTTCAGCCGCGTCTCCTGCTCCTCGGGCACGCAGCTGGCTCCGTCCCTCGGTGACGGCCAGCGCGTCGTGTGGCTGGACACCACCGCCGCCGCAACGGACGTCGTGACCCGCTCGACGTTCGCGGGCACCTGCGAGTAAGCCGCGGCGGCACCGAACCCGAGAGCGATACGGCACCAAGGGCGGCCACCGTCGAACGGTGGCCGCCCGTGCCTTGCCGCGGCGTTCTGTCGCCCGCACCACGGCGAGGTCGGCCTTGGCCGCCAGGGGGTGGAAGGGGCACTTGCGCAGCCTCAGCAGGGTGGGGAGCATGCTCCGGCTCCTACCCGAAATCCGCGAGCGTGTCGGCGGCCAGTGGATGGGCCGGGCGGGCCTCTTATATGGCAGGAGTCCTGGGAGGGGTCGGTTCGCAGGCCATTCACTCGTTCACGCGAATCGGCTGAACGTATGACTGCGGGGCCTTCTTTGCTGGGTAACGTGCGTGCTCGACCGGCCTGGCAGGGCCGGTTCGGAGCGGGTCAGGGGGTGCGGGGATGACGGAGAGTCCTTCAAACCAGAGCGGCGGGCTGTCGCGGCGCAGGCTGCTCGCGTCGTCGGCCGCCGCGGGCGGCGCTGTCTGGTTGCTGCGAGGGCTGGTCCGGCCGGGCAGCGCCTACGCGGCCTCGGCGCCGCCACCGGGCTTCCCGGCCGGGACCTACGTCTATCAGCGCGCCTACGAGAACTGGGCCGGTGAGATTCGTACCGACCAGTTGTGGACGTGCGCACCGCGCAGTCCTCAGGAGGTGCTCGACGTCGTCAACTGGGCCTACAACGCTGGCTGGACGGTACGCGCGCAAGGGCGGCGGCATGGCTGGGCCCCTCTCACGGTGGCCGACGGGACACCCGCCGCGGCTCGGGTCGTGCTGCTGGACACCACCGCACACCTCACCGCGATGTCGCTGGGGCAGCGGGCCGCCGACGGGTCGGCGGGAGTCCGGGTCCAGGCCGGCGCCTCTCTGGAGACGCTGCTCGCTTTTGCCGGCGCGGCCGGATACGGGGTGGCCTCCGCGCCGGCACCCGGCGATCTATCGGTTGGTGGCGCGCTCGCCATCGGCGCGCATGGCACGGCCATCCCCGCCGTCGGCGAGAGACCGTCACCCGGCCACGGCTACGGCTCGCTGAGCAACCTGGTCACCGAGCTGACCGTGGTCGTCTGGGACGACGGCGCCGGCCGCTACGTCCTGCGGACCGTCGGCCGAGCCGAGCCCGACTGTGCTGCGCTCCTCACTCACCTCGGCCGCTCGCTCGTCACTGAGGCCGTCCTGCGGGTGGGCACCGACCACAATCTGCGCTGCCAGTCCTTTCTGAACATCCCCGCCACCGAACTGTTCGCCGCCCCCGGTGCTTCGGCCGGCGCGCGGACCCTGGCCGGCTTCGTGGACCGCACCGGCCGGGTGGAGGCGATCTGGTTCGCTTTCACCGACCGCCCCTGGCTGAAAGTCTGGAGTGTCTCCCCGAAGCGGCCGCTCACCGCCCGCGTGGCCGACGAGCCGTACAACTACCCGTTCTCCGACTCCCTCCCCGAGCCGGTGGCCCGGCTGGCCGGGAGCCTGGTCTCCGGGGCGTGGGCGAGTGCGCCGCTCTTCGGGCAGGTCCAGTACCTGATGACCAAGGTCGCGTTGACCGGTGACATCACCGACGTCCTGCTATCGGGGACCCTCGTGCGGGACGTGCTGACCGGCGACGTCCTCACCCACCTGCTGGCAAGCGGCCTGCGCTCGGACCTGTGGGGCGCCTCCCGCAACCTGCTGCAGTACGTGCGGCCCACCACGCTGCGCGAGACCGCCAACGGCTACGCTGTTCTCACCCGCCGCACCGATCTGCAGTGGGTGGTAAGCCAGTTCGCCGGTTTCTATCGCACGCTGCTCGCGCAGTACGCGGCGCGCGGCGAGTACCCGGTCAACGGCCAAGTGGAGATCCGGGTCACCGGTCTGGAGGACCCGTTCGTGTGCGGTGTCCCCGGCGCGCGGCCTCCGCTGCTGTCCGCCCTGCGGCCGCGTCCCGACCGGCCGGACGCCGACACCGCCGTGTGGATCGACGTCCTCTCGCTACCGACGACACCCGCCCTGCACCGCTTCTACCGCGACATCGAGCAGTTCCTCCTGGCCCTGGACGGGGACCGGGCAACGGTTCGCGTGGAGTGGTCCAAGGGCTGGGCCTACAGCGACACCGCCGCGTGGTCCGACCCGAACGTCCTCACCCACGCCATCCCCGCCAGCCAGCGCGCCGGGGGCGGCCCAGGCTGGGACGAGGCGGTCACGCGTCTCGATCAGTTCGACCCCCACCACGTCCTTTCCAGCCCGTTCCTCGACGCGCTGCTGCGCTGAGCGGGCGGTCATATGAGCTTCATCCTGCATTGCCCGTGACCCGCGCCTCCGGCAAAGCGTGGTGACCTTCCGGGGCGCTGACGCGAACAAGACGGCGCGGAGGGGCACGCGGGTGTGCGCATCCCTCGGCGCGGCCCACCCGAGACGCACCGCCAAGCTGCCCAGGAAGCCCGTCTGGTTCAGCCCTGGATAGTGGCAAGCCAGTCGGTCAGCAGGCTGTTGACCTCGTCTGGGCGTTCCTGCTGGACCCAGTGGCCGCAGCCGTCCAGGAGGTGGGAGGCGGACAAGGCGGGGAGAGTGGTGGAGAAGGCGTCGATGGCGTCGGCCATCCAGGTGGTGGAGGCGTCCAGTGCGCCGCCGACGAACAAGGCAGGCTTGTTGATCGGGGCTCCGTGGTAGGGGGCGAGGTCTTCCCAGTCACGGTCCATGTTGCGGTAGCGGTTGAGGGCGCCGGTCAGGCCGGTGCGCTCGAACTCCCCGGCATAGACATCGAGGTCGTCCTCGGTCAGCCAGGCTGGGAGCGGGCCGGCGGGGAAACGGTCGCGCAACTGGCAGCCCAGGGCGACGAAGTGCGGGTCGGGCTCGTCATGGGCGGGCATGGTGTCAGCGGACAACGCGGCGTAGAAGCCGGCGAGCCAGCCGCGTACGTCGGGCTCGAACTCTGTCTCGGCGCGGCCGGGTTCCTGGAAGTAGGAGACGTAGAACTCCTGCTCGGGGCCGCCGATCTGGCCGAAGATGTCGGTGGGTCGGGGGCCGCCGTGCGGCGCGTAGGGGACGCTCAGCAGGCCGACGGCGCGGACAATCTCGGGGTGGAGCAGGGCGGAGGCGGCGGCGATGTTGGAGCCCCAGTCGTGGCCGACGATCACCGCGCTTTCCTCGCCGAGGGCGCGCACGACGGCGACGTTGTCTTCCACCAGGTCGAGCATTCGATAGGCGTCGGTCGCGGCGGGCTTGGAGGAGCGGCCGTAGCCGCGTACATCGATCGCCACTGCCCGGTACCCGGCCGCGGCGAGGGCCGGGAGTTGGCGGCGCCAGGAGTACCAGGACTCGGGGAAGCCGTGCACGAGCAGGACAAGCGGACCGGAACCCTGCTCGACCAGGTGCAGGCGTCCGGCCGGGGCCTCGACGGTGCGGTGGCGGAGCGCAGCGGTCGGCTCGGATTGCATGGGGCTTCTCCTCGGTTCGGTGGGCAGACGCGGCTACCCATCGATCATGCGGTGCGAAGCCCGCCCGACGCGATCATCCTTGCCATTCTGGCAAACTCGCAGGTAGGACGGTGGGAGCGGTGCGGTCGGAAGGAACGGTCACGGTGGCAGTCGACGAGGTGGACGACACGTTGGCGGCGATGGGGCTCAGGCTGCGAGCCGCGCGCGAGCAGCACGGCGCCACGCTCGCCGGTATCAGCTGTGCGACCGGCATTTCACCGAGCACGTTGTCGCGGCTCGAGACCGGCCGGCGCAAGCCCACCCTGGAGGTGGTGCTGCGGCTGGCGAAGGAGTACGGCGTCTCTCTGGACGAGCTGGCCGGTACCGCAACCGTCCCAGCGGCCGAGCCGCGCACCTCGGCGCCGCTGAGCTTCGGCGACGGCAAGGTGGTGCTGCCGCTCACCCGGTACGTCGGCGGCCTGCACGCCCACAAGCATGTCCTGCCTGCCGTTGAAGGGCCGCCCGCGCGGCCCCGTCAGGTCTCCCACGAGGGCTACGAGTGGCTGTGCGTCCTGTACGGGCGGCTACGGCTCTCACTCGGTGACCAGGACCTCGTCCTGACTGCCGGAGACACCGCCGAGTTCGACACCCGCATCCCCCACGGAGTCGCGAACGCCGGATCCGCGGGACCGGTCGAGTATCTGATCTTGTTCGGGCCGCAGGGGGAACGTCTACGGCCGCGCAACCCTCCAGCCGCCGACCGCGGGACCGATGAGAGAAAGGCTGCTGAATGAGCATTTGCGGCAAGCCGCGTGCCTCATCGGTGACAACCACGCTGCTTCAGTCGGTCTCATCAAGCGCCGCCAACTGGCGTCCGGCCGTGCTGTTCGCCCGGGCCGGTGATGGTGCTGAGGCTTCCCTGATGCGATGTCTGCTATGAGCTTTATTGCCCCGGAATGGCCGATAGGCTCGTGCAGTGCGGAGTCGGCATGAGGCGTGACTGAGGCCCCCGGGGGTGAATCCGGAAGAGGCCGCGGAG
This sequence comes from Streptomyces sp. NPDC001020, assembly GCF_053599115.1. Lineage (NCBI taxonomy): Bacteria > Bacillati > Actinomycetota > Actinomycetes > Kitasatosporales > Streptomycetaceae > Streptomyces > Streptomyces sp. NPDC001020. The sequence goes on along the minus strand of NZ_JBSFLQ010000012.1, from coordinate 79,667 downwards.
CTACTGCTGCGCGATCTGCGCAGTTCGCGCCGGGGGCTGTCGAGCGCGGAGGCGCGGCGGCACCTGGTGCAGCACGGGCCCAACGAGCTGCAGCGCAGGCACGGACGGCGCTGGCCGCGGGAGCTGGCCCGCCAGCTCACCCATCCGCTGGCCTTGTTGCTGTGGCTGGCCGCCGCGCTCCTGTTCGCCGTCGGCTCGCATGTGGTCGCAGCCGCGGTGGGGCTGATCATCCTGTTGAACGCGGCGTTCGCCTTCGTCCAGGAGGTGCAGGCCGAGCGAGCGGTGGAGGCCCTGGCGCGGTACCTTCCACCGCGGGCCAAGGCGGTGCGTGACGGTGTCCAGGTGGAGATCGACGCGGCCGAGCTAGGCGGCGATGCCTTGCGGAGGGGCTTCAAGGCGCGCCCCGCTTCTCAGTGGGACCTACGGGCAGAGCCCTGTGCCACCACTGGTCCATGCCCTCGTCGCCTCTCGAAGCGGTGACGAGGGCCCAGTGCAGTCTGCGCACAGAAAGAGGAGGACCACCCGCTTCTCGCGGGTCCCGATTACGCGGCCCCAGGCGCCACCGGGCGCGGTGCCCGCAGCAGCTTTCTGTCCCGCTCTCCGCATCACCGCGGAATTCCACAGTCCAGAGTGAACGTTCCCATAAGTAGGAGGACAGAGAGACGCGAGGGAAACGGCGAGAGGCCGTGCAGGTGTCGCTGGCATCGGGGACCATCGGCCCCAGCAACGATCGGAGGAAGAAGGAGCACAGTAGAAGGAGGGGAGTCGGCGTCGGCGTTCATCGGCGCGACAGCTGCGGCCGCCCGCGCCTCCCCCGCAGCGGACACTGGCGCGGGTGGGAGGCAGCTATCGATGCCCTGCTCTCGCTGGGTGAGCAGCGGCCCGTCCCGGTGGTCATCGACGAGTTTCCCGACCTCGTACGGCAGAGCCCCGCGCTGCCCTCCATCATCCACAACGCCTACCGGCGAACTTCCGGCAGGCCGCACGGTTCTGGGGCATCGACGAACCCCGGCTCGCCCTTTTGGTCCACGCCGTCGTCGGCGGAACACCCGCCTACAGGCGTTACGTCGGCAACCACTCCCCCATCAGGCCGGACGACTTCGACGCCTGGGTGTGCAGAACCGTCCTCAGCCCCCGAACTCCTCTGTTCCTGGAGGCACACCACCTGCTGCAGGAGGAGGCCGACCACTGGGACCGTGCGCTGTGCCACTCCGTACTCGCCGCCATCGCCTCGGGCTGTTCGACACAGGGCGAAATCGCCGAGCGTCTCGGCGCGTCGCTCACCGACGCCTCCAGCTGTTTGGTGCTCCTGCAGGACAACGGCCTACTGGAGGGCGAGCCCGACGCCTTCCGGCCGAACCTGATCCGGCTTCGTATCGCGGAGCCGCTGCTGGCCTTCGAACACGCGGCAATCTGCCCCTGCCGCACGATGCTGGAGCAACAGGACGCCGCCGAGATCTGGCGACGCGCGCGTCCCGCCTTCGACTCCGCGGTGGCCGGCCCGCATTTCGCCCAGATCTGCCGGGACTGGGTGATGGACTTCGCCGACCCGGCGCTCTTCGGGGCGCACCCAGCGGCGGCAGCCTACGGCTCACTTCCCGACCCCGCACGCGGTGCCGGCGCGGACGCAGAAGCGGAGGTGGTCGTACGTGGCCGGGCTGACGCCCATTCCGGGCCTCTGTTGTCGGTGGGCGTGGCCCACTGGAACGAGGTAATGGACCTGCACCACCTGGAACGCCTCCGTCACCTCCTCGCCCTGCTCGCCACCCGTGGCGAGGACGTCACCCATACACTGCCCGCTTGTTACAGCGGCGTCGGCTTCACTCCCGAGCTCCGCGCGGCCGAAGCCGACGGACAGGTGGTGCTGGTGGGCCCGACCGGCTGTACCAGGGAAGGTAGCCCGGGCTGCAGCGCAATGAGCCGGTGCTGGACCGTAGTCCGGTTCGACCAGGGACGCCACCGGCCCCGGCGAACTGCAGCAGCGCCTCGACCACCGACTCGCCGGTCGTCTGGTGGTAGGTGCCGCCTGAGTGTGAGGCGCCTCGATGCGGTCGGGCGGGGAGACGTCGCCCTGCGCCAGGCGGCGGCGCACCACCTCGGGCGGTAGGTCGACGAAGAACTAAGAGGCTGCGCGGATAGGTGCGCCGAGTCAGGTCAGGGCAGCCGTTGTAGTGACACATCGTCCAGGCAGGATGAGGTCACGCGGACGGTGATGACTCTCGTAGAAGCTCCACGCGGCGGCTCTGTTGTACGGCCGCCGCAGTGCAGGTGCGCAACAGGTCGGCTATGCGGCCGCTGTATAAGGTGATCTTTCCCTTCGACGAGAGGAGTCAGGGTGGAGCCGCGATTGAGCATCGCTGTGGCGCAGCCGAGGTGCGTGGCTTACGACGTGACGGCTAACGCGGTGGCTCACGCGGAGGCTGTTCGGGCGGCGGACGCGCGGGTGGTGGTCTTCCCCGAGATGTTGCTGACGGGATACGAGTTGGACGCGGCGCCGGTCTCGCCGGACGATGAACGGCTGGCTCCGATCGGCGCCGCGTGTGCCGAGACCGGAACGCTCGCCTTGGTTGGTGCGCCTGTGTCGGGTCCACGCATCGGCATCCTGGCTGTGGACGGTTTCGACCGTACGTCTGGCCGCTCGGGAATCTGGTCGGCCGACGGAGAGCTGATCGCCGAGGCGAGCGTTACCCCTGATGATGTCGTGCGGGCGGTCTTCAGCAAGAGGTGGCACTGATTGGGGGTTTGTTCATCGTCGGCGTCGTGGGCGGTCGTCCCGGCGGCGGGTGGTTCACGCGCGTCGGATCAGGCTGCGGACGGTGATGCCGGTGTCGGCGAGGTCGAAGTCGGGCACCGGACCGGACGTCGGGCGGAGGCCGTCACACTCCCCGCCCGACGCCCGGAGCGTACGACTACCAGGGAAGAAGTCCCGGCAGCAGGCGTCAAGGTCACGGATTTCGGGTCAGGCCGTGGGGTCGGGCGCTCGACCCCACCGCCGTTGCTGCTTCAGCCTTCGGTGATCTCGATGTGGTGCGGCTTGGCTGCCTGAACCTTGGGCACGGTGACGGTCAGTACCCCGTCGGCCAGTGTCGCTGTGTTGTCTTCGGCTCTGACGTCGGCCGGCAGCAGCGCCTGGCATTCGAAGTGACCGGTGCGCCGGGTGCTGCGACGCAGGACGCCTTCTCGCTCGCGTTCCTTGAACTCTCCGGTGATGCTCAGCTCCCGGTTGCTGACCTCGCCGTCGATGTCCTCTCGCTTGATCCCGGGCAGCTCCGCCTCGACCACGTAAGCGTCGTCCGTCTCATGCAGGTCGGCCGGTGGTGACCAGGCCCCGACGGCGGGCGTGGTGCCGGCGGTTGCCTCCAGGAACCGGTTTATCCGCTCGAAGAGGTCGTCGAACTCGGCGGTGATCGGCTGACCCCAGCTCAGGGCTGGGAACGGCCGTTCCAGGAGTCGGCCGTGGTGGTGTACGGGCAGATTCACCTCGGCGAAACGACGGCATTCGGGTTCATTTCCATGCTGCGCGTCTCCGTATCGCCCCGCGAATCGGGCCGTCTGCGACCAGAGAAGGCCACGGTCACCTTTGGTGAAGATGTCACCGTTGCCGGTCTCATCAGCCAGCCCGGAGCCCTCGCTGTCAGGGTCGGCAGGACGAGGTGCCGGCCGGGGGTGGCGCCTCAGGTCGCTGGGCGTGTTCGGCGGCGGCGACGTTGCCTTTGACGAGCAGGAAGCTGTCGGGAGTCACCGAGACCGAGTCGATACCGGCTTCGACCAGAAGGCGCGCGAAGTCGGGGTCGTCGCTGGGGCGCTGACCGCACAAGCCCACCTTGCGACTCTTGAGATGAGCGGCGCCGATCAGGGTCCAAATGCTGGTGGTGACGGCCGGGTCGCGCTCGTTGAACAGCGCGCGCAGTTGTTCGGGGTCCCGGTCGACACCAAGGGTGAGCTGGGTCAGGTCATTGCTGCCGATGGAGAAGCCGTCGAAGCGGTCGCTGAAGTCTGCGGCAAGGATGATGTTGGAGGGGATCTCCGCCATCACATAAGCCTCCAGGTCATTGCGGCCACGGACGAGGCCGTGGCCGGCCATGGCCCCAAGGACCTGGTCGGCCTCTCCAAGGGTGCGGCAGAACGGGATCATCACGACTGTGTTGGTGAGCCCCATCTCGTCGCGGACCCGGCGCAATGCCCGGCATTCCAGGCCGAAGCCTTCGCGATAGCCCTCGCTGTAGTAGCGGCTGGCACCTCGCCAGCCCAGCATCGGGTTGTGCTCCGCGGGCTCGAACTGCCTGCCGCCGATGAGTCGTGCGTACTCGTTGGTCTTGAAGTCGCTCATCCGGACGATGACCGGCTTGGGCCACCAGGCGGCGGCGATGCGCGCTATGCCATGGGCCAGGCGCTCGACGAAGTATTCCGTCTTGTCGGTATAGCCCCGGGTCAGCTCGGCGATCCGGTCACGGGCGGCCTCGTCGACCAGCTCGTCGAAGCGCACCAGCGCCATGGGATGGATCTTGATGTGAGTGTTGACGATGAACTCCATCCGGGCCAGTCCGACGCCGTCGGCGGGCAGCTGCCACCACCGGAAGGCAGCCGAGGGGTTGGCGATGTTGAGCATCACCTTGGTCGCCGTGGACGGCACCTCGGCCAGGTCGATGTCCTGTTCGTCGTAGTCGAGCACGCCGTCGTAGACGACGCCTTCCTCGCCCTCCGCGCAGCACACGGTGATCTCCTGGCCGTCGGAGAGCACGCTGGTCGCGTTGGTGGCGCCGACGACGGCGGCTACGCCGAGTTCCCGGCTGACGATGGCCGCGTGTGAGGTGCGCCCGCCGTGGTCGGTGACGATGGCGGCCGCTCGTTTCATGATCGGTTCCCAGTCCGGGTCGGTGATCCCGGTGACGAGCACAGCACCATCCTCGAACCGCCCGATCTCGGCGGCGCTGCGCAGGTTGCACACCGGCCCGGCTGCGATGGCGTCACCGATGGCCAGGCCGGTCGTCAGCTCTTCGCTGCGTTCCCTCAGCCGGAAGGAGCGCAAGGTGGCGGCCTGTTTGCGGGCCTGCACGGTTTCTTGCCGCGCCTGCACGATGCACAGCTCACCGCTGTCGCCGTCCTTGGCCCACTCTATGTCCATCGGATGCCCGTAATGCTCCTCTATGAGCACCCCCCACCTGGCCAACTGCAAGATCTCGGCATCGTCAAGCACACACGCCGCCCGCTCCTCCTCGGTGGTCGCCACGGTCGCCGTCGGCTGCTGCGCGCCGCCGCCGTAGACGACTTTGGTCTGCTTGCCGCCGACCGCCTTGGAGATCACCGGGTTGGTGCCGGCCTGGTCGAGCAGCGGCTTGAACACCTGGTACTCGTCCGGGTCGACCCGGCCGCCCACGACGGACTCGCCCAGGCCGAACGCCGCGTTGACGAGCACCACGCGCGGAAACCCGCTGTCGGTGTCGAGAGTGAACATCACCCCCGCTCCGGCCCGATCGGAGCGGACCATCTGCTGCACGCCGATCGACAGGGCCACCATCAGGTGGTCGAATCCGTGGTGCTCCCGATAGCTGATGGCCCGGTCGGTGAACAAGGACGCGTAGCAGCGCTTGCAGGCCGCCATCAGGGCCTCCTCACCCGTGATGTTGAGGAAGGTCTCCTGCTGCCCGGCGAAGCTGGCCTCGGGAAGGTCCTCGGCGGTGGCGCTACTACGCACCGCCACGTCCGGGTCGGACCGCCGCAAGCGGTCACCCAGCTCCCGGTACCTGCAGCGGACGGCCTCGGCGAGGTCGGGCGGGAACTGGGCGTCGATGAACATTCGCCGGATCGCCTCGCCGACGTCGGCCAGGTCGGCGCCGCGGTGCAGCGCATCGATCCGCTCCGACAGCAGGGGGCGAAGGTCGTTGGCGGTGAGGAAGTACCGGTATGCGTGCGCGGTGGTCGCGAAGCCGCTCGGGATCCGTACGCCTCGCGGCGACAGGTTGCGGATCATCTCCCCGAGTGAGGCGTTCTTCCCGCCGGCCACGGCGGTGTCCGCCATCGAGAAGTCCTCCAGCCATCTGGCCAGGTCCTGCTCAGCCATCGCACCCTCCTTCCCAGGGCGGGCGCCGCCTGTTCGGGAGGTGGCACCCCGGGCGGGAGAGGCGTTCTCCGCAATTGGCGCGGCACCGCTCGCCGCTGAAGCGGTCGGCATCCGGCGCGGCCTCCCCATTGGCTGCAGGGCGTTCGCCGCGTAGCAACGGCGGCCGTTTTGGCGAGTACCGTCGGCCGGTGTGTCTCAAACGGGGCAGGACTCAGTGTGGCCCGGTAACCCGCCGGGACTGGTGCGCAGAACTACGGAATCCTGACCGGCTGCTTCGGTGTGTTCTGGAAGTAGGGAGTGACCGCCGAAGTCTCACCGTCCTCCGGCCAGGGGCACGGAGCTGTCATGAGCCAGTGCGTCCAAGTTGCCCGTTAGCGCGAGCGCAGCTGCGGGCTGCGGACCTCAGCGCGAGCGGCTCGAGCCCAGCGACAGCCAGGCTCACCTCCACCACCGTCTGCCGTCCGACGTCGGCATCAGCCGAACAGACGACGCACACGTAGGGTGTCGACACGTCGCCACCCGGTCTTGGGCAGCAAAAACTCTTCCCGGCTCGCAGGCGGCTGGTCACTGCTCTCCCGGCTTGGATGCCTGGGCGACGCATCGGGTGCCTGCCGGGTCTCGATCACGCATCCGAGACCGGGAAAGATCTACGCCTCGTGACCGTCGTCGTAAAGCACCCGGTAGGACGGTTCTCCGTTCCGGCCGAGTACTTCCACTGCGACCACCTACTGGTCGGCGGAGCCGATGCGGCGGCCTGTGAGGCGCGCGGGCTGGATCGACACCCACATCACGCGTCCGCCCCCGGCCCACGGCTCGGTATGGGCTCGATCGGCCAGCCGCAGCACGGCGTCGGGCTCCGAAACGATGCGCGCCGGGCCGACGACGAGCACGCTCCAGCCCTGACTCATGGCCTCGTCGACATGGTCGACTTCGAAGGCGATGTCCGTTCCCACAGCCGCCGCGGGAGCCGAGCCGGGGGCCGTACGGAAGGCAATCGCGCCGTCGACGACCTCGTAGTTCACCGGGATGATCGCCGGGCCGTCCGGAGTGGATACCGCAACGCGCCCCACACCATGGGTGGAGAGCCGGGCCCAGCACTCGTCAGGGCTGAGGACCTGCAGTTGCGGGTGGAGGAGCGCCTCGCCCTGGCCGGGCGGCGCCTCGATGCCGACTCCGCGAAGGGACGCAACGCTGGTACCAAGGGCGCCAGCCAGCCTGATGAGAGTCGGCAGGCTCGGGTCGGCCGGCCGCTCTTCAAGGTAGGCGAGGTAGTTGGGTGCCATGCCGGCCCGGTCGGCGATTTCCTCACGGGAGAGCCCCTGCCGCGTGCGTTCGGCGGCGACGCGCCGTCCGATGTCGCCAGCGTGAGCGGTCCGGTCGGGAGCGGTCGCGACGGGCACGGCTCCGGCCTCGCCCAGGCCGGGCCTGGGAGGCGCGTGGCGTCTGCCGGCCTCGTGCTCGAGGTGACGGACATGCGCGTCCGGCCCGGGGAACACGAGCGTCACCTCGCCCGTGTCCGACCAGCGCACGTCGTAGGGCGGAGTTCCGTCTTCGTGGTGGAGTCCGACGATCTCGCCGTCGCGCCGGGCAACACCGGTCGCCGGACTCTCGATGACGAGTTGGTCGCCGAGGTGAGCTCGCATGATCGCCACCATCTCCTCACAATGCTGCTGTAGCCAACGTGCCACGCGTAGCGCGCCGCTGCATGCGATGCCGCTTGGAATCCGAGGTGGCCGAATGGACCGCTCCGCATCCACGTCAGTCGGTCCTGAAGGAACGTGCCGACGCGGCCCTGATGCACGCGGTGGGCTCGCGGGCTGAGCTGGTCGTGGTGCCGAAACAGCAACTGCGCTGTGTGATGGGTAGGTGTCCTGATGCGCTACGCCGACCCCGCGCGCCGGGACATGGGCTACCGTTTCGTGCTCCGGCCTGAGGAGCCCCTTACTGGTGCGTCGCAGGCTACTGGTCGTACGGGACGGTGATGACCGGGCAGCGCGCGTGGTGCAGTAGGCCCTGACTGACCGAACCCAGCAGCATTCCGGTGAAGCCGCCGTGCCCTCGTGTGCCCAGGACCAGGCCGAGGGCGTGTTCGGACGCCGTGGCAAGGACCTGTACCGGGTGCCCCTGCACGACCTCATGGTGCAGTTCCACCCCCGGATGGGCAGCGGCACGCCCGGCCACCGTCTCCGACACCGGGCCGGCGTCAGCTGTAGTCGGCGGTGTTCCGCACCGCGCCGAAGCGCGCGAAGATCCGTTCTACGGTGAACTCGTGCTCGTCCGCAGCCAGTCCGGACATCGCGTCGGCTACGAACTCCAGTTGGTAGCCGTGGTCCGCCGCGACCCGTGCGGTGGACTCGACGCCCATCGTGATGACCAGCCCGGCGAACACCGAGTTGTCCGCACCCAGTTTGCGCAACTGCTCGTCCAGATCGGTGCCGTAGAACGCGCCGATGGCGCGCTTGACCACCACGACGTCGCCACCGTGTACCAGGCCGTCGGCGAAGCCGCTGCCCGGCGGCTGCTCGGCGACGTTCGGGCGCTCCACCCGGACCAGCACCACCGGCCGCCCGCTCACCCGGAACGACTTGGCCAACTCGCGGCAGCGCGCGAGGACTTCGTCACCGGTGTGCGGGGCGAGGGGAAGGGCGATGATGCACGGCATCAGGTCGATGAGGATCAGTGCGGAGGCCGTGACGAACGATCGTAGGGCGTCCGGCGCACCGGGAGCCGAGTCGCCCGTCGCCACCAGTGTGTGCTTGGCGGCGCGGACGGCACCGGCACCAGCCTGGGCACCGTGCATCACCGGGTGCGGGGCCACCCTCGCAGGCGCACGGAGCACAACGGACAGCCGGGCCCCCGGCGGGTACAGGAGACCACTTGTGGACCACCTCGGGGGTGGGATGATGCACTGAGGCGTCAATCGGCGATAACGGGAGGCCACTTGATGGGCGAGGAACGCGGTTCTCAGGCTGCGGCAGTGTTCGATGCTCTGGGAGCCGACTACGAGAAGGCGTTCGCCGGGTCGGCCGCGCACCGGTCGTCGCTTGAATGGCTTCTTGGTCGGCTCGTGCCCGGCAGTCGGGTGCTCGACGTGGGCAGCGGAACCGGCCGGCCCACGGCGGAGACGCTCGTTGGCGCGGGACATGAGGTGCTGGGCGTCGATGTCTCCCCGGGCATGGTGGAACTCGCCACCCGGCAGGTGCCCGGGGCTTCTTTCCGGTGTGCTGACATCCGTGAAGTCGCCCTGCGTGAAGCCTCGTTCGACGCGGTCTGCGTGTACTTCTCGCTCCTGCAGATGTCGCGCGACGACCAGTCTCGGCTCCTGCGGCGGCTCGTGCAGGCGCTGAAGCCCGGCGGCAGCCTGGCCGTCGCTACGGTGCCCCTGGATGTGGAGGGCGTCGAGGGTCTCTTCATGGGGCAGAAGGTAACGGTAACGAGCTTCGCCGCCGAGGACTTCATCGCGATGGTCACCGAGGCGGGCCTGTCTGTCGTGTCCGCGGAGAGCTTTCTGTTCACCCCGTCTCATCCGAACGCCGCGCCTGAGCCTCATCTCTTCCTCCACTGCCGCCGCGGAAAGATCGGAGCGGCCTGAGTCCGGTCGACGAGGCGCGCATCTGTTCAGGAACACAGGCGGAGCGGCGGTGGTGGCCGGCCTGACCAGGGAGGTGCCGAGCAAGACCGGAGTTGTGGCCTCCATCACACGCACGTGATCCACCCTCTGGTGAGGTGATCGAATGCGAAGACCTGCTTCCCTCCTGTCGACTCTCGCCGCGACCGCCCTGCTGCTCACGGCCTGCGGGACAGAACGCGCAGGCGTCGGAAGCACCGGCGGCGCCCGTGCGTCCGTACCGCCGTCCCAGACGCAGGTCGAGGATCCGGGCAAGGACGGTGTACAGATCACCTCACTGACCCTCCCGTCGGCCTCCCCCTCGCCCACCCGCAGCACTTCCGTCTCCGCCGACAGCCTCGCCACAGACTCGGGAGCCTTTGCCGCCTACGAGGTCACCAATGAGGGCACTGAGGCTCTGACCTACTCGGTCGTCTTCACCTTCATGAGCAGTGATGGCGGGGCGGTTGCCAATCAAACCGTGGCAGTGCGCGATGTCGGCCCCGGGAAGACAGTGCGGGGCACGGTGCAGGTCGGAGAACTACCGTCCGCCGCGCCGCGGGTGACACAGGCCAAGGTCCTCCGCGTGACCAAGGTGCCCGCGGGCGAGGCTCCGGCTGATCCGGGCACATGTCCCACCTCTGGGATCCGGGTCAGCGCCGACCGGGGTGACGCGGCAATGGGGCTGCGTGTCGTGGGCCTGCATCTCGACAACTGCGGCACACGCGACTACACCGTCGACGGCTACCCGCTGCTGGAACTTCTGGACGACGACCGCAAACCCGTCGGCGGTATCAAGATCCTCCGTGGCAGCGGTGAGATCACCACCGCTGCCGGGCCTGACGAGCAGCCCCGACCCGTCACGCTCGGGCCCGGCGAGTCGGCGACCGCCAGCCTGGTGTGGCGCAACACAACCGAGTCCGGTACGCCAGTGAACGTGCCCTACGTGCGGGTCCGGGCGAAGGCCGGCGCCGACCCGGTCACGGTCACCCCAGACCTCGACCTCGGAACCACCGGAAAGCTCGGCGTCAAACCGTGGGCAAAGGATGACACCGCGGGCGCAGGCGCCCACGATTGACGAGCGATCCTGACGGCTGGCTGAACACCTACAACCACCACCGCGGACACACCGCGTTGAAAGGGCAACCACCGGCCATTCGTGCCCCCGACCTGACAGTTCGACCCAGAGGACTACAAGGCCCGGCACGCGGTCGAGTGCGGCATCAATCGCCTCAAGAGACATCGAGCCGTGGCCACCAGGTATGACGAACTCGCGGTCCGCCAGGAGGTTACCGTCCTCGTTGCCGCCATCAACGAGTGGTTGTGACGTACTGGTCCGACGACAACTCGAACACCCGTACTCGACGACCGCAGGTGGGGTTGACGGTCTCACGGACCGGATGCATCCCCAGTTTGGTCATGATCCGTTCGGATGCGTCGTTGCCCACTTGAGTGATGCTGACGATCCGCTCCAGCCCTCGCTCTTCGAACCCGAACCGTACAGCGGCCGCAGCAGCTTCGGTGGCCAAGCCCTGCCCCCAGTGGGAACGTCCCAGTCGCCAGCCGATCTCAACCGCCGGCAGTACCTCCGGCAAGAAGTGGGGCACCGAAAGGCCGGTGAACCCGGCCATCTCGCCAGTGGACCGGATCTCCACGGCGAACAGGCCGAAGCCCTGTGACTCCCACTCGCTCTCCCATGCGTGGATCCCGTCGCGAGTCTGCTGTTCGTCACGGACGCTGCCGTCACGGATCCACCGCATGACCTCGGGGTCGGCATTGACGGCAGCCATGGGCGCAACGTCTTCCTCGCGCCAGCGACGCAGGACCAAACGGGGAGTCTTAAGCGTGACCATCCCATCATTCTGGATCACGAATGGTGGGCGGGACCATCCCCGCGCGTGCGAGGAGCACAGGCCGGCGTGATCAGTGCAGTGCCCGGTCGGCGGCCGGGCGCGTCGCCGGGCCGAATCCGGGGCGAGGCCCGACGCCGGCCCCGGGACCGCCCGTCGCCACTCTGGGGCGCGTCACGCGCGAAAAGTTGAGCAAGTGTCAGGAAAGTACGTCGCGGAGTCTTGCGATAGCGCACGCCTTTGGCCAGGATCGGCACCCGTCGGGCAATTCCGCCCCCTTTGCCGACCGCCCCGGAGGCACCATGCGTCTGCGTCGCATCGCCACCACGCTCGCCTTCGGCACCGCCGTCCTGTGCGCGCTGCCCGCAGCGGCTCAGGCTCAGGCTCACAGCACGCCCACCAGTATGGAGGCGCCTTGGGCCGCTGGGGACACGGGCCGGCCCACTGGCACCGTCGCCATGCCCGACGGCGTTGTCCACCTCGCCGACAGTCGGGGCCGTGTGTTGCGGCTGCACGGTTTCAACCTCGGCAAGAACGACACCGTCACCCGCGACCGCGTCGCCCGGCTCGCACGCGACGGATTCAATCTGATCCGGCTCGACATCCAGTGGGAGAAGGTGGAGCCCCGCCTGGGTCGGTACGACACCGCCTACCTGCGCTACCTCGACCAGGTGCTCGACTGGGCCGACCGGTACCACGTCCTGGTCCTCGTCGACTGGCACCAGGACGTCTTCGGCCCCGCCTTCGGCCACAACGGCATCCCCGCCTGGGCCACCCGCACCGACGGGCTGCCCTTCGAGTCCAACCCGGACGACTGGTTCTCCGACTACTTCCAGCCCGCCGTCCAGGCCGCCTTCACCCATCTGTACGACGACCCCGACCTGCGCACCGCCCAGGCCGCCGCCTACGCGAAGGTCGCCACCACCCTGCGCGGACACCGCTCGCTGCTCGGCTACGACCTGTTCAACGAGCCCTTCGGCCCCGTCCCCGGGGACCCGACCGACCCCGCCGACCAGGTCGCCGCCTCCACCGCGCTCGAACAGGGCCGACTGCCCGCCATGTACCGGCGCCTCATCCAGGCCGTCCGCGCTGTCGACCGCGACGCGTGGCTGTTCGTGGAGCCCACCGTCCTCGTCGGCCAAGGCGTCCCCACGAGCCTCCCCGGCTTCGCCGACCCACGTCCCGGCGCCGCCCGCATCGGCTACGCCCCGCACGCCTACGACACGGCCGTCGAGGCGGGGCAGGACTGGGACCCGTCCGGGCAGTTCATCGAGCGGTACGAAGCCGCCATCGGCGCCTACCCGACCGCGCACCGGCTGCCCGTCATCGTTGGTGAATGGGGGCCGCCCAAAGCCACCACGCCCGGCAACGCCCAGCTCGTACGCCGTCAGCTCCTGTCGATGCACGGCTTTGCCACCGGCTGGGCCATGTGGTACGACTGCGACGCCACGGACGGCGGCGGCTACTGCGCCCGTGACCGCAACGGCAGCCCCGCCCCCGGCAAGGAACCCGCCTTCGCGCCCTACGCCCGGGCCGTCGCCGGCTCTCCGGGAGCCGAGACCTACGACCCGTTCACCCGGACCTACACCCTGACCCTGACCGCCACCCGCGCGACCCGCGGCGCCTTGACGACGCTCGCCCTCCCCACCGCCGCGTTCCCCCGGGGCGCGCGCATCACGGCGGAGGGCACGCGCGCCGCGGTCGTCCACAGCGCCCCCGGCGAGGCGGACGTGCTGCTCCCCGCTGTGCGCCCCGGCACCGCGGTCACCGTGACCGCGACGGCACGCTGAGGCCACGCACCGTGGAGACGAGCGGTCCCCTCGGCCGTGCGCCTGCTCCTGGTGTCCGACACTCGTCTGCCCACCCGGGCCAAGGCCCTGCCGTCTGAACTCCTCGCCGATGCCCCGAGCCCCGACGTGGTCGTCCACGGGGCGACTGGGTGGACACCGCCACGCCGGACCTGCTGCTGGGCCGGTCGCGGCGGCTGATCGGCGTGTACGGCAACAATGACGGCCCCGTGTGCGCGCCCGGCCGGAAGGCACCCCGTCCCGAGGCACTCTTCAGAACACCGACAGGCCGGTGAGGGTCGTGAAGCGGTCCAGGGCCGCCACGCCGGCCACGGAGTTGCCCCGCTCGTCCAGGCCGGGGCTCCACACGCACAGCGCACACCGGCCCGGTACGACGGCAATGATGCCGCCGCCCACGCCGCTCTTGCCGGGCAGGCCCACACGGTAGGCGAAGTCGCCGGCCGCGTCGTACGTCCCGCAGGTCAGCATGACCGCGTTGACCTGCTTGGCCTGGCTGCTGGCGAGCAGTCGGGTACCGTCCGCCCTTATGCCGTGCCGGGCGAGGAACGTGGTGGCCAGCGCCAGGTCGGCGCAGGACGCCGCGATCGAGCACTGGCGGAAGTACTGGTCCAGCAGGACCGGCACCGGGTTGTCGACGTTGCCGTAGGACGCCATGAAGTGGGCGAGGGCGGCGTTGCGGTCGCCGTGCGCGGTCTCGGACGCGGCGACCTCCTCGTCGAAGTCCAGCTCCGGGTTACCGCTCTCGGCGCGCAGGAAGCTCAGCAGCTCGCCCGCCGCGTCGCCGGTACGGGTCTGGAGCCGGTCGGTGACCACCAGGGCGCCGGCGTTGATGAACGGGTTGCGCGGGATGCCGTTCTCGTACTCCAGCTGTACCAGGGAGTTGAAGGGGTTGCCGGAGGGCTCGCGGCCCACGTGCTCCCACAGTTCGTCGCCCTCGCGCGCCAGGTCGAGGGCGAGAGTGTACACCTTGGTGATGGACTGCGCGGAGAACGGCTCCTGCCAGTCCCCCACCCCGTACACCATGCCGTCCAGCTCTGCGACGGCCATGCCGAAGGCGCGGGCGTCACGGGCCGCGAGCGCCGGGATGTAGTCGGCCGGGCGCCCGCGGCCGGGCGTGTGCCCGATCTCCTCGGCGATGCGCTCCAGGACCGGCAGGTAGGTCGGGGACGGGGACGACATCATGATCACCATTCTGCCTCCGGGCCGGTCCCGGTGCGCAGGTTTGATGCTCGGCAACGGCTACTGCACACGCCCCGTCGAGGTGGACTGCCACTTCGAGCCGATCTGCGAGTCCTGCACGTTATTCATCACCGTGATCGAGTTCCGTTCCAACCTCCAGCTCCAGCTCCAGCTCCAGCTCCAGCGAGACGACTCGGCAGCCAAGGGGCAGGTGTCGCCGGAACAGATGCTCGAAACTCCTCCGCCGACTTGATGACGAAGCCTCCCTCGACGTTCAGCGACGCCGGTGAACAGCTCCCGGCTCTCGGCGGCGCAACCCGGACACCAAGCCCGAGCGCCGGCCGCACCCTCGTCGAGGCGGCCGGAGCGTGGGAGCCACCCGCCCCGATAGGGTTTCGCCCATGCGTGATCTAGGGGCGGGCTTCGGCTACTTGGTGAAGGGGCAGCGCTGGGCTGCCGGACACGGCAGAGCGTACGGCTTCGGGCTGTTGCCCGGGCTGATCACCGTTGCGCTCTACGCGGCGGCACTCGTGGCCCTCGCCGTGTACGGCGACGACCTCGTCACCTGGGCCACCCCCTTCGCCGACCACTGGTCGTCCCCATGGGGCGGCCTGTTCCGCGGGTTCCTGGCCGCCGTCCTCTTCGCGCTCGCGCTGCTCCTGGCAGTGCTCACCTTCACGGCGGTCACCCTCCTCCTCGGGCAACCCTTCTACGAGTCGCTGTCGGAGAGGGTGGACCGCTCGGTGTCCCCGGACGGCGGCGCCCCGCAGTCCCCGCACTCGCTCTGGCGCGAGCTGTGGATCTCGGCCCGCGACAGTCTCCGTGTCGTCGTCCGAGCGGCACTCTGGGGAATTCTGCTCTTCGCGCTCGGCTTCCTTCCTTTCGTCGGCCAGACCGTGATCCCGGCGCTCGGGTTCTTCGTCACTGGCTTCTTCCTGACCGAGGAGCTGACCGCGGTCGCGCTCCAGCGCCGCGGGGTCGAACTGCGCGAGCGCCTCGCGCTGTTGCGCGCCCGTAAGACCCTGGCCTGGGGCTTCGGCACCCCGCTCACAGTCGCCTTCCTCGTCCCGTTCGTCGCGGTCTTCCTGATGCCGGGCGCCGTCGCAGGCGCCACCCTCATGGCACGCGACCTGCTGGACGAGGACACGGCGGAGGAGACGACCGCGGGCGACGGCGACTCCCACGACAACAACCACACACAGGAGGCAACCGCATGACCGAAGTGACCGCCACGGTAGCCGGGTCCATGTCGCCCGCGCCGAACTGGAGAACCGGCGTGGGTGCACATGGTGACTGTTGTCACGAGGACGGGGTTCCCACAGTGAACGAAGTGCACCGCACGCAAGGCCCACGCGCCAGGGATGCTCCTTACGAGGAGGACCAGTGCACTTGTTCGCTCGACGCCGTCGGCCGCCCGCTTCTCACTGCATGAGGGACTCCACGTCGACCGCGCTCTCCCAAGCCGGGTTCGGGGCCTCGCCGGGCCAGGTGAACTTCGTGGAACTCGACTTGGCCAAGGCGCCCGTGGCGCCCTCCCTCACGAGCCGGGCCAGGCTGACGTAGGCGCCCTCCTTCTGCACGGAGGTATCGTCGGCCACCACGACGAGGACTTGATCACCCACCCGCGCGTGCTCGATCCCGTTGAATTGGTAGTCGACCGTCTCGGCCAACTCTTCATCGGTCAACTTGCGCCCCATCTTGCCCTCGAAGTCGGAGCGCACCTGTGCGACCGAGACGACACCGCCCTGTTCCCGCACCTCGACGGTGGCGGGGGCGTCGGCGTCCCGCTGCCGCTCCACGGAGATCGTCAAGATCGTCTCGACAGTCGTAGCCGGCTCGGTGACCAGCGGTCGGGTGGCGGTGACCGTGCCGCTGATCACGTTGGATGCCCCGGCCTGGCTGGCGAACGCGGCAAGACTGGGAGCGGCGTAGCTGCGGTTGAGAGCTCCGTCGAGGATGACTTTGTGGTCCGGAGTGTCACGCGAGCCGGTCGTCGCCTCGAGGCTCGGCGCCGACTTCGATCCGCGCACGGAGTCCTTCACAGCGGGGCCCCCGGCACCACTGGAGCAGGCCGACAAGGCCAGTGGCAGCACGAGCCCAGCCGCCAGGACGCCAAAGCTGACGCGACGCGAAGCCGACCTGTCAGTAGAGGTAGTTGATGCCATCTCTGTCATCCTTTATCGGAGCGTCGACACTCGTGCTGGATATGTAGGTGTTCATCAACGAACTTGAATTACTGTTGTGCGCCAAACCCATTGCGTGGCCCACCTCGTGCGCGATGATTCCGTCACGGTGAGTGTCGGGTCCGCAAGCTGATGCGTTGGCCAACAGCGGGTCGATAGTGACTTTTGCCCACACCCAGTTGGTGTTGGACGGGTTTACGGTCGCAGTATCGACGTACATTGCAGTGACCGCGCAGTAGGAGTTGCTGGAGGTCGACCGCCTGTAGAAATCCAACCGGCTCTTGCTCTTGTCAAGAGTATCGACGTACCAGACCTTTGTGTCCGTGGTATTGTTCCAGTGTGCCACGCCGGCCGGAATCGCACTGGGGTGTGAATTCTTGGCAGTGGAATCCAGCCAGTAGTACTCACCGTTGATGCCGTACTTCAGACGGTGGCTGTTGAACGTGTTGTAGGCATCCGCCGGTGCCCCCGCTGCCATCACCAACCCGAAGGCGATCAATGCAGAGGGCAGCGCTGACCACGCGGTGATGGATCGCCCCTTCCTCTTCGGTGTTGGATTCGGCGCGCCACCGGTGACACCCTCTGGTGCTTTCAGCACAATCTTGACTCCCCATCAACCTTGTTCATGCGTTACGCCTCCAACTGGCCGGGCATGCAGCAAACTTGCGCCGCCACCACTCCATGACTGAACAGCAGCTCCTCGCTACGATCCCCACCCATCGTGTGGAGAAATACAGTCGCTTGCTGCACGCCTGCACAGTAGATGTGAAGATCACGCAGAGGGAGTGCTTTACATCGGATGTGACCCGCGTCACAGACGGGGTCTCGTGATGTCAAAGCTTGCCCCAATTTGACCGACGCTCGAATTGCAAGTGCAGCTTCGGGAATATCCCGAACTTGGCCTGCGCCCCGGTGTGACCGGTCTGGCAAGAGACGTCGCCTCTGCCGGGAAGAATCACCGATGAGCATCAATGAAGGATTCGCTGCCCCACCCCCCAAACGACGCCGCCACCCACTCCTGCCAGACGAGGAAGCCGACAACCAGCAAGTGGGCAACCCGACCAAGGGTGTCGGGCAGTGATCACGCATATCCGCTCATACGACATATCCGCCCATCTCTCCGCTGGCCGTTCCACACCCCCAGAAGGATCAAGCGCAGAGACCAGCAGTGGTCAGCTACTGAGGCTGAACTCGTGATGTCGGCCTCGCGGAGCCAAGCGGCACTCAGCTCTCCTTGGGTGGATGCCATTCGTACGAAATAGGGCCTGTCTTGGGCCAGGTCTGCCGGACCTGCTCCAGTCGTTCGTGGTGCTCCTCTATCCAGTTCTCCTGCGGCCGGGTCCACAGCACCGTGCTGAGGCGGTCCGGATCGTGGATCGTTACATCCAGGGAGTGGTCCTCCTGCATGTGGAGAACGAGGTTCAGCCGCGATCCCCACCGATGCTCGCACCCTCACCAGTCACGCCCAGGCGGTGCTGCCGACCCAGCCCGAGCCGGTGCAGGTGCTCGGTATCGACGAGATCCACCGAGGCCGGCCGAGATGGATCCCCGACAAGGTCACCGGAGTCTGGCAGACCGCCGTGGACCGTTGGCGCGTCGGCTTCGTCGACCTGTCCGGCGAGCAGGGCCTGTTCGGGCAGGTCGAAGGCCGCACCGCCCAGGCGGTCATCGACTGGCTGGCCGACCGCGACCAAGACTGGCGCGGCGCGGTCCGGTACGTCGCGATCGACATGTGCACGATCTTCAAGTCGGCGATCTGCCGCGTCCTGACACAGGTGGCTCTGGTCGTGGACTACTTCCACTTCGTGCAGCTGGCGAACCAGACCCTCACCGAGGTCCGCCGCCGGCTCACTGTGACGCACCACGGCCGGCGCGGCCGCAAGGGCAACCGTGAGCGGGACCTGCGCAACCGGCTCACCCGTTCCGCCGCCCGGATGCGCGGCGAGCACTCGATGCTCTCCTCGACGGGCTGTCCAACCTGCCCAAGGCGATTGGCGAACCGATCACCGTGGCGCGGAACGCCAAGGAAGACCTCGTGGACCTGCTTGCCATCGCCCGGACCCGCCCGGACCGGGAACAGGTCCGCGATCTGCTGTACCGGTTCCACCGACGCTGCGCCGACGCCGGCCTTCCCGAACTGCACTGCAGCGCCTGGCCACAACCGTCGAGACGTGGTGGCCAGAGATCCTCGCGTTCCTGCACACCTGGATCACCGATGCCGGCTCCGAAGGCACCAACCAGGTCATCAAGACCGTCACCCGCGACGCCTACGGCTTCCGCAACCCCGTCAACCAGCGCTTACGCACCCGTCGCGCGACCACCCGGCGAGCCCGTGGGCACCTCGACGCCCGCTAATTTCGTTGAGCCCGCGCCCGTGATCGTGTTGGCTAGCGGCACCGAACTGTCAGTACCGCTGGTGTCCGCTTGGCTGTAGCAGGGAGTTAAACGTGCAGGACATTGTCGTCGACCCCGGTACCCATAATCGGGCAGCCTGGGACAAATATGTCCAGGAGGGCAACGAGTGGACGAGGCCGGTGAGTTCTGAGGATGTCGAGCGCGCCCGCATGGGCGACTGGTCGATTGTTCTCATCGGGCGTGAGCCAGTCGACCGCTCCTGGCTGCCGACGGACCTGACCGGCAAGGACGTGTTGTGCCTGGCCTCCGGCGGTGGCCAGCAGGGTCCGATCCTCGCCGCCGCAGGAGCGCGGGTCACCGTGTTCGACAACTCGCCCCGCCAGCTCGGCCAGGACCAGATGGTGGCGGCGCGCGACGGACTCGAGCTGCGCACCGTCCTGGGTGACATGCGCGACCTCAGCGCCTTCGGCAACGCAGCATTCGACGTTGTGTTCCACCCGGTCTCGAACCTGTTTGTACCCGGCTTGGCACCGGTGTGGCGTGAGTGCTTCCGTGTCCTGCGACCGGGCGGAACTCTGCTCGCGGGCTTCCTCAATCCTGATATGTACTTGTTCGACCACGAGGCCCTCGACGAGCGCGGCGAGCTGGTCGTCGTGCACAAGCTGCCCTACAGCGATGTCACGCAGTACTCCGCCGAGGAACGCGCCACGAAGTTCGGCGCGGATGCCCCTCTTGAATATAGTCACACCCTCACCGACCAGATCGGCGGGCAACTCGCCGCGGGGTTCGTCCTCACCGGCTTCGCAGAAGCACCGCACCAATCCGACGCATCCGCCCAATACATGTCGAACTATTTTGCGACGCTGGCGGTCAAGCCAGGCTGACCCAGCCGCGGCGCCGGCCGAGACGGCCGTGAACAACCAAATGCCATTCGAAGATTGGCCACCGATTTATTCGATGTGGCCGATCTCCGACTGGCCAAGTGGAGCGCTGCGCCGACCCCCACTAACTTCGCTGACCCGTGATCCCTGACGGGTCAGCGCGCGGGGTCAGATGCTGGGGAACCTGAGGTCTACGGGGCGCAGATCTTTGCGTGGGATCGTTTGACCGCCTGCTGGCCTGCGGATGGCCTCTCCATCCTGCCCCAGTAGAGAGTTCGGACCGTGCCCCCCGCACCGCGGTATGCCTTGTCCCCCCAGCACGACACGCCTGCTATCCCAGGGGCGCCGACGAGGTGCGGTCGTAGCCGAAGTCATAGCAGGCCACTGCAAGCGACCACGTCCTGGGCGGCGGCCGGTCGCAGTGCCGGCCTCGGGGGACGGCCCGGGCGGCCTCCCTTCGATGGACCGGTCATCCGTGGCCGCCGAGCCCCGCGTCGCGGGCCAGCAGGGCGGCCTGGACGCGGTTGCCGCAGCCCAGAGCGTTGAGGATCCGGCTGACGTGTGCCTTGACGGTGCTCTCCCGCATTCCCAGCGCCGCCGCGATCTCCGCGTTGGATTCACCTTGCGCGAGCCGCGCGAGGACCTCCGTCTCACGGGGCGTCAGTCTCCCGATGCGGGCACGTGCGTCCAGCATGTCGGGGCGGGCGGCGCGGTGGAAGTGGTTGATCAGGTGACGGGCGGCGGCCGGGTGCAGCATGCCATGGCCGTCTGCCACCACATGGACCGCACGGATGATCTCGCGCGGTTCGGCGTCCTTGAGGAGGAAGCCGTCGGCGCCGGCGGCGAGCGCGTCGTACACGTACTCATCCAGGTCGAAGGTGGTCAGGATGATCACTCGCGGTGGATCCGGGAGCGCGCGCAGTCGGCGGGTCGCGGTGATGCCGTCCATGCGGGGCATCCGCACGTCGACCAGGGCGACGTCGACCCGGTGCAGGCTCGCCTGTTCGACCGCGGCCAGGCCGTCCGACGCCTCGGCGAGGACGGTCAGTCCCGGGTCGGTGGACAGCAGGTCGACAAGACCGAGCCGGACCAGGGCATCGTCGTCGACCACCAGAACCTTGATCACGAGACGGACCCCGGCGGGGGCACGGGGGGCCGCGCGGGCAGCCGGGCGGAGAGCCGCCAACCGGCACCGGAGGCACCGGTATGCAGATGACCGCCGAGCGCCGCGACCCGCTCTGCCAGACCGATCAGACCGTAGCCGCCAGGCGTCGCGGAACCATCGGCAACCGCCGGCTGCCCGATGGGTCCGGCGGGTCCGTTGACAACTTCCACCGTGGTGACAGGTGGACCGTAGTGCACGCTGACCGCGACAGATGCATCATGGGCATGCCTGCGGGCATTGGTCAGGGCCTCCTGTACGAGGCGGTGGACCGCCAGCCGGTGACTGGTGGACGTGCTCTCCACATCACCGGACACCACTGACTCGATCACCTGGCCAGCGGTCCTGGCCTCAGCAAGCAGTTCTTCCAGGTCCAGCAGGGCAGGCGCCGGGACCGATGGCTTGGACTCGGCCCCGTGGGGCCGGTCGGACCTCAGGGCACCCAGCACCTCGCGCAGATCGTCCAGCGCCTGCCCGGCCGTGCCGCGCAACAGAGCCAATCGCTCCACGCCGGCCTGTGACATCCCCACCTCGCGCAACTGAAGAACTCCCGCGTGCAGTGCCAGCAGACTCAGCCGGTGTGCGAGCACGTCGTGCATCTCACGGGCGATCCGTGCCCGCTCGGCCAACCGTGCCTGCTCAGCGCGTAGTTCGCGCTCCACCTGCAGCTGTTCCACCTGGTCCCGTAACGCGCCCAGCAGTTTGCGCCGACTGCCCGCCCACATACCAAGAGCCAGGGCCAGGGCCACCAGTACGGCATTACCGACTCCCGAGCCGGTCCAGGTGCTCAGCCGTCCCCACGAGAGCGGGCGTCCCAGCGCGAAGGCGAGAGCCAGCCAGGGAAGCCCGGCGCACGATGCGATTCCCAGACACACCCACACCGCCCGCAACCGGCCCCGCGAGGCGAAGTGATAGAGGGTCACCAACAACGGGAACACCGAGCCCAGTACGACCGCGGCCAACGCCAGGCCCGCCACCGCCCGCGGGAACCGGTGGCGGCCGAGCGCCCCGGCCGACGCGGCTGCCGCAACCCACGGCGCCGGGTCTGCCAGGGTGTCACCGGCCGCCCGATAGCCCTCCAGCGTGGCCAGCAGGGCGAGCACCACCGCCAATGGCAACTCAACCCACAGCGACACCTCGCGTTCTGCTCCGCGTATCACCTTGCCATACTAGGGACGGCACTGCCCCTGCACCTCCGACGAACGGACATCGCCACCCCCGACTTTCGTCGGGTGCCGCCGCCGCACATCGGCCGATTCCATGGCGCTGGGCGCTGCTTAGCGTCCAGCACATGGTTCTCTCCCCGACCCGCACCTCACCCCTCCGGCGAGCTTCGGCAACCCGACGTCTCGCCGACCGCCGACTGTTCCTCACCGAAACACTCCGGACGTTCCGTACGACCGGGGCCGTGACCCCCAGCAGCCGTCACCTCGCCGAGGCGCTCGCCGCGCCGTTGACCCACCGCACCGGGCAGCCGCGAACCGTGCTGGAGGTAGGTGCCGGAACCGGCGCGGTCTCCCGGGTACTGGCGGAGCTGCTCGGCCCCGAGGACACTCTCACTTTGGTCGAGGCCAACCCCCGCTTCGCCCGTCTGCTCGCGGCAGACCTGCGGACCGACCCGCGGCTGGCGGTCCACGGGGAACGCGTATCGTTGTTCGCCGCGCCAGTTGAGGAACTCCATCCCAAGGCGCGCTACGACGTGATCGTCTCTGGGTTGCCGTTCGCCAACTTCGATCCCGCCGAGGTTTCCGGTCTGCTCGCGCGCTACCTGTCCGCGCTCAAGCCTGGTGGACACCTGACGTACTTCGGCTACCGCGGCACCACCCGCCTCCGCGCGTTGGTGGGCACCTCCCAGAGCCTGGCTCGACACAACGGCGTCACCCATGTCCTCGACACCTTCCAACGGAACCATGACACCAGCTGCCGCACCGTCTGGGGCAATGTGCCACCGGCACGCGTGTGGCACCTTCGCGCCCCTCGGTGACGCCTCATCCGCTTCTCACTGCGAGCATCCGCGTTACAGGGTGACTCTCAAGGGCGATTACCGGATGCCATTTCGTTGCCAACTCCTGCTGTAGAGCCACGATCAGAGCGGCCTCGTGTCTGAGGACCACCGACACCAGCTTGAGGCAGTCACGCCGGCAGCGGGCGGAGTCGGCCGCTCCAGCGTTCGTCATCGACCTCTCCGGGACCTGTCACAGGGACACCAAAAGCGTTCTCTGCGAGCGTCAACACACTGTGACTAGGAGCAGCTTGACCACAGACGAGCCCAAGCGCTGAAATATGCTCAATCCGGCGCGAAGAAGGCAATCCAGGACATCTACAACGCCGAAGACCGCGGCCCCGCCGAGGCGGCGGTCAGAATGTTCGCCCAGCTATACGGCGCGAAGTTCCCCAAGGCGGTCAAGAAGGTCAGCCGCGGCCTAGCCGATCAAGAAGGTGGCATCGGGAGCAGCGTAGTCAACGGGACCGTCGAACCGCGCCGAGGCACGGGCCACCGCTTGCTGCGGCGTGAGGAAGCGGCCGACGTGCGTGACGATCAGTCGGCCCGCCCCGGCCGTGCTGGCTGTGTCGCCGGTGTCCTCGGGCGTGTGGTGCACCTGTTCGCCCTCGACTGGTGCCTGTGCGCTCTCGGCTTCGCACAACAGCGCGTCGCATCCCTCGGCCAGCTCCGTGAGGCTCGGGCACGGTGCCGTGTCTCCGGAGTACACCAGCGACTTGCCCGCCGCCTCAATGCGTACGGCGAAGGCCGGAATCCCGTGCGACACCGCCCGGCTGGTCAGCCGGAGCGAGCCAACGGCCGCCTGATGCCCGTCGTGCAACTCGGTTACCGTGAAGGCGGATTCGATCGGGCTGCGAGCCGGAGTGTTGGTGAGAAAATTGGCCAGCCGGTCGGCGATTCCAGGCGGACCGTAGAGAGGGATCGGCGCTGCGAGGTGAATGTCCGCGTACAGGGCTCCGTAGTAGGCGGTGAGCAGGTCCGCGCTGTGATCGGCGTGCAGATGCGAGATCCAAATCGCATCAAGTTCGTCCAGCCGCACATGACGCTGGAGCGGGCCGAGCGTCCCGCTGCCCGCGTCCACCCAGATACGGGTGTCCCCGCTCGACACCAGATAGCCGGAGCACGGATTGTCCACGCTCGGGTAGGGCGTCGCGCAGCCCAGGACCGTGAGATGAAGAAGTTCGTCGCTCATTCCAAGATGCTAGAACACATGATCCACAAGCCTTGACGATTTCTCCCCCGTGGGCTGAGGTGAACAGTGCCGACCGTGCCCACATGCACGTCAGAACCATTCCGAGATGGCCTTCACCCTGGCGTAAACGCCGGAGCACTGGCCAAGATCAAAAAGAGTAGATGGGAAAGTCTCCGTACCGGAGCGTTTCCAGGCCGCGGCTCACACCTGTAGTCGTCATACGGCGGATGCTGCCACGCCCGGCCGACACCCCACCCAGACTGAAGACCTTGGCAGATCGACTGCATCGGGTGTCTCTCTCCCAGGTCCTGACGTCGCTGCCCGGCGTCAGCGTCAGGACTGCAGCCGTTCTGTTGGTCACGGTCGGCGACGGCACCAACTCCCCACCGCCGCCCGCCTCGCCTCCCACGCCGGTCTCGTACCGGCCACCAAGCAGGCAGGCACCAGCGCGGCAGGACTTTCGCGGTCTACCAACGTCCTCCAAGCCTCAGCCCCGTCATCGCGAAAGCCCTCGGTTACGCGGCGGGCGCAGCAGGACGGCCGCCATTGCGGCGGTGACGACCAGGCCTACGGCGGCGAATGTCAGCACGACGGTAATACCGTGGTCGTAGGCCCGTTGTGCCGCGCGCAGCAGTGCCTGGGCGGTGTCGGACGGAAGGTCGGCCATGAGGTCCTCGGCGTTCGCGAACGATTCTTCGGCCGTCGCCCGCCCGTCCGGGCCGAGCCCCGGTACCTGGGGCAGGCCGGTTCGGTACACGGCCGTCAGGACGGTGCCGAGGACGGCAACGCCGAGCCCTGCGCCGAGTTCGAACGACGTCTCCTGGATGGCGGCCGCCTCCCCGGAGCGTTCCGGCTGTGCGGCGCTCATGATGGAATCGGCTCCCAGGGTCATCACGATGCCGGCCCCGTATCCCGCGCCCAGCAACGGCACGAGTAGTAATCCGTAATGGGCGGTGTCGCTGACGACGGCCATGGCGGCGAGGGCGGTGGCGAAGAGGGCGAGCGCCCCGGTGAGCGCCCACCGGTTACCCCATCGGCTTGCGGCCCAGGGCGCGGTGACCGCGCCGACGGCGTTGGCACCGGCCAGTGGCATCAGCGCGAGTCCGGCGCGCAGCGGCGAGTACTCGCCCACCTGCTGCAGCCACTGAGTGAGGAAGAACAGTAGGGCGACGTAAGAGCCGAAGCAGCCGATGACGCAAAGGGTGGCGGTGGTGAAGCGGCGTTCACGGAAGAGGGAGAAGTCCAGCAGCGGCTCGGTGATGCGTCGCTGACGGCGCACGAAGAGGTAGAGAAGGACGCTGCCGGCGACGGCCGTGGTGATGACGATGCCGTTTGCTCCGGCGTGCTCGCCTGCCTGCTTGAGCGCGTAGACCACGCCGGCAAGGCCGGTGAGGGACAGCGCCACACTGGCCAGGTCCCAACGTCGAGGAGCGGGGTTCCGGGACTCGGGGATGACCCGGGCGCCGACGGCCAGGATGACGGCGATGACGGGCACGTTGATCAGGAAGACCGCGCCCCAGCCCCACTTCACGGTGACCAGACCGCCGACCAGCGGACCGATCGTGGCGCCGACGCTGTGGGCGGCTGTCCAGATGCCGATGGCGACAGCCCGTTCGCGTTCGTCGGTGAAGACGACCCTGATGATCGCCACCGTGGATGCCATGAACATTGCCGCGCCCACTCCGAGCGCGGCGCGCGCGGCGATGAGTTGCGCCGTCGACGTCGAATAGGCGGCCGCCGCCGAAGCGAAGCCGAAGGTGACAAAGCCGCTGAGCACCATGCGGCGCCGCCCGATCCTGTCACCGAGCGTGCCGCAGGTCACGAGCAGGGCCGCGAGCGTGAGCGAGTAGACGTCGACGATCCACAGCAGCCCGGCGGGAGAGGGCTCGAGCTCCCGGCTCATGCTGGGTACAGCGACGTGCAGCACGGTGAGGTCGATACCGCACAACAGCAGGCTGCCCGAGACCACGGCCAGTACCAGCCACCGCTGACTGGGTGGGGCGGCCGAAGGCTCCGTATGCTCCGTCTCTTTCATTGCTCGCACCGGTACGGGTGCCTCTCCACTTGACATGGTCTCAGTTTCAAGACGTATCAACCTGGGTCACAAGTACGGTCTTTGGTGTCCCTTAGTGCCACGCTGTATACCAATGGAGGTCAGTCGTGCGTTCCAACGTCGAAGAAGCCCCGGATCACTGCGCGATCGAGTTCGCCATGGAGATGCTCGGGGGTCGTTGGAAACTGGCCATTCTCAAGCAGCTGGTCGTGGGCACTCATCGCTTCGGTGAACTCAGGCGGGCGCTGCCGGGCATCACCCAGCGCATGCTGACTCGCCAGCTACGGGAACTGGAAGCCGACGGCCTGGTGACGCGGACCGTGTACCGCGAGGTGCCGCCACGGGTCGAATACGCGCTCACTGACGTCGGGCACAGCCTGGAGTCCATCACGGAGGAGTTGGACAAGTGGGGCCGCTGGTACCGCGAGACAGTGCGCCGCGAGGGCACATCCAGCCCTCGCCGACGCGCGTGACCGTGGAAGGCATGGTGGGGGAACCGGTCGGACCGCCGTCAGCGGCGGCGCAGGAGTCGTTTGGGGTGCATGCCGACGAAAGGCGGATAGATGCTGTAGCCGAGCATTCGACGGAGATCCTCCGAGACCTTACGGATGACATCCATGCTGGTGAAGAGCGTGAATGCATCCCGCCTTCGTAGCCAGGGCTGACAACATGGGGCGGTGGCGGCCAGGAGTGGGGCTGAGCTGCGATTGACGCTGCCGCCGTGCCAGAGGGCACCGACGAACAGCACACAGGAGCCGGGGGCATGACTACGGTCAGGCGGGGGGTCAGCGTCGAGGGGTCTGCCGTCCTCCCATTTTGGGCAGTGCCCTGGCGACGTTCCGGGGACGCAGGTAGATGTCATAGCCGTAGGTCAGCCCCATACTCCCCCTCTGCTGGGCCGAACCACACCGTCGCAGGGACCCGCCCCCGGCGGAGCCTGCCAGTTTCGGAGAGGCGCACCGACCCGGCGCCACAGTCTTCCAGTTGCTCATTGCCTGTGGTCCACACCGGGTCGCCGAGCTGTGCTACGGTCTAGGCGTTGCAGTTGTGGTACCCATGAACCTATGTGCGCCTGACGGGAATGTTTCTCCTGCAGGCGCATTATTCGTTTTCCGGCATCTCCGGATGGGGCCTCTGCCTACAGAAGGAGAAGATCGTGGCACAGGGAACCGTGAAGTGGTTCAACTCCGAAAAGGGTTTCGGATTCATCGAGCAGGACGGCGGCGGTCCGGACGTCTTCGCCCACTACTCGAACATTGCGACGCAGGGCTTCCGTGAGCTCCAGGAGGGCCAGCGGGTCTCCTTCGACGTCACGCAGGGCCAGAAGGGCCCGCAGGCGGAGAACATCGTCCCCGCCTGATCGCCGGACGCGTATCTGCTCACCGGGGCCCGCACCGTCATGGTGCGGGCCCCGGTTTGTGTTGTTGTCGAACACGGCCCCAAAAAAGTTCCAGGCGTGCAGTGCGGGCCTTGCCGACTGCGGCCTTGGTCCGTGTTCACGCTGGACGTCGGATGCGACGTCCCGGAGAGGAATGGCCATGAAAACGCTGGTGCTGGGAAGGGCGCCCGCCAGGGTGGCGGAGGTGCTGGCCACGTTGCGTGCGGACGGCTTTGACGCGGAGGGAGTGAGTACCGACGACGAGGCGCGGAAGCTGTTGGAGACCGAGGAGTTCGGGGTGGTGATCGTTGGCGGGGGTGTGGGGCCGGACTCCCGCGCGGCGCTCAAGGAGTTCGCGGCGGAGCACCGTGTGCGGAGGGTGATCGACGGCGTGCTGACGGAGCCGGTCGACGCCTACGTGCGACGGGAGTTCGAGCCGTTGATCCGGGAGTCCGCCTCCCAGGGGTGACGGCCGTGATCCGCCTGGGCGTTGATCTGCCAGGGGCCGAGGTGCAGAACACCTCGCCGCCGACACTCGCACTGCTCTCCCTGGCCGTAGCCCATACCGGGCTGGTGTCGGCGAGATCCCGAACCCGCACCCAACTCTCCTCCCTCGCGCGTCCGTCGAGCTTCGACCCCTCGGGCGCAGCCTCGAAACGTGAGGCACGGGTTCCATCCGGCAGTCCTTGAAGAAGGACTGCACCATGCCGTATCGGCGTATTCACGCAATCCGGTAATTCACCCGGCGCGCCCCATGAACGCATGCCGGTGTTCGCCCAGAGGCGCACCGCCCTGCGCACGTGAAGGTGCACACCGCGCCGCACATCACGGTGCCGGGGCGGCCGATGGAAGGGGCACGAAGTCCGGGCCGTGCTCATTCGGTCGTAACGAATGGCACCTGTTTCGACATACCTCGACACTGCGGGTATGCGCGAGTACGAGAGCCCGCCCACGATCCGGATTCCGCTGCAGGATCAGCTGGCCAACGCGGTGTTCCGAGGCGACCGCCCCGAGTCTGTCCTGTTCGAGCGGCCAACGGGAAGTGGCTGGGAGCCCGTGACCGCGGCGCAGTTCGCAACCGAGGTGCGCGCCCTCGCGGCAGGCTTCCTCGCCGCCGGAATCCAGGCCGGCGACCGGGTCGCCCTACTGGTCGCGACGCGCTACGAATGGACTCTTACCGACTATGCCCTCTGGACGATCGGTGCGGTGCCGGTGCCGATCTACGACACCTCCTCGCCCGAGCAGATCCGGTGGGTACTGGAGGACTCCGAGGCCGTCGCGACGGTGGTCGAGACGTCTGAACACCGCCACCGCCTGGAGGAGGTCCACGAGGACCTTCCCGGGCTGGAGCGGGTGTGGCAGATCGACGCCGGTGACCTCTCCCGGTTGCGGCAGGAGGGCGCCGGAGTACCCGCCGCCCAGATCGACGAGCGTCGCGACGCGGTCCGCGCGGACGACACCGCCACCATCATCTACACCTCCGGCACCACCGGTCGGCCCAAGGGGTGCGTGCTCACCCACGGCAACCTTCTCTATGAAGCCCGTGCAGCGATCGCGGCGCTGCGGGAGATCTTCGGCCACGACGCCTCGACGGTGCTGTTCCTGCCGTTGGCGCACGTGTTCGCCCGGGTGATTCAGGTGGCCTGCGTCGAGCACGGCATCCGCCTGGCCCACACCCCCGACCTCGCTCGCCTGCCCGACCACCTGGCCGCCTTGCGGCCGACGTTCCTCCTGTCGGTGCCCAGGATGCTCGAAAAGGTCTACAGCCGCGCCCAGCAGCGCGCGCAGGCGCAGCGCCGCGGCGGCGTCTTCAAGCGGGCCGAACAGGTCGCCGTCCGGTACAGCCAGGCACTGGAGCAAGGGGGCCCCGGCCTGTGGCTCACCCTGGCCCATCGCTCGTTCGACCGGCTCGTCTACCGCGAGCTGCGGGCGGCTCTTGGTGGGCGGGTCGCCTACACCATCATCGGCGGGGCCCCGCTCGACGCCCGGCTCAGCCACTTCTACCGAGGCGTCGGCGTGACCGTGCTCGAGGGCTACGGGCTGACCGAGACCAGTGCCGCCGCCACCGTCAACCTGCCCTCCGCGGTCAAGATCGGTACGGTCGGGCAGCCGTTGCCCGGTGTCACGGTGCGGATCGCCGACGACGGTGAGATCCTGCTCCGTGGCCCGGTGGTGTTCCCCGGGTACTGGCGCAACGAACCCGTTACGAGAGAGACGCTGAGCGCTGATGGCTGGCTGCACACCGGAGATGTCGGCGCCCTGGACGACGACGGATTCCTGACCATCTCGGGCCGCAAGAAGGAGATCATCGTCACCGCCGGAGGGAAGAACGTCCTCCCAGCGGAGCTGGAGGACCGTCTGCGCACCCATCCTCTGATCAGCCAGGTGGTGGCCGTCGGCGATCAGCGCCCGTTCATTGCCGGCCTGATCACCCTCGATGAGGAAGAGCTGGCGGCCTGGAGGAAGAGCGCCGGCAAGTCGGCAGACGCTACCCCCGCCCAGCTTCGCGACGACCCCGACCTGCTCGCCCGGCTGCAGGCGGCGGTGGACGAGGCCAACGCAACCGTCAGCCCGGCCGAGCGGATGCGCAGGTTCAGGGTCTTGTCCGGCGACCTCAACGAGGCCAACGGCTATCTCACCCCGACCCTGAAGGTCCGGCGCAGTCGGGTGCTACGGGACTTCGCGGCGGACATCGACGTGCTGTACCAGTCGTGACGCCCCACTCCCTCCGAGGGCCCGTACGAGCGTGAGACGTGGGTTTTGCCATCGAGCGTGCGGGGATGGCGGTGAGGACCGCTGCGGCCGGTATGGGCGCGAGGGCGACGGCGAGCAGCCACCATGCGGGGGCATGGTCGGAGTGCCGACACCAAATACCACGTACAGGCAGATGCCCAGGGAGTGCCGGGCTGCTCGGGCGTGTCGATTCTGAGACATTGCCCGCGGGCGCTGAGGGGCAAGGATCGTGTTGACCGTGGTTCTGACGGAGAACACCCGCCAGACCATTAAGCAAGGCAAGGACGTTCAGGATGCGAAAGAACCCGAAAATCGCCGTCGCCGTCGCCGCTGCTGCGCTCACCGTTGCTGCTGGTACACACGTCGCGCAGGCGTCGCCCGCAACGGCTGACAGCCTCGCCCCTTCGGCCTGCCGGCCGGCCAACCACACCGCGAAGATCACCGACGCGCCCGCCAGTTCAGGACACCGCCACTACCGCGTGACGCTGACCGCACCACGCGGATATCAGCCGTGCACGCTGGCCGGCTCGCCCACCAACGTGCAGTTCACGAACCACGGCTCGACGATCAAAGTCACCGCCGGCCGTTATGGCAACCAGACATCCGCGGTGACCTTCGGCCCGGGTCACCCGGCACACTTCGACATCCAGGTTCCCAGTAGCGGCCGCAGCACGGCAGCGGACGAGGCATCGTTCACGCTTCAGGCCCCGGACGGGGAGATTCCCGGCACGTCCGTGGCCCAGGGCAAGCTCAAGGTGGCCGCCGGCACCCTCGTCGGCCCCCTCCAGCGCGGCGCCTGACCTCCTTCCCACACCCCGGTGCATCCCACGCCAGTGTCACTATGGCGGGGCGTACCGGGGCTTTCCTGCGCACATATCGGGTCTTCGAGAGCAGCGGGCCGGAAGCGATCCTGAGGGTGGCGGGGCGAGCAAGAGGTGGACGACCTGGTCGGGGAGGACACCCGGACGGGGTCGTCGACGCCGCCTCACAACCCGTTGCCATCACCGGCGTTGAGGCCGCGGCGGCGGACAGGCCCCCTTGATGGCGGCGCGGGGACCGCCTCCGGCGGTGCCGCGTGTGCCCGGCGGACAGGTACGCCCCGTTGAGCGGAAGCAAGCACCCCGGATACCGTGCGCCGCACCATCCGCGACGCATGGGGGTCACACACATGTCCGCACCAACCGGACGGCCTCGCGGGTGCGGGATGTCCTCGCTCGGGCCCCCTACCAGGGCACCGTGACGGTGACGGCCGAGCCGTCCGCACTGCCGCCGGGCGGGAACGCGCGTCTGGCCGCCACCTTCCGGAACATCAACGGGCTACGCGCGACGGGCCGTGTCGATTTCACGCTCAAGGGCATCGACGCGGTGCCCGAGCAGGGCACGATGCTGCCGCGCGTGGCGGCGGCCGGCCAGGGCACGGTCTCCTGGCAGGCGAGCACACCGGCCGTGCCTCTCGACAAGCCACTGCGCCCACTGCCATACACGATCGACGTGCAGTACGGGCCGCAGGGCGAGAAGCGGATCACTTACCAGCACCGGGGTACGCTCTTCGAGGCGGTCCCACTGGCCGAGGGCTGGCGAACATACAGCAACAACGCGGCTGTCTTCGGGCAGTTGAAGGACCGGTTCGCGATCGACGGCGGCGGCACCGACCTGTGGAAGGCCACGACGGAGTTCGCCACCGCGTACCGCGAGGGCACCTTCCGCGACGGTTCATCGGTGGTGCTGCGGGTGGACACGCAGGCGGTGACCGGCGCGTGGGCGCGGTCCGGGATCGTCGTCCGCAACTCCCTCGACGTTCCAGGGTCGTTGGGCTTCCTGAACCTGGCCGTGACACCGTCGAACGGGGTGGTCCTGTCGCACGACACGAACGGCGACGGCACGCTGGACACGTACAAGCGGATCACCGGGATCAAGGCACCGGTGCTGCTGCGGCTGAGCCGGTCCGGCGGCGCGTACACCGGTGCGTGCTCCACGGACGGCGGGGCCACGTGGCAGACCGTCGCGACGGTGCCGGTGCCCGGCGCCGTGGCGGCGCAGGACGTGGGCCTGTTCATGACGGCGACCAACGGCGGAAGCGGGGCGCGCGGCACCGTCGAGTTCAGCGACTGGACGCTCAGCTAGGCGGCCGGAGGCGGTCGCCTTGGACCGTCAGCGGCAGCGGGCGCGGCCCCGCTGCCGCACGGCGACCACGCCCGCGGCTATCCCCGGGGCGGCGGGGACAGCCTGTCGTGGTGGCTTTCGTTTGGCGCGCGGGACCGGTTCGGCGCCTCGGCAACTCCGCGGGCGGCTCAGTTGTCACCCGACGTCCGCGCATCACCTTCGGGCTCGCTGCGGGCATGGTTGGGTCCCGGGGACCACTGGGGCGCGACGGATGGCGGTCGGATCCGCCTGGGGGAAATGAGCGGCAGAGTCCCAAGTCCCCTTGGTACGGTGCACCGATGTCAGCGATCAAGAAGTTCCAAGTCACCTTTGACTGCGCAGAACCTGAGCGCCTCGCTCGTTTCTGGTGCGAGGTGTTGGGATACGTCATACCGCCGCCACCGGAGGGGTTCGGCACCTGGGACGATTTCAAACGCACCCTCCCTCCTGAGGAGCAGGATTCATGGTTCGCCTGCAGTGATCCCTCAGGTGTGGGCCCGCGCCTGTACTTCCAGCGCATCCCCGAAGGCAAGATCGTCAAGAACCGGGTGCATCTCGACGTCCGGGTCGGCACCGGGCTCGTGGGGGACGAGCGCCTCGCCGCGCTCGAAGCCGAGTGCGCACGACTGGTCGCGCTCGGCGCCACCCACGTGCAAACGCTGTATGCCGATGAGGAAAACGAGTCGTGCATCCCGATGCTGGACATCGAGGGCAACGAATTCTGTCTCGACTGAGCATTCCCGGAGCGGGGGGGGCGGGGAGCCGCCTCCCCGGGGCCTCGCTGGTCCCGTATGGGGCGGGAGTTACCCCGTGAAGCGAAGGGACAGGCGCCCGGGCTCACATTCGAGGTACTCGTGGCAATTCTGACCGGCACGACTACAGGACGCGAAGTGAAGGGAACGCTCGACTCGATCCACGTGTGCAACGAGGGCGACGAGTTCATGGTCGCCGAGGCCACCGGTGCCATCGAAGACATCTCCCGTTACCTCAAGGACACCCGCGCAAGCGAGCCGAGCTATCCCACCCGCCCTGTCCTCGTTCCCGGAGACCGTGCGCTACGCACCCGACAGGACGCGGCCGCAGCACGGCGTCGGCGTCGCCCCCGGGGTCTGGGGACAATTCGTCGCCCTCGCCCCATGAACCGGCATCACATGGCGTCGAACTGCCGGTAGCTTCACGAGCCGCGACACGTGACCGAGCTGCACGCGCTACGCGGCCCACCGTACGGCCCTGCGCGTGACGCGCTCCTCGGGCACCCCGGCCCCAGCCCGCTCGGCAAGACCGAAAGAGCCTGCGGCAGCGCGCCGAAGTGCAAGCGGCACGATGACCGCTCCATACCTTGTCGGCGATCAGGCCTCTGGGTGGGCGCCACGTGCGGCGCCCGCCGATGCGGCCACCACGCACAGCACCGCGACCCACTGCAACCAGTGCAGTGACTCCCCGAGCACGACAAGACCGATGAGGGCCGCCATCGCCGGTTCGAGACTCATGAGAATGCCGAACACGCGCGGTGGAACCTTGCGTAGCGCTTCCAGATCCAGCGAGTACGGGATCACTGACGACAACAGCGCCACACCTAGCCCCGCAACCAGGACCCATGGCTGCAGCAGCGCCGTTTTGCTGTCAGCCACCCCGAACGGCACAACCACCAGTGCTGCGACCGCCATTCCCAAAGCCAGGCCATTGCCTTCAGTGGTATGGCGGCCCAACGCCGCGCCGACCAGGATGTACATGCCCCAGCACGCTCCTGCGGCGAGGGCGAGCAGCAATCCTGCGAGGTTGAGGTCGCCGCGTCCCTCCATGAGCAGCACCACACCGCCTGCCGCGAGCACGGCCCAGAAAGCGTCCAGCCATCGCCTCGACGTGGCCAGAGCCACCCCGAGCGGCCCGAGGAACTCGATGGTCACCGCGATCCCCAGCGGGATCCGGGCCAGCGCCAGGTAGAAGCACAGGTTCATCAAACCGAGAATCACGCCGTAGCCGAGCACTACCGTCCACGCGCGACCCTTCATGCGCAACGATGGCCGCCACAACAGCATCAGCGCCACCGCCGCGAAGGAAAGCCGCAAGGCGACCGTCCCGAAACTCCCCACCGCGGTGAACAGGTGCTTGGCCAATGCCGAGCCCACCTGAACGCTGACGATGCCCAGTAGTACCAATGCGGTCGGCGGGATCGTACCGAAGGTACGTCCGGCCACCGCGGTCAGGGAATCCCGTGGGGGCCGGCGGCGTTCAGCCCTGTCGACGTTCATGGTGACCATGCGTGGATTCTCGACCGCCGGTCGCCGTGCGTCACATGATTTTCCACGACTCCGCAACGCGAACCTGCCTACGCACGCGTTTACTTCGAGTCGGCCCACTCAGGAACGCCCGGGTCGGGAAGCGGACCGAGGTACTTCACGTGCCCGTCCAGCTGGCACGGACAGCGGTACCAACGGCAGACGCCAGTAACCAGCGCCCCGGGCTTCCCACCCTGTTTGGCCACCGGAACTGTAAATCGTGCCGTCCCGATCTTGCCGTGTGGGTCACGAAAAACGGCTTCGCCAGACGGGTCGCCGGAAGTACGGCGTGGCGTCCTTACAGCTCGACACTCTCGCCGGGGCGAAGCCGCCGGATGTCGGCACCTGCCCGCTTGGCCTCCATCTCAAGAACGTCGTCCAGAACCATCAGGCCCCACTCATTGATGAGCCCGTCATGAATGGCGTAGGCACGGCGCGGTGCCATCCGACGCAGGTAGTCGATCATGTCAGGCACCGTCAGCCACGGTGCCTGACCAGGCAGCAAGAGCGTCGGCACGTCGACCACCGTCAGTGCGTCGCCCGGGTGGAAGACCTCTCCGTCGATCAGGATCCGACGTTGTCGACCGGCGGCACATCCGGGTGGCTGAAGTGATGCTTGT
The DNA here is from genome assembly GCF_053599115.1 of Streptomyces sp. NPDC001020. Lineage (NCBI taxonomy): Bacteria > Bacillati > Actinomycetota > Actinomycetes > Kitasatosporales > Streptomycetaceae > Streptomyces > Streptomyces sp. NPDC001020. The sequence goes on along the minus strand of NZ_JBSFLQ010000012.1, from coordinate 44,182 downwards.
CACCCGCCACCGACACCTCGAAACCCGCGACGGAGAACCTGTCACCGTCACTGACCACCCGCACGTTCTGGCCGAACCCGCTCAGACGCCGGGCGACCCCGGCACAGGTGTAGATGGGCGACTCGCATCCGTGCAGGCGTTCCGGGTCGAAGTGATCGAAGTGTTCATGCGTGATGAAGACGGCCTCGACCCCCGCCAGCGCGTCAGGCTCGACAGTCATCACACCAGGGTCGATGACGATCGCCCGGCCGTCTTGCTGGAGCCGTACGCATGCATGCCCGAACTTGGTGATCCTCATGGCCTTCACCCTGCCGAAAAACCGGCAGAGCGATACCTGCGTTCACGGCTGGCTGAAAGCTCCAAATGGCTTGGTGGCGAAGGTCGTTGCCCTTGTCGCGGGCAGGTGCGGGACACGACGAACACCCCACGCCACAGATACAGGGCCGCGAGCCGCCCCCGCCGAGTCCATGGCCATCTTGGCGATTGACGCCAGATTCGTGCGGGCCGACCGCGGTAACCAGGACCTCGTGGTGACGCTCGGCGGCACAACGGGCTGCGGCATCAGGATGAGGTCGCGTGACCGTCACCACAAGAAGTCAAGGCGGCCAGGTAGTCGTCAAGGAGCTCTGTCTGGCGGTCGGGCGGGAACGTCTCGGGGGCGAACAGGGCCTGCACGACCAGGCCGAGCACGAAGGACTGGGCACCGGATGCGATGCGGGCCGCATCACCGGGGGGCAGTTCACCCAGCTGCTGGGCTGCGGCGACCAGGTCGCGCAGCTTGTCGCGGCTTCGCGCGTACTTGCGGGCATAGTCGGCGCTCAGCTCGGGGTCGGCGAGCGCGGTGTCCCAGGAAGACACCCAGATCCGGTTGCTGACGGTGGCCTCGCCTGTCAGCGGCAGGATGTCCAGCAATGCCGCTCTCACGGCCGACAGGCCTGGGCCAGCGGTACGCCGGGGACGGGAGGCACTGCGCGCTTCGAGCAGGTCGAGGGCGTATGCGACCAGGTCGCGCTTGGCGGGGAAGTAGTGGGTGAGCAGGCCGGTGGTCGCGCCGAGTTCTGCGGCGACGGCGCGCATGGTCAGTCCGCCGAAGCCGTGCGCGGCCAGCACTCGCCAGACCGCCTCGGAGACGTCGCGCCGTCGGGCTTCGTGGTCCCCCTTGGTACGTGGCATGCTGCTACCGTACATAACCATAACGCTTGTTGTGTGAATGGGGTCATCATGTTCTCCCTCCCGCTGCGGGACGACGCCTTCCTGCGTCCCCTCGAGATATGGCACGCCGAGGAGTTCGCCGCCCACATGGACCGGGCCCGCGAGCACATCCGGCCATGGGTCGGGCCGGCGTTCGTCACCGACGACCTCGAGGGTGGGCGGGCCACGTTGCGCCGCTACGCCGAGCGCCAGGCCGCGGACGGCGCCCGCATCTACGGCATCTGGCTCGACGGCGCGCTGGTCGGCGGCGTGATGTTCGTGGACTTCGACGCCGCCTCGGGTTCGTGCGAGATCGGTTGCTGGCTGGAGCCGGCCGCCGAGGGCCACGGCCTGATCACCCAGGCGTGCCACACCTTGCTGGAGTGGGCGTTCACCTCCCGGGGCGTGCACCGTGCCGAGTGGCACTGCAGAGCCGACAACGAGCGCAGCTCCGCTGTGGCCAGGAGGCTGGGCATGACTTGCGAGGGCGTGCGGCGCGAGTACTGGCCTTATGACGGTATCCGTCACGACAAGGAGATCTGGGCCATCCTCGCCCCCGAGTGGCGCGCCTGTCGCCAGGTGACCCCGGCCCCCCTGCCCGCGTAGGCCGGTGACCACCGGTCACCGCGGTGGGCCGTGACGTGAATGCGGCGGGGAAGCCCGTGGCGGCCGGGATGCCGCCTCCGCCCCGCGGGCGACCGCTGAGATTCCGCGCCCTTGAGGCGGGGGAGAAAGTCAATCCGTGGTGGCTGCCCGGGGACCGCAGTTCGGGCGGCGCAACAGAGCCCGCTTCGAACGCGGCCAGCTCGTCTAACGCCCCGCCGCCGTGGCAACATGACCCGCCTCAGCCAAGCGCCCATGGAGACATCTGCCATGTCCGACCTCGACAGCCAGGTTCCCTACTGGGATGCCGCCGCGGCCACGAAGACGTTCACCCACCCGCTCCATCTGCCCTGGCTCGACGGGATCAGCAGGCACGCCGCGATCCTCGACTACGGATGCGGATACGGCCGCATCATGAAGGAGCTCGAACAGCACGGCTTCGGCAACCTCAGGGGCGTCGACGCCTCACCAGGCATGATCAGTCGGGCACGCGACCTGCACCCCACCATGCGGTTTGCCGCCCTGGACGCACCACCAGGCTCGCCCTATCCAGACGCAGGCTTCGACGCCGTTCTGCTGTTCGCCGTGCTCACCTGCGTCCCCGGCGATGAAGCCCAGCACCGGTTGATCGCCGAGCTGAACCGCATCCTCAAGCCCGGCGGCATCCTCTACATCAGCGATCTTCTGCTGCAAGACGACGAGCGCAACCGCAACCGTTACGGCCGCCATGCTGATCACTACGGCAGCTATGGCGCGTTCGAAACCGGCGACGGTGCGGTCTGCCGCCACCACCCCCGAGAGTGGCTCTCCACCCTGCTCGCCAGGTTCCAGACCCTCGACACCCGGACCATCACGGTGCCCACCATGAACGGTCACGAGTCAACCGGGATCCAGATCCTCGCCGGCAAGCCCACAACGCCATGAGCGCAGCTCAGATCCACAGGCATTGACAATTACTCCCTTGAGGCGCTGAACGTACAAGGAGACCCTGTACTTCACTTGCGCTGGTGCAGCGGCGAGAAAGGAGGCCGGACCTGGGCGGGAACCGAATCAGTGGTGACACCGTTGAAGGCCCAACTGAGCTACTGGAAGGCACTTTCATGAGGAAAGCCCGCACGTACCTGCTCATCGCCTCCGCTGGGCTTGTCCTCGCTGCGGTCAGCTGCGAGGCAGGGTCCGCACCGAGCGCCGGAGGGGGTGCCAAGGCAAGGGCGGCTCGATGGTCCGAACCGGACCGGTACTCCTTCCGGCTTCTCTCCGAGTCCGGCGAACGGAGTGGCCTCGGGCAGTACCGGATCACGGTGGAGGACGGAAAGGTCGTCAAAATGATCGGCCTCGATGAGCAGGCCCGGCGTACCGTCGAGGAGAATCCACGGGACGTCCCGACACTCGGCGGTCTCCTTACCAAGGTTCAGGAGGCACATGCAGGCCAGGCCGATGTCGCCCATGCAACATTTGCCGCAGACGGGCACCCCACTGAGGTCCACATCGACTGGCAGAAGAATTCCGTCGATGACGAGGCGGACTACTTCATCACTGAGTACCGTGAACTCCCGTGATCACGCGAGCTGCGGACATCCGTACTCTTCGCGTAGTCCCCTGCCACTGTTGATCGTGACTCTTGGTGTGGTGTAGTCGATCAATCGGCGGTCAAGTTGAGGGCGTTGGATAGCGCGGGGGCACTTTCGCCCGGCTCGGCGCCGGTGTTCACCGGGTGGGCAGCTTCGCGTACACCCGGCGATCGTGCACGGGCACTTGCGGTCCCGTCGTACTTCGCAGCGTCGGGCGGGTCAGCCAGGGGTGCGAGGTCAGCCAGGAGTCGGGAGGGCAGGTTGTTCGTCAGCGGCAACTCGGGGCACACGGCCCGCCGGGGCGCCCTGGAGTCGAAGGAGACAGCGACCGACGGCGACGCGTCGAGACCGTCGATGTCCACCACGTGCCGCACCGGCGTGCCGGCGATGGGCGGCGGTCACCAAAGCCGAGGCCCACTGCGGGCCGCCTGCCATCTGCTCCAGTCCTCCACCATCAGCAGCATCTGCGGGCTCAGCTCGAGGCTGTTGGGGTACTCGGTGATCGCTTCCGGTGCCAGCACGCACGGCTCCGGCAGATAGCCGTCATCGTTCACCTCGTACGGTTCGGGCGGTGTGGCGAGGATGTCGACGACCTCGGCGGCGGACCGCCAGAACAGTGCGGTCGACGGTTTGTGATGCGGATCGTGGTCGTAGGGGCACCAGAGGACCTGGAGCAGATCGGCCTGTCCGGGCGGCTGCAGCAGGGGTATGTCGCGCAGATACAGCTGGGCCACGGGCAGCATGGGGACCGGGCAGTCCGCGGACGGAGGGTCGGCGTCGAGCCGCTCCGTGAGCCTCGCGGCGTTCCGCTCCTTGATCGCCTCCTCCTCGGGCGTCATCCCACCACGACCATCGTGATCACGGTGCCACCGGGCCTGCCTGCGCCTCATGAGCCGCACGTCGGCAGGCGACTGGCGGAACCCGCTGTCCACGTGCAGGTGCGAGGCTTCGCAGTGCGGCCATGGCTCCTGCGCCGGCCACAGCAACGGCCCCCCGACCGAGCTCTCCCTGGCCGAAGGCGACCCGGGACGAGGGTGCAGCCGAATCGCAGGACGTGCCAACGGCGCCAGCTCGGGAAAGACTGCGGTCACGTCCACGGGCCGCGGCGGAGTAGTGCGTACGAAAACCATGTCGGTGATCCTGTCACCAGTCACTGACAACCCCTGGCCGCCTCAACCAGCTTCGGTGGCATCGGTGTTCAGCCGGTCAAGTCCAACGCATGCAGCCTCGGCCACATCGACAGTAAGCCTGCCCATGTGGCAACTAGCGTGCTTCGGCCCAGCCATCACTCGATCAGTGGTCACCCTGAAAAAGCTCACTGCATCTACCAGGACCCACGCGCGGACACACAGCAGCGACAGCTTCTGCGGGTATCGCAAAGGTCAATGGTGCCTGGTTTTCAGCAACATGACCACGAGGGCCACAAACAGAATCGCGAGCATGATGGCGTACCACGTGAAGAGGTCGCGAATCGGATCGGCGAGTTCTTCCGCTCCGGCCGCCGCACAGAGGATCTTTCCGCATAGGAAGTTCATGGGGTCGCCTTCTTCTGGAACGGCCGTTTTGCGGCTCCTGCCGGAGGAAACAGCAGATTCCGAAATTCCGGGTGACTAACGCCCTCACTGTCATTGAACACCCGGGAACCCCCGCGCGCTCGCACGGTCGGGCATTGCCCCTCCCCCGACCTCGTCGTCGCCCGTCTCGTCGTCGCTGCGCGGATCGCGCGCGGACCGCCTGGTCACCGACATCGTCATCGAGTCCGTCGCCGGGCCCCCGCGAGGGCTGAGTCGGCGGTCGAGCAGGTGCCACCCCGCAACCAAGCTGGACCGGCAGCGGTTTCGACCGGGACGACCGGCTCACGGGGTGGCCGATTTCCATCACATCCCGGGACGAAATCCCAGGCGACCGGTTGACGCAGGCAACGACATGACGCCGTTACCGGCGGCACGGACCTGGGGGTCGTCCAGGCGCCCCCGGCCCGAGCCGATGCCGACGAGGACGTCGCCTCCCCTGTGGAGCCCGATCCGCTCGGATCTCGAAGTCCATCGCACCCCTTGAGCTGGGGGACCGTAGACGGCTACGGCCCAGCTCCGCATCGATCGCCCGGATCGTGGACCGTCCTCGCCGCGCTGACCACCACCGTCCAGACGCTGCCCGCCCAGCCGAAGCGGTCGCTGACCTGGGCAGGGCAGCGAGATGGCCCGGCACTGCGATTTCACCCTCGCCACCGACATCCCGGTCTACTTCTGCGACCCCGCCAGCCTCTGGCAGCGCGGTGTCGCGCACGCGCCAAAGTCACTGGTATGACACCTGGACCTCACAGGCTCAGAGGCTGACCGGCCGTGCCCGCACCGCCTGGCCGCATCCGGGCCCGACCGGAGGGGCTCAGCTGGTGGCGGCCTTCGCGACCAACTCGCTGATCTGATCGACCGCGGCGGAAGGACCGGGGAAGAACCGGTTCTTGGTCAGCGCGAAGGAAATGCCGGTCGCGGTGTCGGCATACGCCGCGCTGCCTCCCATGCCGGGCATGCCGAAAACGCTCAGCGTCTCCTGCGGGTTGGCTCCTGGCCGGCCGAGGTTGTAGCCCAGCGCGCGCGGCATCGGGAAGCCGACCATTTGGTCGACATCGGCCGTGGCCAAGGCTGTGACCTCACGCAGCCGCTCGTCCGAGACCAGCCGGACACCATCCACCTCACCAAGCAGCGCGGCGTACATCCTGGCCACCGCGCGGGCGGACATCGTGCCGCCCGAGGGAATGTCCGAAGCGAGCACCACGGGGTTGTTGCCGTATTCGGCGCTGGGGGTCACTGCGGGCGGCGTGGCCTTCAGCATCGGCATGTCGGCGGGCATCGCTGCCATCATCGCTGCGGTACCGGGCGCCTCCTGGAGTCGGGCGAGCCGGCCCAGCTCGGACTCCGGGACGCCGAAGAACAGCTCGTCGGCGATGCCCAGCGGAGCGGCCACCTCCTGGCTGAGTACTTGCGAGATCGTCTTGTCGGTGGCCCGGCGGACGATTTCGCCCATCACGAAGCCCCAGGTCATCGCGTGGTAGCCGGTCTTGGTCCCGGGCTCCCACCAGGGCTCGGAGCTGGCGATCAGCGCACACATCCTGTCCCAGTCAGCCAGGTCCTGCACCGTGAGATCGGACGGCACTGCCGGGACGCCGATCGAGTGGGTCAGGGCGTGGCGGATGGTCGCCTTGTTCTTGCCGTGGGCGCCGAACTCGGGCCAGAGCTCCACGATCGGCGTGTCATAGTCAAGGGCGCCGCGGTCTGCGAGGACGTGCACCACCGTCGCAGTCACGCCCTTGCCGGTGGAGGCGCTGTAGAACGGGATGTCCGAGGTGACCGGACGGCCGCTGTCAGGGTCGGCGACGCCCGCCACCGCGTCCACCACCAGCTCACCGTGCTGGTACACCGCGACCTGGATACCCAGCTCGGCCCCCGACTCCACCAGCTGGTCAATGGCCTGTTGCACAAGCTTCTGCATGATGTTCATGCCCTCTCGATCTTTGGCTACGGCGCTTGTGGGCGCCGTTCACTCGAGAGTCGGTGCCAACGGTGAGATCTCGACATCTCCACAGCGCTACTCGGCGCTGCCCAACCACCAGGCCGACCAAGCTCGGCATGATCCGGGACGAGAACCCAAACGAATGGGCGCATGCGCCCGCCCATTCGCGGCCCGCATCGGGGCACCACCCCCGCGACATCGGCTCCGGAGTCAATCCCCCGAAGGACTTGGATGTCCAATGGGACTCCTGTGAACCGACTTTGAACTCACTGATGACAAAGTATGGACGCGCTCGGCAGAAGTCCCCTAGCGTGACGGCGAAACCGTAGGAGTACCGACTCTTCGGCATCAGCATCCGCGTTTCCGTATAGCTCGACCGGAGTGCGATCCGGCGGCCTCCGGTCCCGTCCTGGAGGACCGATGCATCCATACCCCTTCCGCCTCGCCCGAAGACAGCTCACCGCTCTGCTCGTCGGCGGCTTCCTCGCGAGCGGAATAGCGGCCGCGCCTCCGTCCACCGCCGTACCCGCCGACATTCCACCCCAGGAACCCGGTGTCACCCTGCGCGTCTTCGACACCCAGATCCCACTCAGCAAGCTCTGCACGCTCAAACCGGGCCAGACACCCAACCACGACAAGCTGATGCCGACCGTGGACTGGTCCTCGACCGAAGACTTCGGCGGATTCGTCGACAACTTCTCGGCCCAGGCCTCCGGTTACCTCGTCATCCCCGCCGACGGGACGTACACCTTCCGTCTCATCAGCGACGACGGGTCACGTCTCACCATCGACGACCGTGAGGTCATCGACCACGACGGACTGCACGCCGCCGAGCCCAAGGACGGAGCCGTCGAACTCACCGCAGGCTCCCACCCCTTCCGCGTCGACTACTTCGAGCGCGGCGGCGAGCAGCAGCTCACGCTCGCCTGGAAGCCGCCGGGCGCCACCGACTTCACCGTCGTGCCGCGCGAGTCACTGACCACCGACGCCGGGGTCGTACGTGTCACGGCGCCGGGTCGCAAGGAGTGCGAGGCCGGCGCGGACAGCCCCGGTGACGGACTACCGCTCACCGATGTGCGCCCCGACCTCACCCTCACCGACCTGCGCCCGGACGGGTTCGAGCCGCAGGTCACCGGCATGGACTGGCTACCCGACGGGCGGCTCGCCATCAGCACGTGGGGCGGCTCCCAGAACAAGGCGGGCGAGGTGTACCTCCTCGACCATGTCACCGGGAACACCAGCCGCGACAGGGTGACCGTCAAGAAGATCGCAAGCGGGCTGCGCGAGCCCATGGGCATCAAGTACGTCGACGGCTCCCTCTACGTTTCGCAGAAGCACGAGTTGACCCAACTCGTCGACACCGACAAGGACTCCGTCACCGACGAGTACCGCACCGTGGCCACCTGGCCATACAGCGGGAACTTCCACGAGTTCGCCTTCGGACTGCTCTACCGCGACGGCTACTTCTACGTGAACCTGTCCGTCGCCATCAACTACGGCGGGGCGACCACCACCCCGCAACCGGCCCCGGGCCGCGGCACCACGTACCGGGTCAGCAAGAAGACAGGGAAGATCCATCCGGTCGCAGGCGGTCTGCGCACGCCCAACGGGATCGGCTGGGGTCCGGGCGGTGGCCTCTTCACCACCGACAACCAGGGCGGCTGGCTGCCGGCCAACAAGCTCGTCCAGATCAAGCAGGACCGCTTCTTCAACCACTACACCGAGCCGTCTGGCCCGTTCGACGACCGTCCCGTCACCCAGCCGGTGCTGTGGCTGCCGCAGAACGAGATCGCCAACTCCCCCAGTACTCCTCTTTACTTGACCAAGGGCCAATTCACCGGGCAGATGCTCTTCGGTGACGTCACGTACGGTGGGCTCCAGCGCGGCTTCCTGGAGAAGGTGAAGGGGCAGTACCAGGGAGCCGTGTTCCGCTACACGCAGGGACTCGAAGCCGGCGTCAACCGGATCACCATGGGCCCCGACGGCGCGATCTACGCGGGCGGTCTGGGCGCCGACGGCAACTGGGGTCAGGAAGGCAAGCTGAAGTTCGGCCTGCAGAAGCTGACACCGAACGGCGGCAACACCTTCGACATCAAGGAGATGCGGGCCGTGGCCGGCGGCTTCGACCTGGAGTACACCCAGCCGGTGTCCGAGGCCACCGCCGAGAAGCTGGCCTCCCACTACCAGGCCGAGCAGTGGCGCTACACCCCGACATCGGATTACGGCGGGCCGAAGATCGCCGAGGAGCCGCTCGCCGTACGCTCGGCGACGCTCGCCGACGACGGGCGCACGGTCCGGCTGCGCCTCGACGGACTCAAGCCCGGCCGCGTCGTGCACGTGCGCTCGCCGCGCCCCTTCGCATCCGCGTCCGGCGAGACGCTGTGGAGCACGGAGGCCTGGTACACGCTCAACGCGATGCCAGGCCAGCAGCCGCCGCCCGCCACACTGTACGAGGCCGAGGAGGCGCGCCTGACCGGCACGGCGGGCGTCAACACCGACCACTCCGGGTACTCGGGCAGCGGCTTCGTCGACCGCTACAGCACCCCGGGCAAGGTGGCCACGACGTTCGACGTGACAGTCCCCAAGGCCGGCGAGTACGACGTGAACCTGCGCTACTCGAACGGTCCCAACCCATTCCAGGGCACCAAGTCCCTCTCCCTGTACGCCAACGGGGAGAAGCTACGCCAGACGAAGCTCCCCTCCACAGGCACGTGGGACGCCTGGTCGACCAGGACCGAACGCCTCAGCCTGCGCGCGGGCCACAACACCCTCGCGTACCGCTTCGACGCCGGAGACACCGGTCATGTCAACCTCGACCTGATCACCGTGCGTCCGCACGACGCCCCGGTCACCCTCTTCGACGGCACCACCGCCTCCCAGACGCAGTGGCAGCATCCGGACGGGCGGCGCGTGGAATGGCCGCTCGCCGCCGAGCAGTCGATGGAGGTGTGCTGCGGCGACATCCGCACCAAGGAGGCCTACCAGGACTTCGAACTGCACGTGGAGTTCCGGGTTCCGTTACTGCCGGACGACGTGACCGGCCAAGACCGCGGTAACAGTGGCGTCTATCTTCAGGACCGCTACGAGGTGCAGATCCTCGACTCGTACGGTGACACCACGCTCGACACCAACGAAGCCGGGGCGATCTACCTGAAGAAGGCCCCCGACGTGAACGCGGCGACGGCGCCGGAGACCTGGCAGACGTACGACATCACGTTCCGCGCGGCACGGTTCGACGAGAGCGGCCGTAAGACAGCCGACGCACGGGTGACGGTCGTGTGGAACGGCAAGAAGGTCCACGACGACGTCGCGATCGACGGGCCGACCGGCGGGGGTGCGCCGGAGGGGCCGTCGGCCGGGGCGATCCGTCTACAGGACCACGGGAACAAAGTACGGTTCCGCAACATCCGGATAGAACAGTTGAGTTGACGCGCCCAGTCCACTGTCGCCCAGCCGCGGGGCGCGCCCACCAGGTCGTGGGCGCGCCCCCTTTCCCGTTCTTTGCGAACCAAGCGGTGCAGGCGTTTTGACGTGCTCACTGCCCTTAGGGCTGTCCCGTAATCGCCGTCCGGTAGGGCAGCGACTGTGAAGGCCGGGAATCGACGGCGACGTTCTGTCGGGTCTGATCCTGACAGCGGTCGAGGATCAGCCTCTGGCTGAGGTGAGCCGCTCGCCGCGGACGGGCGGCCCCGGCAACGGGCCTTCCCGTCAGGACGCCGGCTCCATCCGTGAGTGGGGCTTTGCCCGAACGTGCATGCGTTCACCTTGGGGGCCGAACAGGCTGAGGATCTCCACGGGTGACTCGCCCGTGGGGCCGAACCAGTGCGGCAGGCGGGTGTCGAACTCGGCGGCCTCACCCGGCCCCAGGATCAGATCGTGGTCGGCCAGGATGAGCCGCAGGCGTCCGGACAGGACGTACAACCACTCGTACCCCTCGTGCGTGACAGGCTCAGGCCGGTTCTGGTCCGCCGGAATGATCGACTTCCAGGCTTGCAGCCCCCCGGGCTGGGCCGACAGCGGGATCACCGTGCGCCCGTGGTGCACGCGGGGTCTGCAGCGGACCCGTGGGTCGCCGACCTCGGGCGCCCCGACGAGTTCGTCCAGGGGTACCTGGTGGGCCTGGGCGATGGGTAGCAGCAGTTCCAGGCTCGGGCGGCGCTGGCCCGACTCCAGCCTCGACAGAGTGCTCTTGGAAATGCCGGTGGCCTCGGCCAGCGCCGACAGGGTCACACCCCGCTGGGCGCGGATGCGCCTGAGGCGGGTGCCGACCTGGGCCAGCGTGGCGGCGATCGGTGATTGCTCGTCCATACCCTCATTTCACCTCCAGCGTCCCAGAAATGGCAACCAAAGTTGTCACTTCAAGACCTCACGCGCACTATCGCGTCAGGAGGTTCTTCACATGATCAATACGACGAATGACCAGAACAGCAAGGCACAGCGCGGCGACTTCGACGGGGTCCACGACGTGGTGGTGGTCGGTGCCGGAGCGGCCGGTCTGAACGCCGCCCTGCTCCTGGGCCGCGCTCGCCGCAAGGTAGCGGTGATCGACGCCGGCGAGCCGCGCAACGCGCCCGCCACGCACATGCACGGCTTCCTGTCCCGCGACGGACTGCCCCCGGCGGCCCTGCTCGACCTCGGGCGTGCCGAGATCGCCCGCTACGGCGTCCAGCTCATCCGCGGGCAGGTGGACCAGATCGACCACGGCTACTACGTCCGTATGGCGGGCGGGGTGGTGCTCAAGGCCCGCCGCGTCCTGATCGCGACCGGGCTGCGCGACGAGCTGCCCGACATCCCCGGCGCGCGCGAGCGGTGGGGCAAGGACCTGCTGCACTGCCCGTACTGCCACGCCTACGAGGTCCGCGACCAGCCGCTCGCCGTCCTCGGCACCCACCCGGGAGCGGTGCACCAGGCACTGCTGCTGCGCCAGTGGAGCGATGACGTCGTCTTCTTCCCACACACCCTGGACCTGACCGCGCAGGACCGGGAGCAGCTGGCGGCGCGCGGCGTGCGCTTCGCCGAGGGGGAGGTCAAACAGCTCGTCATCGACGGCGGCCGGCTGCGCGGCGTCGAACTCTGCGACGGCCGCGTCGTCCCCCGCGCCGCCGCCTTCGTCGTTCCCCGCCCCGTGCCGCACGACGACCTGCTGACCTACCTGGGCTGCGACAAGGACGACAACGGCTGGGTCACCACCGACCGCACCGGCCACACCAGCGTCACCGGCGTCTGGGCCGCCGGCAACGTCATCGATCCACGAGCCCAGGTCGTCACCGCCGCCGGCATGGGATCCGCCGCCGCCTTCGCCATCAACGCCAACCTGCTGGACGAGGACGTCGACCGCGCCGTCGAACACCACCGCCACACGGCCGCCGCCACCCAGTAGCCCAAAACACGGCACCGCCGGGCCCATCACTCCCCCACCCGCCCAAGACAAGGAGCCCACACATGCCCACACATGCCCCACGCCCGGTGGACAGCGTCACCGAGCAGACATTCACCGTGCGCGTCCTCCAGGCGGAGCGGCCTGTCCTGGTTCAGTTCTGGGCCACCTGGTGCCGCCCGTGCCGGATGGTGACCCCCATCGTGGAGCAGTTGGCCGCCGAACAGTCCGGCGACCTGGACGTCGTCCGGGTCGACCTGGACGAGGAGCCAGGGCTGGCCGTCCAGCACGGCATCACCTCGGTTCCCGCCTTCGTCGTCTACACAGGCGGCCGGCCCGCGGGCTCGTGGGTCGGCGCGGCGCCCCAGCACGTCCTGGAGGAGAAGCTCACCTCGATCCTGCGGGCCGGGGGCGATGGCCGGTGAGTGCCGAAACCGGAACAAGCCCCGGGCTCGGCACGACCTGCTGAATCGCTCACCGACCGGGCTCCGGAGCAGCACGTAGCTCAGGCGTCGACGGCCCGTCGCACGATATCGGCTGCGATGCCGTCCAGCGCGCCGGCGAGACCGGCGTGCTGCGCGCCTGGCGGCTGTCAAGCATCACGTCGACATTAGTCAGCGACGCAGCCAGCTGGTAGCCGCGTCACGCGGCCGCGCTCCCGCTGACCCGCACGAGCTCCGCAACCCAGTCCATCTGGTCGTCCATGACGTTCCACAGGCCGGCCGGGTGTGCCGGAGGGGTTGTGGGCGCTGTTTCGGCGGGTCGTGCCGCCAACTGAGGTGATTCGTCCGCAGGGTGGGGCTGGCGGCGGGCAGGTGACCGAGAGGTCCTGGCCGCGGTCATCTTCGTGGCCACCTCGGGCTGCACCTGGCGGCAGGTCCCACCCGTGTTCGGTCCAAGCTGGCAGACGGTCTACCGACGGTTCGCTCAGTGGAGCCGGGCCCGCGTCTGGGCCAGGCTCCACCGCGTCACCCTCGACGAACTCGGCATCCGCGGCGAGCTCGACTGGTCGCGGTGCGCGATCGACTCCGTAAGCCTCCAGGCCGCAAAAATAGGGGACTTCTGGCCGGACCCAATCCGACCGACCGCGGCAAGTTGGGATCGAAGATCCACCTGATCACGGACGGGAACGGATTCCACTGTCGCTGGGCATCTCGGTCGCCACAGATGGGTAGTTGAGAGGACCGTGTCCTGGCTCGCCGGCTGCCGTCGGCTCCACCGCCGCTACGAACGCAAGGCAGAACACTTCCTCGCCTTCGCCGGCATAGCCGCAGACCTCATCTGCCACCGCCGACTCGTCCATGCGGACGAGCAGGACCAATCAGTGTGAGGCTCCGACACTGCTGACCCAGACGTCGAAGGGCGGGGTCTCGGTCTGCTCCGAGAAGCTCTGCACGTCGTCAAGGTCCGACCAGGCGATGCAGCCCGGCTCGCTGTCGGTCAGAAATGCACCGCAGCAGTATCCCTGTACAGCTCGACCCGAGAACCACCAAGAGAACAACGTCCAAGCGTCCAACCGCCAGTGGGAACCATCGAGCCACTGGTCGGTTTCCATTGAAAGCCGCCGCGTTTATGACGATCGCGGGCAGGACTGTATCGGCTGAGGCACGAGGGCGGAGCTATGGCCAGATACAGCACCAGAAAGCCCAGCCGACTTCAGACCTCGTCGTCCAGACCAATGAGTCAGCTCATAGGTTGCCAGCGAGACTGGCGGCGATGGCGGTCAATCGACCCATTTCGTGGGCGACGCCCAACCCATCCATATAGTCGCGGACGTGCACGATCAGGCCCATCCGGACCCGGATCACCAAGAGGCCTGGGAAGTTGAACGGTTGGCCGGTCGTGGTCACGGTCCCCGTGACGACCTGCTCGACGGTGATCACTTCGGGGTCGGTGCTCTGGTGCACCGCGACTTCGCGGATCTGCTGCGGCTGCGCCGGGCTGCCCCCCCATACCGTCCGGTAGCCCGCTCGAACCTCTTCGCGGCCCCGGTAAAGCGCAGGCATGCCGGGGAAGAAAAAGGGGAACTCATGGATGGCGTCGACCGCGTACAGGTCGGCCAGGTCGTCCGCGGACTTGTCGAGCACCGCCCGCTGGTAGCGGGCCAGAACCTCGCGGGGGCCAAGATTGCCCGAGGTCATGTCCGGCATGAGATGGGGCTCCGTTCGATCACCGACTGGCCGAGCTCAAGCGTGTGAGGGGCCGGGATTTCAGGGTACGGACACGGGGAAAGCCTCCAAACTCCGGTCGAATCAAACGACTTGGAGACTCCCGCGACCGCACTCTACGTGAAGATCGGTGATGAGAGCGGAGGAAGCGATGGATGGAACGTTCGCCCCTGCTCAGCAATTCCGAACTCGTCTGTCTGACGGTGGCGCAGGCTCTGCTCGGGTACCGTGCCGAGGCCTGGTGGCTGCGATTCGCCCGCGAGCTTCTGGCCGACATGTTCCCGTACCTGTTGCCACAGCAGTCCGGCTGCAACAAGCGTCTGCTGACGGCCTTGCCCCTGGTCAAGGGAAGCACCAGGAGTCGGTCCGGAGGGGCAGGCCCGACCCAGCCGTCTGCTCAGGTTTCGATGACAAGCGTTTGGCTTTCGCTGGCACAGAACAGTGTCCGGTGACAGCGACGCTTGATCAATGGCCATCGAACATTGACCATCAGTAGGTTCGTGCCTTCTGGGCGGCACAACGTTCTGGTGTACCAGGCGGCAGGGGGACTCACGGATGCGCGCGCGGATCTTGATCACGGAGTGTTTGACCTGGGCTTCCGGTAAGAAGGCGGACAGGTTCGGTGGTCGATCGCGGCTCGCTGTGGTGTCCGCCGCTCTGCGCCACCGCGCTGCCGCATGCCTGCTCGCCGTCGCTGTCGTGGTGACCGCCGGGACTGGGTGCGATGTCGTCAAAGGTTCGAGTTCGGATTCGGGTCCGTCCGCATCGACCGAAGGCGGCGAGGCGACCCGCCGGGTCGAGGCCAAGGCGACAAACCCGCCACCGGGGCTGCCGACGGCCTTAACCGCCGGCCAGCGGCTCGACTGGTCGGCCTGCCCGGCACCGTCCGCGGCGCAGGGTGACGGTGACGCTCCGGGCGACGGCTGGGAGTGCGCCACGATGAAGGCGCCGTTGGACTACCGGCGGCCAGGCCACGACACGATCGACGTCGCCATGATCCGGAAGAGGGCCACCGGACCGGAGCGGAAGCGGATCGGCTCGCTCCTGTTCAACTTCGGAGGCCCCGGCGAGTCCGGCGTCATGGGGCTCCCCAGGTACGCGGGCGACTACGCACTGCTGGGCGAGCGCTACGACCTGGTCAGCTTCGATCCGCGAGGTGTCGGCGGGACCGCCCCCGTCAGCTGTGGAAAGAAGAAGTTCGAGGGCAGCGACGCCTGCCGGAAGTACTCCGGTGGGCTCCTGCCCTACGTCGGCACCTCGCAGACGGCGCGCGACCTGGACCTGATGCGCTATCTCCTCGGTGACGAGAAGCTGAACTACTTCGGCGTCTCCTACGGCACCGAATTGGGCGGTGTCTACGCCCACCTGTTCCGGAAGAACGTGGGCAGACTCATACTCGAAGCCCCTGTCGACCCGACTCAGGACCGGCTGCAGCAAGACCTCAGCCATATCAAGGCCGTCCAGCTCGCCTTCGACCACTTCGCTCAGCACTGTGCGAACACCTATGACGACTGCCCCACCGGCAGCGACCCCAAGAAGGCCGACCACCGCGTCATCGAACTGCTGGACAAGCTCAGAAAAGAGCCCGCCCCCACCGACGGCGACGAAAAACTCGACGGAGATCTCGCCGCTCTCGCCATCGCCAACTACCTGGACCTCGGCGAGGAAGGCCGCAGGCCTCTGGTGAAGGCGCTCAACGAGGTCATTCAGCGGGGCACCGGCAGCAAGCTGCTGCAGAAGGCATACGACCACGCCCCAGACGCGCGGGTCCGGCCCCTAGCCGGCGTCAACGCCCCCAGCAAAGCCTCGGGCGACAACAGCGTGTCCGCCCTTGTCGCGATCACCTGCGCCGACTCCAACCTGCGTCCCGGGTTCACCCAAGCCGAGGAAATGATCAAACGGGCCAAGGCGGCCAGCCCCGTCTTCGGTGAAGCCTTGTCCTCGAGCGTCTACCTCTGCTACGACTGGCCGTTCAAAGGTGAGCGAGCCGCTCCCGACGTCAGCGCGGACGGCGCTTCCCCGATCCTCGTCGTCGCCAACACCGGCGACCCGACAACGCCGTACGCGGGCGCCAAGCGCATGGTGGACGAGCTGGGCGAGGAGGTCGGCGTCCTGCTGACAGTGCGGGCCGAGGGCCACGGTTCCTACCCCTACAACCGCTGCGCGACCAGGGCCGTCAACACGTACCTCATCGACGGCACGACCCCCAAGCGTGAATCGACGTGCTCGTAGTACGTACACCCTCCGGGGCGCACGCCCCATTCCACCACTGCTACGGCAGCATTCAAGCTTCGCTGTCACAGGACACCGCTTTGTCCTGTCCTACCGAAGTCTGTGCAGTCTCGTCAACGTGTGTGTGGACGGATGCGCCGCTTCGAGGAGGAGTTCACGCCTCCGTAGCGAGGAACTGGTGGCGCGGCTGTCGAGGCGGACGTCGAGCGGCCCGGGGAACGGGCTGTCGGCCCGCAGGCACGTGGGCAGCCGGGAGGGGTCGAGCCCGTCGCGCTGCGCGATGAGGATGCCAAGTTCCTGACGGCTTATGGCGTCGGCTCCTGCCACATGGTGAACGCCGACCGCGCCGCAGGACGCGAGTTCCAGCAGGGCGGCAGCCAGGTCGGTGACATGCACCGGGCAGCGGATGTCGTCGGTGAACAGGACGCCGTCCCGGATACCTTCCGCGAGGTCGTGCACCATGCGTACGTGTGACACGCTAGTCCGGCGCCGCTCAGGCTTCACTGAGCAGAACAAGACCGTTCCGGTCCACAAAGCCTCCAGCGCCCTGCCGTCAGCAGCCAGCCGTGTCTGGGGAGCGACCGAAGGCCATCGGTCCGAGCGGGCCGCCGCCGTCCACCAACGGAATCAGTTGACCGAACAGGATTTCGACGTTGCCTTCTTGCGTAGCAATGCGAGCAGGTCGCCCCGCATGATCTCGACGGAGCCCGAGTCGCGGTGTCGCCGCGGGCGACGGCCCGATCGGCGACGTCCAAGAACTCACCGTCCCGAGGTCTCCTCTCCGCCCGGTCCGGACGGGCAGGGCGTGCATGACGTTACGGGGGCTGCCGCGGGCAGAGTCAGCTCGCCGGGTCGCCGGTACGCAGGGTAGATGCCCAGGCCAGCGGCTGAGGCGCCCACACCGGTGAGGACTGCCTGATAGATACCGGCGCCGGAGCGATGGGGCCGCCGGCATGTGGTGATCGCGCCATGCGTCGCTGGGCTACCCCGCCGGGCACTGCCTCCGGGCCGCAGCGCGCTGCGCGGCCGCTGTTGGCCGCCGCACCGGATGTCGCCACGCAGCCCGCCCGGTAGGCTCGCCGAAGGCAGGTGACCACGATGAGCGCACCCCCACTGCCGGGCATATTCGCCGACCTGGCGCCGGTCCTTGATCACTGGGGCTACTCGGCGGTCGGTGTACTGCTCTTCCTGGAGGACTTCGGCGTTCCGGTTCCCGGGGAGACCGTACTGATCGCCGCCGCCATATATGCCGGGGCAGGGCGGCTGAATGTGATCGCTGTTGCCGTGATCGCGGTGGGCGCGGCCCTCTGCGGCGACAACGTCGGCTTCCTCATCGGCCGTTACGGCGGCCGCCGCCTTGTTGCACGGTTCGGCCGCTACGTGCTGCTGACCCCGGCGCGGGTCGCCAAGGCCGAGGCATTCTTCACCCGGCACGGCGGCAAGGTCATCACCGTTGCGCGTTTCATCGAGGGCCTGCGCCAGGCCAACGGCATCATCGCCGGACTCAGCAAGATGCCCTGGCGCCGTTTCCTCGCCTTCAACACGCTCGGCGCCGTGCTCTGGGTGGGCAGCTGGGTGACCCTCGGAGCACTCGCCGGCGATCACATCAGCACCCTGTATCCAGCCATTCAGCGTTACGAGATGTACCTGCTGGCCCCAGCGGCGCTTGTCCTGGCCGCCCTGGTCACGCGCCACCTGATGCGCCGCCGTACCACTTCGGCATCACCGCCGCCCTCCCCGGACGACCAGGACGCTTCGGCTCCTTGATCCTCTGAGAAACCTGGCTACTGCAGTGTGATCGTCAGTGACGCACGACACGACCTCCTACGCGGTGTCCGGTAGGCGCACCGCGTGCGGGACGCCGCCGGCCACGGCTTGGGGACGGGTCGAAGCCGTCGCCAGTCGTACGGGAATGTCCGAGCTTCTCAGAGCGTCCGCCAGTAGGCGTGGAGTCCGGGGTGTTTGATGGCGTGGGGGCAACGGAGTTGAGCACGGGGTTCTATTTGCTTCGTGATCTCCGGGGGTGCCCGCCCCGCAGCCACCGCATCCGATAGTCTCGCCCCCGTCCTCCAAGGGGGCCTATGGACACGATCGGCAGCGGGACTCCACGATGGGGCGCATGCTGAGCACCCTCTTCGCCTTTCTCGGCGCCTGCACCCTGATCGCGGCCTCACCCGGCCCGAGCACAATGCTGATCATCCGAGAGTCCCTGCGCAGCCGGCGTGCCGGTTTCCTCACTGTGCTGGGCAATGAGACTGGCGTCTTCATTTGGGGTGTCATTGCGGCACTCGGGCTCACCGCACTGCTCGCGGCCTCCCAGTTGGCGTACGACATCATGCGGATCGCCGGTGCCGTGACTCTGGTCGGCTTCGGTATCAAGACGCTGCTGGACGCCCGTGGCGAGCAGGGAGAAGAGGAGAGCCAGGACGCACAGGCAGTGCACTCGGGCTGGGCTTCGTACCGCTCGGGCCTACTGCTGAACCTCGCCAACCCCAAGGCCGCAGTGTTCGCGATGTCCTTCCTCCCACAGTTCGTTCCCGCAGGCGCCCCTCATCTGCCCACCATGATCGGCCTGGCGGCCCTCTGGGCCGTCTTCGAGGTCGGCTACTACGGACTGTATGTATGGTTCGTCGGCCGAATGAAGAAGATCATCTCCCGAGCCAAGGTACGCCAGCGCCTCGAGCGGGTCTCCGGCACTGTGCTGGTCCTTCTTGGTGTTCGGATGGCTATCGAGAGCTGACGACGGCTGACGCCGTGGGTCAAGTCTGACCAGACCGCCGAGGCGTAACGTGCTCAACCGTTCTTCCTGCCACTACCTACTGGCGGAGACGCTAAGTAGTGTTCGACGACCAAGGAACGAGTGGCCTGGTTCTCGCGAGGCGATGTAGGTGACACCCACGCGAGGGCGACGCTCGAGGTACCAGGCAATAACAACATTCGGAAGACTCACTGGGTGCGGCTCACCCCCGGCCTGCCGGTTGGTGGCTCATAACCGCCGTTCCTCATCACCAGTTCCCGAGCGAGGTCGAGCCGGGCACGAACACGGACCTCGCAAGGCGCTGATCGGCTGGCGCTTCCACCTGACCTAAACGATCCACGCCGTGCGGAAGCTGCTGATACGCGACGGCTGGTACTGCCAACTACCCACCCGACATGCCATGGAGCGGAACGACGACACGGTGGCCGGGGGGTCAAGGAGGTGTGGCCCTGCGCTGAAATCTCGCGACGACCCGTGGCGCCGAGATACGGCAGTGAGCAGCCCGGAAGTGGCTGCCCGTCAACCGCCTGCCACGCTATGCGCACGACCTGGTTCCCTGCACCGATCACCGAGGGCCCCTCGCACGGCCCATGGTGTTCACCATGACGACGTGACGGGTGCAGGGCTGGGCCCGCTTCCCGCACGCGAGACGGCATCGCCGTACGCGGCCACGGGTGCGGAGCGCCGAGGCCGGTCGCAGTTGTGCCCTGGACATGGCCGCGTGTGAGGTGAGGCGCCGTCATGTTCACTGGATACCACCGCAGTTCGCTGGCGGTGAGAGGAAGGTCGAAATTAGTCTCGGCTCACAAGGCCGCAACCATTGATGACGAAAATGCGAGGAGAGACGTGAAAGAACAAACGTTACAGGACCAGGTCAGCCCCGAAGTGCAGGCCCGCATTCAGGCCAGCTTCGACCGGCAAGGACTCATGCGTCATCTGGGCGCCCGCATCACGCACATCACTCCTGGCCGTGTTCATATCGCGCTGACCAGACGAACGGAAGTCTCCCAGCAGCACGGCTACATCCACGCCGGCGCCACCAGCGCCATCGCCGACAGCGCGGGCGGCTACGCGGCCTTCACGCTCTTCCCGGAGAACTCCACGGTGCTCACGGTGGAATACAAGATCAACCTCTTGGCCCCGGCCGCGGGCGACCACATCGAGGCTGTGGGAACCGTCCTCAGGTCCGGCCGAACATTGACGGTTTGCCAACTGCAGGTATTCAGTCACGAAGAGGGGCAGAAGACGCTCATCGCCACCGGGCAGCAGACACTCATCTGTCTCGAATCACGGCCGGACCAGTGAGGACCTGACGCGACGAGCTTGCCGCGACCGCCGCCGGACTGCTGCTGGGGCTGCGGCAGGGGCAGAGGCGGGACCGGCGGTCCCTGCGGTGCTGAGTGCACGCGACCCCGTCCCACCAGCGTTCGGAGGACGGGACCTTGGGAGCCCGGGTACCAGCCGGGCGGCGGCGACATGCTCCTCCGGGGAATTCAGGCCGCCGCCCGGAAGATCAGCACTCCGGAAAAGAGCCGTGCTCCGAAAAGCAGGGCCTGCGGCTCAGACTCCGTGGACCGAGTCCGTCTGGTCGGGCACGACGGACCCGTCGTCACGCAGGAGCGGGCCGAAGCCGCCCTCAGGCCGGTTCCAGGCGGCCGTGGAGCACGGGTAAGTGCCCTGCTTCTGCGGGAGCGGCTCGATGAACATGGGGTTGGCGACCCAGCGTCCGTCGGCGTTGTCGTAGGCGCGGCACATGATCTCGTTCTTGTTGCGGTTGAGGACGAGGTGCGCGCCGGTAGCGTCGCCGACGAAGGTCACGTCGGTGTCGGCGTCACCGCCGCCGAGCGCGATCCGCTTGTCCCAACGCTGCTTCTCCCAGGCCGCTTTCCCCTTGATATGGAAGATGTCCTGGTTGATCCAGCAGCGCTTGCCGTCGATGTACGGGATGGCCTCGCCCTTGTTGATCGGGACACCGCCGCAGCCCTCGTTGTACGGGGTGATGCGGCCGCGCTCGTCGAGGACGGAGCGGATGGCAATGGTGTGCTTGCGGTCGATACCGACGCCCTTGGACCACACCTCGGCGACTGGTTCGGAGCCGGCGGAGACGATGTAGACGTCGAACCCGGCCTGCTGGAGCGTGCGGATCAGGTCGCGCTGCTGCTCGTAGTAGCGGACGTAGCCGGGGATGGTGTGCGTGCCCAGCTTCTGGGTGGCGCCGACGGGTGCGGCGAGGGCCTCCTTGCGGGCGGCTGCCGCGTACGACTCCAGTTCGGGGACGGTGTGCCCAGCGAAGAGCTGCGGGACCCAGGCGTACTGGGGCACGGTATGCCGGTGGTCCCACTCGCCGGAGAAGGCGGCGGCGCCGCTCATGGTCTTGCCGGACTCACGGATGTTGAAGATCTCGTCCGTGCAGTCGGTGTCGGTGGAGGTGGGCAGGGGTGCGCCGACGGGGACGTCGGTGCCGCAGGCTGCGGTGAGCGCCCGGTCGGCCTCATCGGTCATCCACTTGCTGGAGTCCTTCCAGCGCGCGGGTCGGAGGATCTTGTCGTGGCGCAGTGCCCAGGCGATGGTCGCGTCGGTGACGTCATTCTTGGAGACGGTGTTGTCCCAGTCGAACGCGGCGACAGGGCGCGGGCCGTGATGGCCGTTGCAGGTTCCGCGTTCGTCGATCATGCGCTGGAGTTTCGCCCGGTTCTCCCCGTACCAGGGCAGCTTCGTCGAGAGTTGCGGGCAGTCCCGGGAGACGGTGGGGGCGGACGGTGCGGACGTGGCGGCGGCCGCAGGAGTGGTCAGGGTCGCAGCCGCCATGAGTGCGGCGGCCACGGCCGAAGTCCACGCGGCAACATGTCTGTTACGCATGTGAGTGGACCGTACATCAACCTCCGGGACTCAGGCACTATCCTGACGATCTTTGATGTCAGTAGCCTGCGGCGGAGACCGTTCGCCAATGCCCCATCCGGCTTGAACGATCCGGAGAGTAATGCGAGTCGAGTACGACGCCTCGGCGAACACGGCGAACATCTACCTCGTCGACAGGATCGGCCCAGGTGAAGCTGTCCGGATTGACGGCATGGGTCGGCCTGAAACCGAGGATGGCCTCCTGAGCGGCCGGAGTACCATCCGGACCATCCGCTCGGCTGCCACCGCCGGCGGATCAGCGACCGGATCATCTTCGACAAGCTCCTCCAACTGCGGACTGGGCCGAGGTCGCCCGCGATCTCAACCCCGATACACCGCCGTGAACGAGGAAGAGGCCCGGACACGGCTCGCGGACTTCGACGCCACCTGGGGCAAAAAGCACCTCCTGATACAAGCGCGCTGAAACCCCTCAGGCGAATGGGCCCGGATGCGTGAAGGCGATTTCGGCGAACCGTTTGGCGATGCGGCGATGGCCTGCGGTGTTGGGGTGAAGGCCATCAGGGAGGTCAGGGATGTCGTCTGTGCCGAACAGGTCACGGCCGTCAAGGTAGTGCAGGTTCGGATCGTGCACCTGGCGAGCGGTCACGATGCGGGTCAGCTCATCGCGTACGACGTTGAGAGTGAGCGCCCCGCTCGGGATGTCAGCGGGCGTGCCGAGCGCGGTGAAGCATCCGTCGGTGGTGAGCGTCACCGGGCCGGGGGTGTCCTCGACCGGGGGACAGATCACCGGGGAAACCACCAGCAAGGGGGTGTCCGGGTGGCCCTCACGGATGGTGTCGAGAAACCCGTGCACCGCTGGTCCGAAGGAACGCCGCCGGAATGATGCGCCAGTCACGACGTTGAGACCCAGCTTGAGGCTGATGAGGCTGACCGGCTCGTCTCGGATCGCACGGGCCACGAACGGATCGAGCCGGGCATTACCAGCCAGCGAGAGGTTGACGAGTTCCACCCCGCCAAGGGCCGCGGCGATCACCGGCCAGGTGTCGGCAGGTGAGTCAGCCTCCGGGAAGTGGCTGACGGAACTGCCGTGATGCAGCCAGCTGCGGCGACCGGTGGCTGGCGGCGGTACAACCGCGGCGTCAGCCCACAGGCCGACAAGCTCGGTACGAGACTGCTGCGGCAACCACAGCTCGATCTCCTTCTCTCCCGGCGGCAGCTGACCGAACGTGATGCGGCAGGAGGGACCCGGGACCGTCCTGCGGCGCCCAGCCGACACATGCAACACGTTGCCCGCGGCCAGAGGCTCCCTGCGCAACAAGTCTCCGTCGACTACGAGCTCCAAGGCTCCGGGCCCAGAGTGTTCGGCACTGCCCTCGTACTGCGTGACGGTCGTGAGCGCTTCGACTTCCAGCAATGTCGCGGTCGTTACGAAGGCCAGCCGTACCCCCGACGACAACGTAGCCATCCGCTCGACGGAGTCATCCGGGAACTGCACCCGGGCCCAAGTAGGCAACCGCCATGGCAGCACGCCAGTCTCGGTTCGCTCCAGATCCAGCACTCCGCGGAACCTCACCGGACCGCCCAATAGTGGGATCTCACGTAGTTCGCCAGTCACATCCGCTCTTCTCTCTGCCGCATCAACGGCCAACCTGACGACCCTATGATGCGGCCAGAGCACTAGCTAGCTAGGACTCCGGAGCCGTGTACTTCAGGGCGGTATCCAAGCTGGAGCCTCAACTGTTGGCCAGGGTGCGGTCCAGGAGGAGGAGCAGGCATTCCCAGTTGCGCTTCAGCCCGGGGCGCCACAGGCGTCGGTGTCGGACATGGTGAAGCCGTGAATGGTGCGGGGATAGATCGTCGTGGGTATTCAAAAGGCATGTTGATCAGGGTTCCTTGGTCGAATGCATGCATGGCGCTGGTGGTTCAGCTGCTGGCCCTGCTCGGCTTGGGCGGTACTGAGGGTGCGCCTTCGGCGATAAGGCCTTGGCTCTATGGGGCGGTGGCGGTGGCTTGGGCATCGCTGACCTGGCGGGCTGTCGCCAAGCGGATCCGGGTGTCCTCGGAGGGCATTCACAGCTACGGACTGTGGCGCACGCGGTTCGTGCCATGGGATGACGTGGTGACGGTCGAGACTGAGATCGCGTCCGCGAGAAGTCTGCTGGAGTACCCGACCGCGATCCTGTTGAACGGGAGCCGGGTGAGGCTCGACGGCGTGTACGGGCTGCGCGGCTAGGGCGAGTCGCGAGGGGCCGGAGCAATGCTCAAGATCTGTGGATCGGCCTCGGGTTGGACGTGAGAGGGCGTACCTTCCCGAGTGATCGATAGGTCACCGAGTAGGCCCGCGCTGGAACGCGGGTTGGGAAGGCACGCCCACGCTCAGCGTAGTCAACGAGGACGGCACGACGCAGCCCGGCTCCTTGATCGACGAGATTGTCCGTGAGGGCGCGAGGCGGATGCTCGCCGCGGCGCTGGAGGCCGAGGTCGACCAGTACATAGCCGAGCTGGCCGCCGAGCGTGACGAGGCAGGCCGCCGTCTGGTCGTGCGCAACGGCCGCCACCGGCCCCGCACCGTGACCACGGCCGCCGGTCCGGTCGAGGTCACCGCACCCCGCGTCAACGACAGGCGCGTCGATGAGGCGACCGGTGAGCGGATGCGGTTCTCGTCGAAGATCCTGCCGCCCTGGTGCCGCAAGTCCCCGAAGATCAGCGAGGTGCTGCCCCTGCTCTACCTGCACGGACTATCCTCCGGCGACTTCGTTCCTGCGCTGGAGCAGTTCCTCGGCGGCTCGGCGGGCCTGTCGCCGGCGACGGTGACCCGCTTGACGAAGCAGTGGCAGGCCGATCATGCCGCCTTCCGACCGTGACCTGTCGGCGAGCGACTACGTCTATGTGTGGGTCGACGGCGTCCACCCCAAGGTTCGCCTCGGACAGGCCCACTCCTGCGTCCTGGTCCTCATGGGGGTGCGCGTCGACGGCACGAAGGAGCTGATCGCCCTGGCCGAGGGACTGCGGGAGTCGACCGAGTCCTGGGCCGACCTGCTGCGCGACTGCCGCAGGCGCGGCATGAGGGACCCCGAACTGGTCGTCGGCGACGGCGCGATGGGCCTGTGGAAGGCTCTGGCCGAGGTGTTCCCCGCCGCCCGCCATCAGCGCTGCTGGGTCCACAAGGTCCGCAATGTTGCGAACGCGCTTCCGAAATCTGCGCAGCCCGGCGCGAAGAAAGCCCTGCAGGAGATCTACAACGCCGAGGACCGCGACCACGCCGAGAAAGCTGTCAAGGACTTCGCGAAGACCTACGGGACGAAGTGGCCGAGGGCGGTCAAGAAGATCCTTGACGACCAGGACGAACTACTGGCCTTCTATGACTTCCCCGCCGAGCACTGGGTCCACCTGCGCACGACAAACCCGATCGAGTCGACCTTCAGCTCCGTGAAACTCCGGACCAAGGTCACCCGCGGCGCCGGCAGCCCGGCCGCAGCTCTGGCCATGGTGTTCAAACTCGTCGAGTCCGCCCAGGAACGCTGGCGCGCGGTCACCGCACCCCACCTCGTTGCCCTCGTCCGAGGTGGCGCCCGCTTCGAGAACGGCCACCTCGTCGAGCGACCCGAGGCTCACGCGGCCTGAACAACCCCACGATCCATAGGAATGACAATTGCTCGCCGCCCCCTGGTAACTCTACTGGGTAGCGGGGTGCGCCCACTTTGTTCTGCCTGAGCCAGTGCGTGATGGAGTCGGGCACGCTGGCCGGGGCCGGGTCCCGCCGTTCTATCTCCAACCTGTGTTGTTCCTAGAATGGCCGGGTGAAGGACATCGACGCGATCGCGGTGTTGCGGGATCCGGTGCGGCGCCGCTTGTACGAGTACGTGGCGGCGCAGGGCCGCGAGGTCGGCCGCAACGAGGCCGCCGAGGCGGCCGGGGTGGCGCGCACACTCGCTGCCCATCATCTGGACAGGCTGGCCGAGGCCGGGTTGCTGGAGAGCGGCAGCCGCCGCCTGACGGGCCGCTCGGGGCCGGGGGCGGGCCGTCCCGCCAAGGTGTACACGCGGGCGCGGGCTGAGCGGGCGGTGTCTCTGCCCGCCCGCGACTACCGCACCGCCGCCGAGCTGCTCGCCGAGGCCGCCGAGCAGGCCGGTCTTGACGCCGGGCTGTGCGCGGCCGCGCGCCGCCGGGGCGAGGCCCTGCGCGGCTCGGCGGCACCCTGCGGCGGCCTCGAAGAGGCCATGGAGATGCTGGCCGCCCGCGGCTACGAACCACACCTGGAAGACGCCGAGGGTACGACCGGGGCGGCCACGGGCGTCGTCCGTATGCGCAACTGCCCCTTCCATGCCGTCGCCGAACGCTTCCCGCCGCTCGTCTGCGGCATGAATCTCGCGCTGTTGGAGGGGCTGCTCGGCACGGACGGTCCCGTCCGCGCCCGCATGGACGCCCGAGCGGGGGAGTGTTGCGTAGTGGTCGAGATTTCTAAAAACAATCATGATTGACATAGAAAAGCGGGCCGTGCTGGGATGAGGCCATGACCGAATCCGCGCATGCCGCCCACCTAGCCGAGCTCAACGTCGCCACGCTCCGCCATCCCCTCGACGACCCGCGCATAGCGCCGTTCGTCGAGATGCTCGACCCGGTCAACGCCGCCGCCGACGGCGCGCCCGGCTTCGTGTGGCGGCTCGTGGAGGAGGGGGCGGCCGACGCCACCGGCCTGCGCCCGGCGGGCGAGGACGTCATCGTCAACCTGTCGGTGTGGGAGACCCAGGAGGCCCTGTGGGACTTCGCCTACCGCAGCGGACACCTGGAGGTGATGCGGCGGCGCCGCGAATGGTTCGAGCGGCACGTCGAGGCGCACCTGGTGCTCTGGTGGATCCCCGCCGGTCACCTCCCGACCGTCAGCGAGGCCCTGGAGCGGCTGGCGGACCTGCGGGCGCACGGGCCGTCCCCGCGCGCGTTCACCTTCGCCTCCTCCTTCACCGCAGCCGAGGCCGCCCAGCACCTTCAGACCGTGCCGCCAACGCAGCCTGAAGCAATCAGCTGATCCACAGGTCTTGACGATTACTCGGGCCGGATGGCAGAGCAGCTCAACACGCTGCGCGACCAGACGTGATCAGCTACGCGTGGGAAGACATAAGTCCCGCCAGGTTCACGTCTGATCGCGCCGATGCGACCTTGTTCCGTTGCGTACCGATCGACCCGAACAGCACCGAACCACGAAGATGACTCCACTGAGAAAACCCCAGTGAATCCCCGGCCGACAGGTGACGTCCGCGCGACCGAGCAGATGTGCTCGCGCACGTAGAGGCTGCCGGCGTCGAACCGCGTACCCCCGAGCCAGCACTGGTCCCGGAGGCACACCACGAGGAGGACCAGTCACGCCTTGGACTTCTCAGGGTTGACCGAGCCCGGCGCTGACGCCACAGGGGCGGGCGTGGCTGGGCGACGCGCGGTTCCCAGGTGCCAGAGGAGGGTCAGGACGGTGACGCCGGCAGCCACCAGTCCCAGTCTGGCCGGAGCCAACCCGAACCACTCTTGTGCCAGCCCGCCGAAACCGCCGCCGAGGGCCATCCCGACGTAGAGCGCGGAGGAGTTGAGACCGAGGAGGACAGGCGCGGCGGCGGGGCTGAGGGCGATGAGCCGGTGCTGCTGCGGGACGACGATGACGCCGACACTCACGCCCCAAACCGCCGCCCAGACCAGGGTGGACACGAGGGCACGGGTCGCCAGCGGGGTCAGCGCCAGAGCGAGCGCGGCAAGGGCGAGGGAACCGGTGAGGACGCGGGCGGAGTCGTGACCGTCGACCAGGCGTCCGGCGGTAATGTTCCCGGCAAGGATGCCGATGGCCCAGGCCAGCAGGATCAGGATCAGTAGCGACTCGTTGCCGTCCGTGGCGCCCCGCAGGGCCGGGGCGATGTAGGTGTAAAGGGTGTAGGCACCCAGAAAGGCCAGTGAAGTTACCGTAGAAGTGCAAGTACGCGGCCCTGCTTGAGCGGACGCAGGCGGTCAGATAGCGAGGCGGCGGGGAGCGTCACCCGGGGAAGGCCGACGGCGATTCCGACGCCGCCAGCAGACCGACCCCGGCGACGGCCCACAGGGTGACGTGCCAGTCGGCGCGACCGATCAGCGTGCCGAGCGGCAGCCCCAGCGCGGTCGCCAAGGTCAGGCCACCCAACACGAAGGCCAGCGCCCGGCCACGGCGTTCCGGCGGAGCGATGGCCGCCGCCGTGCTGGAGGCGGCGGAGTTGATGGTGCCCGCTCCCACGGCAGTAGCGATGCGGGCGGCCATCACCACCTCGTAACTGGTGCCCAACGCGGTGACGGCGTTGCCGATCACGAACACGCCCAATGCAATCAGTAGCGCCGACCGCCGATCCAGGCCACTGGTGAGGGCCCCCATCACTGGCGCGGACAACGCCGTCATCAGGGCGAAGACCATCACCAACTGACCGGCTGCCGGTGTGGATACCCAGGTCGGCGGCGATGGCGGGGAGCAGGCCCGCGATGACGTAGCTGTCGGTGCCGACGGCGAACGTCGCCAGCGCCAAGGGAAGGAGTCGTTTTAACAAGGATGGTGCCGCCTTTCCGGAGCGCCGCACTAGGCTGCGGTCATGGCAGGACGGCGGGAAGCGATGCGTGTCGCCCTGGTTCTCAGAGCGGGAAGCCATCCGTGAGTTGAGCCGGGGTCCGGTAAGCAGGCTCACTGACCTGAGGTGTCGTCGTCAGGGGGTTGCTCGCGCCGAGGCTTCGGCGGCGGCCCGAAGTCCACCCGGATCTTCTGAAAGCCTTTGAACGCCTCGGTAACAGCGTAGGACCGGTAGGCACGACGGTCACCAACGCTGAGGTCGACCCGGTCCGTGAACGGCGTCAGCAGGCTCCGCGGCCACAGCCGCAGCAGCCGGACGGCTCCGACCTCCGCCGCCGCGATGAAGATGAGTGCCCCCACATACAGCCAGGCGAGCAGCCCCAGGACGACGCCGAACATGCCGTAGGTGGCTGTGGCGCCGCGCAGGACATGGCTGACGTAATAGGTTCCCGCCCACTGCAGCCCCTGCCACGCGCAGGCAGCGCCGAGCGCGACCACGACGAGCCCGCGCAGCGGCAGCGTCCGCTGCGTCAGCAAGCGGTAACTACCGAGGATTAGAAACATGTTGAAGAACACAGAGGCCACCGTAGCGGCGAACCAGGCCCCGCCCCGCAGCCGTGCGCCGAACAGGAACGTCTGCGAGGCTGCCACGGGGAGCAGAGTGAACGCGCACAGTCCGAGTGCGAGGATCAGCAGGAACAGCAGTCCCTTGAGCCGTGAGCGGAGCGGGTCCGGCCGGGCGTGCCGGGGCACTGCCCAGATCTTGTTGAGGACATACTGCGCTGCTTGGGCCACGCCCAGAGAGCCGTAGAGGCTGCCCGCGATGCCCACCGCGAGTGCGACTCCGCTGCCGTGGAAGGAGTGGATGTTGCGGACGAGCTGGTCACCGATGACGGGGAAATCGCTCAGGGCCGAGTCGAGGACCCGCTGCCGGAGGACCGGGTCATCACTGAGGAAGGTACTCAGGACGGCGACGAGGATAAGAAGGAGCGGGAAGAGGGAGAGGAAGCCGTAGTAGGTGAGGAGGGCGGCGAGGTACAGCGCTTGGTCGTCATAGAACTTGTACAGCACGGCGAGCGGCAGCCCCACCCAGCGGTGACTTCTCTGATAGCGGTCCAGACGCTCGTGGAGTCTCATGGTTCGCGCCTACCCCGAGGCCCGGGGCGTACGTTGTGCCAGGCGATGGCGCGTCTGATCTCCGGTTCGTGCAGTCCGGTCCGACATCCCAGTTCCTCAATGGTGAGGACGGGCGGGCCGGTGGTCAGGGCCCGGGTGATCTTCGCCACCCACAGTTCCTCGTACGTGAACGGGCGGTGCCGGTAGATCTCCTGCACGACCGCGAAGTGCGGCTCGCTGCACGCCGTGATGAGCCGGAGGCCGTCGAACCAGTCGCTGTCGGAGTTCACGGAGGACGAGTCGGGCACGTATCCACGCATCGCCTCGCTCTCGGCGAAGGTGGCACCACACAGGTCGCACAGCTCCAGCCGGATCCCCTCGGTCCTTCCGTTCTTCCTCTTCCACATCTTCATCGGGTCTCGCCACACGTACTGGGAAAACGCACCGCGGGTCGGCTCCTGCGCCTTCGCGCCCTGCGGCGACAGTCAGCCACGCCAATAGTTGTTGGCTGCGGCAATGGTCCGGAATTCGAGAGCCACAACCTGCGCCGCGTGGAGGAGACTGTCCGGGGTAGTGGCGTAGTTGGGCCGCCCGCCCTTGAGGACATCCAAGTCGGGCTGGATGTTGTGAATGGTGTGCCGAGCCAAGGTGAGGGCCAGAGCGCGGCCTTCCTCCGAGGACTTGGTGATCAGGGAGTTCCCGGGGATGAGGGCCAGGTCCTCGTCGGTTACGCGGCTCATGAACGCAGTTTCGCCTGGACCTCTACTCCCGCGTGCCCGTGACACACGGCGCTGAGCCGTGAGCGTGATCCGATTGCTGCGCACGCGCACGCCGCGGCGCGCACATGGCCGGGACGGGCAGTTCGGCTATCCAGATGGCGCCTTCTACTCGGATGCGTTCCGGGATTCACGCAGCCGTGCCTGCCGTGCCCCCACCACAAGAGCCGCGAGAGCCCCGGCGGCGGCAAGCGCCGCAGGGGGCATCCAGGGGCGGTCCAGGCGATACCCGCACGCGTGGTCCGCGGAGAGACGTCCCGGTCCGGTCAAAGCGATACCGGCAGCGGCAATGCCGTAGATGGTGTTCAGTTCGTAGCGGGGTCCCGCCGCCCGCTTCAGAGACCCCGGCGGCGATAGCGCTCAACTTCCCGGGCTTGTAGCCCTGCTCCTCCATGAACTCCGCCGTGCCCTTGATGCCGGAACCCCCGAATCAGCCGAAGAGTTTCTGTGTTCCATGGGCAAACATCGGCCCGCCCACCCCGAGACGAAGAAGGAACAGCCCGATGTCTCGACGATCCACACATGTCACAGCGATACACCTCCAGCAGATCGCTGTTTTAACAGACGCGCTCGCTCTGACCCTCGCGACGAGGGCGTGGCTGTCGCGGGTAAGCCGCCTGTCTGGCGTAGTGATGTGACGCAGCGCACGGCGTCACGCGAGGAACGCATACGCATTGGTGAACCTCGCCGTGCTCTGTAGCGGCGGCACCGTTCTCGGTCATCGAGAAGCCAGTTGTCGAGAAGCCCTATTCGACGTCCTCCGCGAAGCGGCGGCGCCACCGGCGCTCCGCCTGCGAGCACAGCGGTATTGTGCGTCGCTGCAAGCGGTTGCCATCAGTGGCCCCAGCCGTGTCTGCACCGACACACTGACCGTACACGCATCGTACGCTTGGCCCGACTCCGTTGCTCAGCATGTAGCCGGTCAACGGCTGCGCTCAGGCGCCTCACACGCCGCGCTCAGCTACAGGTGGGCAGCCCGGCAATCGCTGCGGCCCGAAGCAACGCTTCGCGGAGCATGGCGGGGGTGAGGGTGCGGGTGGACATGTTGCGCTGGCTGGGGTGGTAGGCGCCGATCAGGCACACCTCCCGCTCGCCCAGTGGGTCGACGACCAGCGCTTCGGCGCCGTGCCCGAAGACCGGGCGCGGTCGGGGCAGCCGCCATCCGGCGCTGGCCAGCACGGGCAGCAGTGCCTGCCATGCGAACGCGCCGAGGGCCACGAACGTCCGCAGGGTCGGGCGCAGCAGTTCCAACTCGTGGACGAGCCAGGGGCGGCAGGTATCGCGTTCAATGGTGGTGGGCCGGTTGTCCGGAGGAGCGCAGTGCACCGGAGCGGTGATCCGTACCCCGTACAGTTCCATTCCGTCGTCGCGGTGGGTGGCGGTCGGCTGGGAGGCCAGCCCGATGTCGTACAGGGCGGCGTAAAGAGCGTCGCCGGACGGGTCACCGGTGAAGATGCGCCCGGTGCGGTTGCCACCGTGCGCGGCCGGTGCCAGCCCGATGATCACAAGTGGTGCGTCCGGGGGTCCGAAGCCGGGCACCGGACGCGCCCAGTAGTCCCAGCCCATGAAGGCCCTGCGCTTGACCCTGGCGACCTCCTCCCGCCAGGCCACCAGTCGCGGGCAGGCCCGGCAGGTCGCAACCACCGAGTCCAGATCCCGCACTGTATGGGCCCGAGGGGCCGTCACCAGGGGAAATTCCTGTTGTTCCTCCCGGCGTCTGCTGCTGCGCATGCCGTGTTCCTCTCCCGACGGTCAGGCACCACGCCTGCTCACACCAGCTATCCCGCCGAAATAGCTAAAATGTCCAAATTGGGCATGCCATCGGTGTCGTTGCAGCGCCAGCCATCGACTGGCGCCCTGGTCGGGCTGACCGATGGGTCCGGAGGTTCCGTCATGGCCAAGCAGATCACCTGCCAGCGAGTCTACGAAGAGACCTCCCCGCAGGACGGCAAGCTGACGCTCGTCGACCGCATCTGGCCGCGGGCGTGCCAAAGGAGGACGCCCCCTGGGACGCAGGCCCAGCCATGATGCGCCCTAAATCAGCAGAGACGGCCCTCGTGACTTTGCTGACGTTCGGGCATGGCACTGCGGAACGTGAGCAGTTGGCCGTGCTTCTGCACGGTGCTGACGTACGGGCCGTCGTCGACGTGCGGACCGCGCCCGGCAGCCGTCGCAACCCCGATGTGGGCCGGGAAGCGCTCAGACGGTGGCTGCCGGATGAAGGGATCGGTTACCGGTGGGAGCAGCGGCTGGGGGGCTGGCGAAAAGTGGCCCCGGACTCCCCCGACATCTTCTGGGAGAACGCCTCCTTCCGGGGGTACGCCGGTTACACCCGCAACCCGGACTTCGTGGCTGCCATGGACGAGTTGCTGCAGCAGGCGGCAGACGTCCGTACAGCCGTGATGTGCGGTGAGTCCGTATGGTGGCGTTGCCACCGGCGGATCATCGCCGACTTCGCCGTCCTCGCGCGCCATGCCCGCGTGTTGCACCTGGCCCACGACGGCCGACTCACCGAGCACCGACCGACGGCGGGCGCCCGGTTGCGCGCCGACGGGCTGCTCGTTTATGACCGCGTGTCATCCACCAGTGATGGAGCTCATGAACGGAATGCCAGACGGGACGAGCGTGGTGATCCGTAGACCGCAACGGAAGCTGAGGCCTGCACAAGTGCCTCACCGCACAGATGCATTCACCTGGCTAAACTTTCGTCAGGACTCCTCCCTTATGCATAGCGATGTGATCCGTTTTGTCGCTCTTGATCTCGTATTGTGGATCACTTTCAGAGCGGTGATGCACATGACCTTTGTAATCAACGTCGCGTGTGTGCTTCTTAATGACAACACCTTCGACTTATCCGGCTTCGGAGTTCCATCTGACATGGTCTCCAACAGCGAATTGCTTCACCATTCCGGTTCCTTTCAGGACACGGCCCGACCAGGAACTTGATCAGGGAAGTGCCGGATCGTACGTAGCCTCGGCCATCGTCGATCCTTACCTTCCAGCGTAGATCTTCGATCGCCAGTAGTCCGCACAGGCGGGACTCATCCTTAACGGCTTCCACACCGTCCCCCGGGCGTCCCCCTCCCATGACGAGCAAAACGATCGGCCGGAGGTAATACTGGAGGTAATCACGCACTAGGACCGCGTCACCTGGCGGGCCAAGGCGCGGGCGGAGCGGTCGTCGGGGACTCGAGAAGAGGTGACCGTGTCATGCGGGAGGTGCGCGCGCGCCGCGTTTATGAGCAGGCCGGACCGTCCGACGGCAGGCGGGTGCTGGTGGACCGGCTGTGGCCTCGTGGCCTGTCCAAGGAAAGGGCCCATCTGGACGAGTGGCTCAAGGCGGTGGCGCCATCCAATGAGCTGCGCCGTTGGTATGGCCATCAGCCTTCCAAGTTCGCCGAATTCAAGCGCCGCTACGAAACCGAGCTGACGGAACCGGACCGGGCCGAGGCCTTGCGTCACCTGTGTGAGGAGGCCCGGACCGAGCCCGTGACGCTGCTGACCGCGACGAAGGATCTGGAGCACAGCGAGGCAGAGGTTCTCGTAGAGCTAATACGTTCGGAGTAGGACGCGCGGACCGCGGCAGGGGCCGAGCAAGCCAGAAACCGGGCGCGCCTGACGCCAGCCGTGCTGCTGTAGCCAATCCTGCCGGCGGTGGCTGTCGGTCGGTATCGACTACCGGGAAGCATCGACGCGGTAGCGCAAGCGGCAGATAACGGCGTCCGTGTGACGGCGGACGCCGCGGTCAAGGATGATCTCCCTGCGCTCTTCAAGTCCGCATTCACGGGCGAAATCACAGAGCAAACGCACCGTCTCGTCGGTCACCCTGTTCTTGGAGTAGTCCAGGTACAGCCCCGACGCTTCCGCGCACATGCGCTCACCGCGGCCCGGGTCCTGGGCGAACAACTCACGCAGATGGATCGTTCCCATCTCCGAGTGATGCTGTTCGAGCGCCTTCCAGGATGGCTGTTGCCGGAGGGGGGTGATTGACATCTGTCGGTCCCACGTCGCTCAGCCCTTCGCGTCGGCTGGGCGACGGGGCAGGTCACCGTCAGGTCGGACAGGCGAGGGGCGTCCCGGGCGACGTCCAGGGGGTTGGGAGGGCTCCGGCAGGGCGGCCAGGTGTTTGACGGGCCGTGACTGTGAGGCGCCGCGGGATATGGTCATCAACTCCCCGCAGTGACTGATCTGCAGCGGCTCTCCCTCCACCATGGTGTACGTGGCCTGAGAACTGGTGATCTCGACTCGCAGACACCGCTGCCGCATATGGACGGAAAAAGCCAGCCGGCTGAGGTTCTCGGGCAGTCTGGGAGCGAAATGCAGGGTTCCCTCGTGGCATCGCAGCCCGCCGAAACCGGCGACCAATGCGATCCAGGAGCCCGCCAGGGAGGCGATGTGCAGGCCGTCGCGGGTGTTCTTCTCCAGATCGTCCAGATCCATCAGCGCCGCCTCCCCGAGGTAGTCGTAGGCGAGGCGTAGATGTCCCACCTCGGCGGCGATCACCGCCTGGACGCAGGCGGACAGGGACGAGTCACGGACGGTGAGCGGCTCGTAGTAGGCGAAGTTGCGTGTCTTCTGCTCCTCGGTGAAGGCGTCGCCACGCAGGTACATCGCCATCACCAGGTCCGCCTGCTTGATCACCTGCTTGCGGTACAGGTCGAAGTACGCGGAATGCAGCATCAGCGGATAGTCGTCGGGACCGGTGGCAGCGAAGTCCCACACCTCATGGCTGGTGAACCCCGCTGACTGCTCATGGATGCCCAGTGCGACGTTGTAGGGCACCGTCATCGCCTTGGCCGCGTCCCGCCAGGCTGCGGTCTCCGCCTCGTCGACGTCGAGGGCGGCCGCCTGCTCGGGGTGACGCTCGGCAGCATCGGCGGCGGCCTGCAGGTTCTCCTGGGCCATCAGGTTGGTGTAGGTGTTGTCGTCGGCGACCGCGCTGTACTCGTCGGGCCCGGTGACCCCGTCGATATGGAATCGGCCGTTGGAGTCGTGATGGCCGAGCGAGTGCCACAACCGGGCGGTCTCCACCAGCAGTTCCACGCCGGTCTCGCGCTCGAACTCCACATCATCGGTGAGGGAGAGGTAGCGCAGCACGGCATGGGCGATGTCGGCGTTGATATGAAAGGCGGCGGCGCCGGCGGGCCAGTATCCGGAGCACTCCGACCCGTCGATGGTCCGCCAAGGGAAGGCCGCGCCGCTCAGACCCAGTTGACGAGCACGAATACGGGCCGCGGGCAGGGTGTCCTGGCGCCAGCGCAGGGCATCGGCGACGCAGCCCGGGTAGACGAAGCTGAGCAACGGCAGGACGAAGATCTCGGAGTCCCAGAAGACGTGCCCGTCGTATCCGGAACCGGTCAGACCCTTGGCCGGGATCGCCCGCTGCTCAGCCCTCGCGGCGGCCTGCAACACGTGGTACAGAGCGAATCGGACGGCCTGCTGGATCTCCGCGTCACCGTCGACCTCGACATCGGCGTGCTCCCAGAAGTCGTCCAGGAACGCCCGCTGCTGGTCGACCAGCCCCTGCCAGCCGCTGCTGCGAGCGCCAGCAAGCGCGGCCTCCACCTGGTCCCGCAGGGCCGGCAGCGAGCGCGCGCCCGACCAGCCGTAGGAGACGAACTTCTCAAGACGAAGCGTCTGACCGGGCTGGAGATCGGTGATCACGTTGAGCCGGGCCACGTCACCCGCACTCTCGGCGGCTGTCTGGGTAGACGGCGGGCCCTGCACGATGTGGTCGGCGGCAGCGGCGACCCGCAAGCCACTGGAGCTGGTGCAGTGCACCAACCGCAACCGTCGGTCATGAGTGCTGTGCTCCTCCGACCGCAGCGGGGATTCCAGGGCGTCGGCGACCCGCGGATCACCGCTCAGGGTGGGCAGTTCCTCGTTGGCGACGAGTTCGGACTGGATAACGAGTTGCACCTCGTCGTCCAGCGGTTCCACCTCGTAGGCGATCGCGGCGATGGCCCGCTGGGTGAAGGAGACCAGCCGAGCGGAGCGCACCCGTACGGTCTTGCCGGCCGGTGAGGTCCACTCGCAGGTCCGGTGCAGCAACCCGCTACGCAGATCCAGCACCCGCTCGTGCGAACGCAGCACTCCGTAGCGCAGGTCGAACGGCTCGTCGTCGACGAGCAGACGGATCAGCTTGCCGTTGGTGACATTGATGACCGTCTGGCCGGACTCCGGAAAGCCGTAACCCCCCTCCGCGTACGGCAGCGGATGCCGCTCGTACAGGCCGTTGAGGTAGCTGCCGGGCAAGCCGTGCGGCTCGCCCTCCTCGAGGTTGCCGCGCCAACCGATGTGACCGTTGGACAGGGCGAAGACCGATTCGCTCTGCGCCAGAACGTCCCAGTCGAGCCCGCTCTCTCGCACACACCAGGGTTCGACCACGTAATCGGAATGAGTAATCACATTCTGTTCCCCAGCAGCTCGGCGAGATCACCCACCACGGTGTCGGCGCCGTGCTCGCGCAGCGCGTCGGCCTGACCTGCCCGATCGATTCCGACGACGTATCCGAAGTGGCCGGACCGTCCGGCGTCCATTCCGGCCAGCGCATCCTCGAAGACCGCGGCCGCACTGGGTTCGACACCCAGGTCGTGTGCTGCTTCGAGGTAGGTGTCCGGGTGCGGTTTGCCGGGCAGTTTGCGCTCGGCGGCGACGATACCGTCGATCCGTAGGTCGAAGAGCGCCTCAATCCCGGCCGACGTCAGGACGTCTTGGGCGTTGGCGCTGGAGGAGACCACGGCGGTGGACAGCCCTGCCGCCCGCACGGCCTCGACGTAGCGGACGGAACCCGGGTACGCCTCGACCCCCTCGGTACGGATCTTCTCCAGCAGCAGTGCGTTCTTGCGGTTGCCGAGACCGTGGACCGTGTCGAGCTCCGGAGGGTCGTCGTCCGAGCCCTCGGGCAGTTCGATCCCGCGCGAGGCCAGGAAGGCCCGTACGCCATCGGCGCGCGGACGACCGTCGACGTACTCGTCGTAGTCGGCGCCCGCATCGAAAGGCCGGAAATCGGGGCCCTCCCGGCGTCGCAGGAAGTCGTCGAAGGTTTGCTTCCAGGCCACGTCGTGCACTGCCGCAGTCTTGGTCAACACCCCATCCATGTCGAACAGACAGGCACGTACGGCATCTGGAAGACCCAGTTTCCGCATGCCTTCCGATTGCCCATTTTGCTGCCTTTTATCCCGTCGGCTCGCAAAGAGTGAGACCGGCGGGTTGGCGGTCCGAGCAGGCCCGCACAAGGCGTCGGCTCGTTGCAGTGGCGCTACCTGCATACGCCAGGTGAGCATGGGAGTGGCGGTTTCTTCGTCACGGAACGCACTCAGTCAGGAGGCGGTCATGACCACGGCCAAGGACATCATGCATCCCGGGGCTCACTGGATATACCGGGAGGAAACACTCGAACAGGCAGCTCAGCGTATGCGGGACTTCCAGGTGGGTGCTCTACCGGTCAGCGATCAGAACGAGCGGCTGTGCGGCATCATCACCGACCGCGACATCGTGGTGAAGTGCGTGGCCAGTGGCCGCGCCCCGGCCGACACCACATGCGCCGAACTGTGCGAGGGGACCCCACGCTGGATCGACGCGAACGCCGACATCAGCGACGTGCTGGAGCAGATGGAGGGCTACCGGATCAGGCGACTTCCAGTGATCGAGAACAAGAGACTGGTCGGCATGATCAGCGAGGCGGACCTGGCCCATCACCTCACCGACCACCAGGTCGCGGAGTTCGTCGGGCATGTCTATGCCTAGTAGCTCCCTGTAGGCCCGTCTCAATCTCGGTGTCATGTGTGGCCTGCTGGGGAGGGGCTGGTAGTGCCGGTGCCTGCCCAGTACCTCCGAACGTCCTGTGGCTGAGGCCGTGTTTGGCTCCGCGGTCTTCGTGCTCGATGCATCAGCGGACCTTGGCCAGACAGACGGGACCGGCGATCGGAATCGTCGGCCGGCAGGCCAGTACATCGATGTGTCACATTTCGAAGGGGTCGCCTCGTCTCCCTGGTGAGATGGCTGACCGGGACGGACGAGTAAGGGCAACTGTCATGCAAGCCATCACTGTTCGAGACCGTGACACCGGTATCGCGGGGTTGTCCCTGACGGACGACATGCCCTATCCCTACGCGGCCGAGAATGACGTCGTCGTGCGCGTGCACGCCGCGGGCTTCACCCCTGGAGAGCTGGAATGGCCCGGTACGTGGACCGACCGCGCAGGCCGTGACCGGACGCCGAGCGTGCCCGGGCACGAGCTGTCGGGAGTCGTCGCCGACTTGGGCTACGGCACCACCGGGTTGAGTGTCGGCCAGCGGGTGTTCGGCCTGACCGACTGGACCCGCAATGGCACACTCGCCGAGTACGCCGCGGTAGAGGCCCGCAACCTGGCTCCACTGCCGGCGGACATCGACCACACGGTGGCCGCCGCGGTGCCGATCTCCGGGCTGACCGCATGGCAGGGCTTGTTCGACCACGGCCGCCTCACCGCAGGGCAGACCGTGCTGATCCACGGCGCCGCAGGGAGCGTCGGCTCGATCGCGGTGCAGTTGGCCCGCGAGGTCGGTGCCCGAATCATCGGCACCGGTCGGGCCTCCGCCCGGGACAGGGCGCTCGCGCTCGGCGTGGACGCGTTCCTCGACCTGGAGGCCGAGAAGCTGGAGCATGTCGGCGAAGTCGACGTCGTGTTCGACGTGATCGGCGGCGATGTCCTCGACCGCTCGGCCGCCCTGGTACGCGCCGGCGGCACCCTCGTCACCATCGCCATGCCGCCCAGGATCCAGCCCCAGCAGGGGCGGGCCGTCTTCTTCGTCGTCGAACCAGACCGCGCTCGGCTCACCGACCTCGCAACACGACTGAGGGACGGACGGCTCAAGGCAAGCGTCGGCGTCGTACGGCCGCTCACCGAAGCACCCGCCGCGTTCGTCCCCGACAAACGCACCCCCGGCAAGACGGTCATCCGAGTAGTCACCGAAGACTGACGGTAGTCGGCGAAGCGTCGCCCGCGCCGCGACGACGTCGCAGCCGAGAAAGTCGAACGTCTGGAGGCCGGGCCCCCGAGCACTGATGCGGTGTCCGGATGCGAGCCGCACACGGGTCAGCAGACGGCTGTTCGGCCACCATCCACAGGCATCAGAACGCCTTGGACGAAGCTCGCCGCGTCGCTGGCCAGGTAGGCGATTGCCTCGGCGATCTCCTCCGGCCCGGCCGGTCGACCGGCCGGGGCCTGGGCGGCCAAGGCGTCGAGGTACTCCCCCATGCCCGCCGTGCCCTCGGTGCGCACCGCCCCAGGACGGACGGCGTTGACCCGTACCCCGCGCGGGTCGTACTCCGCGACCCACGCCTTGGTCATCAGCTCCACGGCAGCCTTGCTCGACCCGTACAACGCCAGGCCTGCGACCCCACACGCGGCAACGATGGTGCTCACATTGACGATCGCACCACCGCCCCGCCCTGCCATCGTCGGCGCGAGTTCCGCCACCAGGTGAAACGGCGCCTTCATATTCAACGCGTAGACGGTGTCGATTTCGCTCTCCGATACATTCTCGGTGAGGGCGAAGGGATAGATGCCCGCGTTGTTCACCAGGCTGTCGACCCGGCCGCCGCCCAGGTCCAGGGCTCGCCGCGCCATCTGCCGCACCGACCGCGACTCACGCAGATCGGCAGCGGTGAAGTCGGCACTGCCGCCGCGGGTATCTCTTCATCAGCGACTCCCGGGGCCGCCATGAGTTCGAGGTCGGGCTGAACTCTTCCTGGTGGATCAGTAGGGCCGCTGGTGGGCGACGACGTCCGTCTTGCCGGGCCAGGGCGTCTTGCACAGCTCGGTAGAAGGTGGGGAAGGTTTAGATCATGTGTCGCAGGTCCCGCACCGGACACGGCCCGCAGTACCTCGTCACCGGTTCCGCCTGAAGCCGCCCGCACACGATTCTGGAGTTCCCATGTCCGTCGAGGACCTCAACAAACAAGCCTGGACCGTCTACGGACAGCGCCAGCTGACCCGCTCATACATGCCGCCCGTCCCCAAGCAGCTGAACTGGGCTCTGTGGGAGGGCGTCGGCCCCGGGGCCGAGGTCCTCGGTGACATCGCCGGCCGACGGGTTCTGGACATCGGTTCGGGGGCCGGCCACCACGCCGTGCACCTCGCCCGGGACCACGGCGCGCACGTGACAGGGATCGAGCTGTCGCCCACTCAGTACGAGCGCGCTGCTTCCACCCACGGGGACGTTCCACGCGTGGAGTTCGTG
Organism: Streptomyces sp. NPDC001020; assembly: GCF_053599115.1. Classification (NCBI taxonomy): domain Bacteria; kingdom Bacillati; phylum Actinomycetota; class Actinomycetes; order Kitasatosporales; family Streptomycetaceae; genus Streptomyces; species Streptomyces sp. NPDC001020. Next base: position 3,227 of record NZ_JBSFLQ010000012.1, on the reverse strand, counting down.
CAGGGCGACGTGGTCGACCACCTCGCCGGCGCCGAGCCTTTCGATGCCGCGTACGCCATCGGCACCCTGGCCTTCATCGACCCCTACCGTGCTCTGCCCGCCCTGCGTGAGGGCCTGCGCCCCGGTGCACCGCTGATCCTCTCGCTCCTGCACACCGACCTGCACGGCCGCGGCCCGTCTGCCGTGGTCGAGCCGCGCGAGCAGATGATCCGGCTCAGGGACGACCCACCCTTGCCCACCCGGATGTGGGTCCTGGCACCGCAGCTCTGGGAGGACCTGCTCACCGAGCACGGCTTCCGAGTCGAGGCCATCGACCTGCTGCATCATCCAGGCGAGAGCGTGCCCGTCGTGCAGCAGCTGATCCGGGCCCGCCGCCTGCCCCACCAGCCCGCACGCCGCTCCAGCCGCCCCCGCACCACGCGCCCTCCCGCGCCGCACGCAGCCATCGGCGTCGGCTCCATCGTCCTCAGCGATCGCGGCGTACTGCTCGGCCGCCATCACCGCGGCACCCTCGAACTTCCAGGCGGAACCGTCGAGCCCGGCGAATCCCTCGAACAGACCGTGATCCGTGAACTCGCCGAGGAGACCGGCCTGCGCGCCCGGATCGAGGACATCACCCTCCTGGGCACACTCGTCGACCACGTCGAGGACGTCGTCCGCCTCACCGTCGGCGCCCTGGTCAACTCCTGGCAGGGCCGGCCGGCCACCCAACCGGACGAGAAGGTCGGCGACTGGGCGTGGTACCCGCTCGACCAGCTGCCCGACGGCCTGTTCGTGTGCAGCGCCCAGATCCTCACCGCATGGCGCCCCGACCTGCCCATCGACCACACCCCCGCGCATTTCACGCCCTACTCTCGTACAGCATCCCTTCAGCGACGACCACAGCGGACGGAATCGTGACGGCCCACGCGTGGCGCGGCCGTCGCTGACCCGGCAGGAGACGGACGGCGAGTACGGATGCGTCGGAGTGGACGGAGACAGGGCCGCCCCACTTCTCGTCCCAGGCGAGCCGGGACGGGTGCGGCGGATGCGTGCAAGGGCGTGGCCGCGCTGCTGAAGTCCGCGCACCCGAACGGCTCCGGCGCAGCTCCAGGCGCTCGCGCTCGTATGCCGGGCCTCGCGAGCTGACAGCGCGGCAGTCGTCGCGGCTGCCGGGAAGTGGCAGGCCGTGGCCACGACCAGGCAGCTGTTGGCGTCGACGACGACCTGAAGCTTGCACACAGCCGAGTCTTAGGGAAGTCCGTAGGCTTGGCGCAGCGCCTCCTGGTCGGCCACGGCGTCGAGGCGGAGCGAGTCGAAGGCACTGCCGGCAAGGAGTGGCGTCACACCTCCGACAGATTGGACCAGCGTGTGGTTGATCCTTGGTCGGTGAGAACGGGAACATCGAGACGCTCGCGCCTGCTGATCCACCGCTCAGCCGGACCCGCAGACCAGCACGCCCCGAGATCAATCGTGGGTCCCTCCGTAGGGGGCTCATGGGCTGTCCTGCGGAACTTGGCCGCTTGGCGGTCACATTCCGATGAAGCTCACTGTTTCCGTCATGTCCGCTCGTCCGGTACGCAGCCGGGGCACGTCGTCCTTCTCGAATCCCACCGAAACCCCGCAGAACAGCACGAGATCGTCATCGGCTCCGACTGTCTGGCTGACGGTCTCGCGATACATCGTCCACATCACCTGGGGACAGCTGTGCAGCCCTTCCGCCCTCAGCAACAGCATGACCGTCTGCAAGTACATCCCCGCATCCCCCCACTGTCCGGGCCCCATCGTCCGGTCGAGGTAGCAGAACAGCACGACCGGCGCCCCGAACGCCCCTGAGTTCAAGGCGGCGATCTTCGTGGGCCTGTCGGGGTCGTCGCGCTCGATCCCCAGCGCTTTGTACCGCTGGGCGGCAGCGGCGGAGAAGCGACCCAGATACGGTGAGGTCAGTTCGGCCGGATACATCGGGTACTCCCGCTCATCTCCCGGGTCTCCCGCCAGTGCCCTGGCCGTCGCGCGCTTCTTCAGTTCGGCCAATGGCTCGCCGGTCACGACATACACATGCCATGGCTGGAGGTTCCCGCTCGACGGAGCCCGCGTCGCTGCCGCCAGCACTCGTTCGAGTACCTCTTTGGGTACCGGCTCATCGCTGAACGCCCGCACGGCCCGGCGACTGTCCACGGCTTCATACACATCCACGTGGTTCTCGTCCTCCCACTCAACGACAACCACATCTCTACCATTTTGAGCACGCGCCAGAGGGTTCATCGGCGGGGCGGAGGGACGACGCCCGCAGGATCGGTGGGACTGATCCAGCTCAACTGATGGCAGAACCGCGCGAGTTCGTCGTCTTCGGCGGCCAGCGCCGACAAGGGCAGTTGGTGACACTCCTTGAGTGGGGTGAGTTCGGGCCTCCCGCGGGTCGGGCTGCTGGCCAACCGCCCGGGCAGCGACGACAACCCCACCACGGCCAACAACCTACCGATGCAAATGAGATGACGTCTTAAGGCCCAGACGGACAACCCGACCTGCCGACGGACCTCTACGACTACAACGGCGACGGCGTCGCGGACGCGACCTGCGCGGGCAACAAGCGCGTGAACGGGCTCTACGGCTTCTGCCGGCAACGCCCTGCGGACGGTCAAGTAACCCCGTCGATCAACTCGTTGAGCCCTGGCGCGCGTCATACCATCCGTACCGCGAACCAACTGGAGACCTCTATGACAGCGCTGCGCACGCGTTCCCGTCGCCTCGTCGCCCTTCCGCTGGGGATGGTCACGGCGACCGCCCTCGCCGTCTTACCCAACGTCACAGCGTCGGCGGCCGAGGCTGCCCCGACGGCCACGACGGCCGACGCGACCTCCCTCAGCTACATCGTCAACCTTGCCACCGGACAGGGCCCGTCGGCGTCCGTGAAGAAGGCCATCGCCGACGCGGGCGGCAGCATCGTGATCGCGTACGACCAGATCGGCGTGATCGTCGTCCACTCCTCGAACCCGGACTTCGCCCGCACCATCCGGAAGGTCCCGGGCGTGCAGTCGGCCGGTGCCACCCGCACCGCGCCCCTTTCCGCGCAGTCGACGACCGATGTCGGCGCGCCGAAGGTGCTCAGCGCCGAGGAGGTCGCGAGCGCCCAGGCGGCCGCGGCCGACGGCCAGGACCCGCTGGAGTCGTTGCAGTGGGACCTGCCCGCCATCAAGGCGGACAAGGCGCACGAGAAGACGCTCGGCAGCCGTGACGTCACGGTCGCC